>DASWUU010000001.1:0-44266 GCA_036401515.1 Steroidobacteraceae bacterium
TCAATTCCGTGTAGGCCTCGATACCCTGCCGTGCCTGCTCGCGGCCGAATCCGGACTGTTTGAATCCGCCGAAGGGCAGCGCCGGATCGATGATGGCATGGCAATTGCCCCATACCGTCCCGGCCTTGATCTTGGCTGCGAGCCGATGCATGGCGGACACGTCTTTGGTCCAAATGCCCGCGCCCAAACCGTAGCAGGTATCGTTGGCTGCCTTCGCGACTTCATCGAGATCATCGAAGCGCTGAGCGACGACCACGGGTCCGAAAATCTCCTCCCGCACGACGCTCATGTTGGGCTTCACGTTTACCAGCACCGTTGGATTCACATAGTACCCGTTCGAGGACACTGCATCGCCGCCCACCGCGACGGATGCGCCGTCGCGCTTGCCCGCTTCGATGTATCCCATTACGCGGTCGAACTGTTCCTTCGACACGAGTGGGCCCATGTGCCCTTGAGGATCGAGGGAGGGCCGGGGCTTCCAGAAGGCGGACGCGGCCGCAACGCCTTCGACCATGCGATCGAAAATCGAGCGGTGTGCGAACAGCCGCGAGCCGGCGATGCAAACCTGGCCCGAGTTGAAAAAAATCGCACCCGCCGCGCCGGCCGCCACCTCATCGACGTTCACATCGGGCATCACCACCACGGGCGATTTCCCGCCAAGCTCGAGAGTGACGCGCTTCAGCGTATCGGTGGCGTTGCGATTGATGATCTTTCCGACCTCGGTCGAACCGGTGAACGCAATCTTGTCGACGCCTGGGTGCTTGACCAATCGATCGCCTGCGGTGTGGCCGTTGCCCGTGATCACGTTGATGACGCCCGGCGGAAAGCCGGCTTCGGCCACGAAGTCGGCGAGGCGCAATGCTGTGACCGAGGTTTGCTCGGCCGGCTTCAGAATGAGCGTGCAGCCCGCCGCCAAGGCCGGAGAGATCTTGAGGGTCGCCATCAGCAGCGGGAAATTCCACGGCACGATCTGGGCGGCGACGCCGACGGGTTCGCGCGACACGTAGCTGAATACAGTGCCGCGCGGCATCGATTGCGGCTCGATTACATCGCCGCCCAGTTTGGAGGCCCATCCGGCCATATAGCGCAAATGATCGACGGCGGCAGGGATGTCCACGACAGTGGCCATGCCAACCGGTTTGCCATTATCGATGGCCTCAAGTTCGGCGAATTCGAGCGCGTGCGCTTCTATCAAATCAGCGAGCTTGTTGATGATGCGTTCCCGCTTGCCCGGCGGCAGGTTCGACCAACGCCCATCATCAAAGGCGGCTCGAGCGGCGCTCACCGCGCGATCTACGTCAGCGTCGGAGGCATCGACGATGTGTCCGACTTCTCTGCCCGTCGAGGGGTCTTCGACCGCGATCGTCGCACCGTGCGTTGAGCTGACCCATTCATTGTTGATGAACAGCGCCGGATTGCGAGCCAGGACGCGCTTGGCCGCGATGGAATAATCCGGCTGAGAAAAGGATTCTGCAGGATTCACTTGCGATAGTACTGTTGCCATTTCTGGAACTCCCCAAGGTATCGGGACAGGAAAACGCGACGCCTACGGCCACCGTAAGATGGTTCGTGTAGCATACTAATTGGTCTTGGCGGGGTCAATTTATGAAGCGCATCGCGTTGAACATGCCGGTTGATTCCTAGCCGAGCAAAGGCGGGGTCTCCAAGGACTTGAGAAACATAAGGCGCTGCAGCAGATAGTCTCGGTCCGTCGGAAGACGCCGCAGCGCCGAGAGTGCATCCTCGAGACGCTTGCCGCCACCGTTCGCGTGGAAGATCAGCCGTTTGTTGGCAACCGCCTGCGGCGAGACGCGGTTCAGAAATATCTCGCGGCGTGCCTCTGAGTACCGATCGAGAATCGCGGGATCCGCACCACCCGAAATGACCGCGACCAGTGCAGGATACAGTGCGAAGCAATCAAGAAGTCCGGAAGTCAGCCCGAGTCCGCCAGTGGGATTTGTCACATGCGCAGAGTCTCCTGCGAGAACGACGCGACCGACGCGAAAGCGCGGCGCGCAGCGCTGATGCATCCGATAGGGTGCCGCGAGATCGATCTTGTAGTCGCCAGCCCCGGGCAGAATCGCTTCATAAACTCGCGGCAACCGCTCCAGGATAGTTTTCTCGGGCAGAGCTGCGTCTTCCATGTAGGTGCAGCGCCACAGTCCGGAGTTATCGAGCTTGGCGATGACGGCACCGTGGACTTCATCTATGAGAAAAGTGGCCCGGGCGTAGTGATGGCGCTCAAAGTCGAAGAAAACATTCGTTGCGACGAAGCGTTCCGGCCAGGTGATGCCTTCGAAGTCCAGCGCCAGCTGCCCACGGACCGTGCTGCCCGCCCCATCCGCGCCCACCACCCACTGCGCGCGCAGTTGTTCAGGCCCGTTGGGAGTCATCAGCTGGAGCGTTACACCTTCTTGGTCTTGAGTCAGGCTGATCAATCGCGTATTGAAGCGAACACTTGCGTGTGGATATTCGACCAGCCGACGCAAGGCGATCTCGGCGAGCTGGTGCTGCCCAAGATGCAGGTTGTAGGGAAAGGGCGTGCGCCCGTTGAGCACCTCTAAACTAAATTCAATGCGCTCACCGGTCTTGAGCACCAGATAGGTGTAGTCCTGCTTGGAAAAGCCCGTCCTCTCCACCTATTCCCGTATGCCGAGCTTCTCCAGTCCTTCGAGAACGCACCAGTGGTAAACGGCAGCGCGGGGCGAATTGACGATTTTGGCTTCCGACTCGATTACAGTTACGCGGACTCCTGCCTTCGCGAGCCCGAGCGCACTCACAAACCCGGTTGGGCCGCCCCCGACGACGATTACTTCTTTCATTGATCGACTCCATCGGGTTGCGCTCGCAGACGAATCTTAGCGCGCAACGCTTGTAGAATACGCGTCCATGCGTTCGTTACTCCTTCTTTCGGGATTGCTGTGCGATGAGACCGTGTGGTTGGATGCGGCGCAGGATCTAGCCTCCGCGGCGAAGCTGCGGATCGTCTCATTCCAGGGATTCGATTCAATTCCGGCGATGGCGGAGCATGTTCTGCAAATGGCGCCAGAACAGTTCTTAGTCGCGGGCCATTCCATGGGTGGGAGGGTTGCTTTGGAAGTCTTTCGACAAGCGAAAGAACGTGTACTGGGCCTCGCGCTCCTGAACACCGGAGTGCATCCGCTCCGAGCAGGAGAAATCGAGAGTCGCGGCCGGCTGGTGAAATTGGCCCGAGAACGCGGAATGTCCGCCGTCGCTGCTGATTGGCTCCCGCCCATGATGGGCGCCTCGAAAAGCCGCATCGCGGAGGTAATGCCGAAATTGCAGGCAATGGTTGAGCGTCAGACCGAGGAGAGCTTTGCTGCGCAGACCAAGGCGCTGCTCGAGCGGCCGGATGCCGTTCTGGTCTTGCCTACCATACAAGTTCCGACGCTTCTCGCGAGCGGCACTGCCGATACATGGTCGCCCTTGACGCAGCACGAGGAAATGCGCCGGCAGATACTTGAGGCAACGCTGGTGGCCATTGACGATGCGGGGCACATGGCGCCCGCCGAGCAGCCGCATGCGGTCGCCGCGGCCATGCATGCGTGGATCGATCAGATCGCTCCCGGCTCCAGAGCCTCGAGCCGTTTGACTTCCCGACCGTAGGGCTTGATTCCACGC
Organism: Steroidobacteraceae bacterium; assembly: GCA_036401515.1. GTDB lineage: Bacteria > Pseudomonadota > Gammaproteobacteria > Steroidobacterales > Steroidobacteraceae > Bog-1198. Next base: position 3,643 of record DASWUU010000001.1, read on the forward strand.
GAAATGGCGAACGCGGCGAGCGGCATGAGGACCGAGGCCGTCAATACAATGGTCTTCCACAAGTCCGCATCGGAGTGAAAGAGCCGCTGCGTGATGGAGCCGATCAACTGACCGCCCAGCGCGCCGAAGACGATGAACATGAACAGGTAAATGGCGGTGATCTGACCACGCATCTGATTCGGCGTGATGCGCTGAATAGCGGAGTTTTGCGGCACGGCCGAAGCAAGTCCGCACATCGTTGCCACCCCAAGGCAGAGCAAGGAAAGCTCGCCCGACGGCATCAGCGGCGCGATGATCTCAAAAGGTGCTGCCGCGGCAAACAATATGGTGGCTGCGCGTACGTGGGCGTCCTTGTAGCGCTTGCTTAAGGCTTCGACCAAAACCGTACCGAGAACGGCACCAATGAGGGATGCCGCCAGGAACGTGAATCCCAGCCAATTGCCGATCTTGGCCTCATTCCAGCCATAGGTTCTGATGAGGAAAGGCGCGCGCCACGCCTGCATGCCGATTGCCTGAGTGGCGCTGAAAGCGAGTCCAATGAACAGCGGGAGATAGATGGCCTTTCGTGCCCAAATTTCCCGCAGCACCACCTTCACCGGCAAAGACTTGCCCTGCACGCTAGCGCCGCGCCGGGGAGGTTCTTTCGCCAACAGCAAGAGTGCGGAAATTAGCAGGCCGGGCGCCCCAACCATCATCAGAATCCATTGCCAGCCGTGTATGGCAAGGCCCATCCATTGGCTTACCGGCCAGATGGCAGCCCAGTGGACAAGATGGCCGCCCAGAAATATTCCCAACGCGCTGCCGCCGATGAACCCGAGTTGCAAAAAGCCGATGGCGCGCGGCAGCCGCTCCGGCGGGAACAGATCGGCTAGCATTGAGTAGGCGCCTGGCGCGTGGGCCGACCCGCCGGCACCCACCAGCATGCGGCTGGAAAAAAGTTGCGTAAAATTTTGCGCGAGCCCGCCGAGCGCGGTGATGCCGCCGATCGCGGCGATTCCGCACGCAAGCACGATCTTGCGCGGGTAGATGTCCACGAGCCGCGTCATCGGGATACCGACCAATACATAGAAGACGACGTTGGCCGGGCCGATCAGAAACCCCAATTGCTCGTCGGTGAGTTGGAAGTCGACCTTGATGCGTTGCGCCATGATTCCGAACACGCCCGCGTCAAAAAAATTCAGCATCGTCGCAAGGATAATGACTGCGAGCGCGTAATAGGCAGCGCGGCGCGAAGGCCAGGGCTGTGGGCCGGGTATCGCGTGTGATGCGGTTGCAATTACTCCAGGGGTTGCCGTTGCCATGTATCACTCCCCGATTTGTTTCACATTGATTTGTATGTGTTCGATACAATGTGAGAAACATCATACATAAGAGGATTGGATTGTATGCAGAATTTGGCTGGTAAGACCGCGTTCGTGACCGGCGGCGCGAGTGGCATCGGGCTTGGCATAGCCAAAGCACTGGCGGGCGCGGGCATGAACGTCGTGATCGGGGATATTCGCGACGATCATCTAACCGCAGCGAAAGCTGAGCTGCGCGAGCCCGAGCGCATCCTCGCGCTCAAGCTCGACGTGACCGACCGTAAAAACTTCGCGCTCGCGGCCGACGCGGCGGAAGCGCGTTTCGGCAAGATCCATATGCTCTGCAATAATGCCGGCGTAGCCGTCGTCGGCCCTGCGGCCGATGCGACGTACGCCGACTGGGACTGGGTGATGGGAGTGAATCTCGGGGGCACCATCAACGGCATCGTCACCATCCTGCCGCGCATCCAAAGACACGGTGAAGGCGGGCACATTGTCAACACGGCCTCAATGTCGGGTCTGATGCCGCATCCAGGCGCCACCATCTACGGCACGTCCAAAGGCGCGGCTGTTGCGATGATGGAATGCATGCGCGGCGAACTCGAGCCGCAGGGCATCATCTGCTCGGCGTTTTGCCCCGGTGCAGTACAATCGAACATCGCCAAGGCGGGCGAGACGCGCCCGGCCGCTCTCGCAGATACGGGCTACGCCGAGGCGGATAAACGCCGCCAACAAGGCGGCAACTTCTTTCATCTCTACCGCACCAAGGAGCAGATCGGCGAGCGTGTGCTGCACGGCATCCTCAATGATGAACTCTACATTATCACCCATAGCGAGTTTCGGCAGGGGATCGAGGACCGCGCGCAGGCCATGTGCGCGGCCGTACCCGACCTGCCCGAAAACGAAGAATATAAGCACACGTTCAGCATGCTGTTTCGCAACCCCATTCACGCGGCGGAAGCCGCGCGCCAAAAAGGACTAAAGGCATGAAAGATTTTGCAGGCCGCACCGCGTTTGTCACCGGCGGCGCCAATGGGATTGGGATCGGACTGGTGCGCGCGCTGCTGGCAGAGGGCTGCAGGGTCGCGGTTGCCGATATCCGAGCCGAGTCGATCGATCAGGCACTGCGGACGCTCAACAATCCAAAAGCCATCGGGGTGCAAGTCGATGTCTCCTCGCGCGATGCCCTAGCGCGGGCGGCCGATGAGGTCGAGTCAAAATTCGGACCAGTCAGCTTGCTGTTCAACAATGCCGGCGTCAACTTGTTCCAGACTGCCGAGGAATCGAGCTACGACGATTGGGATTGGGTGATGGGCGTCAACCTGCACGGCCCCATCAACGGCGTGATGACTTTCGCGCCTCGCATGGTGGCGGCCGGCAAGGGCGGTTACATCGTCAATACGGCGTCGATGGCCGCATTTCTCGCCGCCGGCGTGCCGGCCATCTACAACACCACCAAGTTTGCGGTGCGCGGCCTGTCAGAATCGCTGCGGGCCAGTCTCGCGCCGCATGGCATCGGCGTTTCGGTGCTTTGCCCCGGACTGGTAAAGTCCTACATTTATGCGAGCAACGACATCCGTCCAAAGGGCCTCAAGCGCGATGCGAAACCGGTCGATGCCGGCAACGTGAAGCGGCTCGCTGAAATCCACGAGTTTGGCATGGAACCTGATGTGATCGCGGCCCGGGTGCTGGAAGCGATGCGCGAGAACCGCTTCCACATATTCACCCATCCCGAGTTCAAGGACGAACTCGGCGAACTGTTCGGCGAGATTCTGCAGGACTTCCGCGACTACCCGCCCGATCCGGGATTCGAGCAGCGCACTGGTTTTGAGAAGACCCGCCGCGAGGGCTACAAACGGCAGAGGAAGGGACTGAAAGGGTAGCGCCGCCGGGGTCGCGCTCAGTCAGATCCGGTTGCGCTCCTAGACCAACTGTGTTGCGCGCTGGTGCGCGCGTATAGTAGGCGGCGTCGCCAGTATGATGTCGACACGCATGAACGCATCGATAACACCCAAGCAATTTCCGCTGCCCAGCTCGTTGAAGATCGTGCCGGGTACGGAAAGCGCGCAGGCCGCATACCCGTATTACACGCAATTCTGTGCCGCAGATGATCAGCGCTTCTGGTTCTACAATTCGATGCATTTTCCGGAGCCGATGTCGGCATTCGACATGGTGACCGCGGAGGCCGCGTATTGCGCGCTAGGCGCGGTGAATACGCGTGTGCACTGTCTTCCGACCACGCTTGGCATCGATCACCGGATCATCAACGGACGCGTGTACATCGGAGGCAACTCGGTAACCGATCCCGCCGAAATCGCGATTCGCCTCGAGGAATTCAAAAAGCGCGCGTTCTATTACTACGAAAACTGGGAACGCCTCTACGATCAGTGGCGCGGGAAGATGCTGAAGTTGATCGAAGACGCTCGGTCGCTTCCCAGGCCTGAGCTGCCGGAGTTGGAGCCGCTCGCCAACGTGCACGCCGGCCGCGGGGTGGCATCGAATCACATTCTGCTCGATACCTACCAGAAGACCCTCGAAGGTTATTTCAGGATGTGGCATCACCACTTCGAATTTCTTCTGCTTGGGTATGGCGCCTACATGACGTTCTTCGAGTTCTGCAAAAAGGCGTTCCCGGAAATCACTGACCAGACCATTGCACGCATGGTGGCCGGTTTCGATGCGGAAATTTTTCGTCCTGACGATGAATTGCGGCGGCTTGCCCGCTGCGCCGTGGAGCTCGGCGTGGACGAGGCCTTCCATGACGGGGCTTCGGCGGATGAAATCATCGCCTCACTAAAGAAGACGGGCCGGCCGGGGCGCGAGTGGCTTGAGGAGCTCGAGACATCCCGCAACCCGTGGTTCAACATCAATGTGGGCGACGGCTTCTATCACTACCATCGCGCTTGGAACGATGACCTCTCGATGCCCTTCGCCAGCCTTTCGGCGTACGTCGTCCGGCTCAAGGCCGGCGAGTCCCTGCATCGGCCCATTGAGAAGCTGCAAGCCGAACGCCGGCAGCTTATTGAGGATTACCGCGAACTCTTGACCACCGAGGATGACCGTGCAGCGTACGATCAGATGATCACGCTGGCCCATCGCGTCTTCCCTTACGTCGAGGGTCACAAATTTTACTGCGAACATTGGTATACAAACTTGTTCTTCAACAAGATTCGGGAATTCGGCGGTCTGCTGGCGGCGCACGGCTTCTTTGCCGACGCGGAGGATGTGTTTCAGCTTACTCACTATGAGCTTGAATCGTCGATCATCGATCTCATGAATGCGTGGTCCACCGGCTCTGAGCCGCGCGGGCCTGAACGCTGGCCGCAGATCGTTGCCGAGCGCCGCGCAGCGCTTGCGGAGTGGGCGAAACATGGAACTGCTCCCGCCTTAGGCGCCGTGCCGGACGTGATCGACGATCCGGCCATCGTGATGCTATGGGGAATCACCCGAGAGAGCCTGGACCGGTGGTTGTCCGCCGACAGCGGCCCCAACAGCGACGAGATCAGGGGGGTCGCCGCGTGCCGAGGTGTCGCCGAGGGCCCCGCCCGCATCGTCACGACGGTGGAGCAAATTTCGCGCCTCAAGAAGGGAGATATTCTGGTTTGCCAGATTACCAATCCCACGTGGGCGCCGATCTTCGATAAAATTGCAGGGGCAGTATCCGATATCGGCGGCTCGATGAGCCATGCCGCCATCGTCGCGCGCGAGTACGGGCTGCCGGCAGTCGTGGGCACCGGCAACGGCACGACGCGTATCAAAGACGGTCAACGCATCCGCGTCGACGGCGGCCGCGGCGTCGTCACCATTCTGAACTAGTCTGGCCGTGTGCTCGTCCGCGCTCGTCGGCTGGTTCGCGGATATCGGGCTTGCCGATCGACTCGAGGTCGGCGGCAAGGGCGGAAGTCTTGGCGAACTCATGCGAGCCGGCATTGCGGTGCCGCCCGGCTTTGTTTTGAAGACCGCCGCATTCGAGCGATTCATTCAGGCCCTGGAACGCGAGGCGCCCGTGCGTGAGAGGGTGGAGTCGCTCGCGGCGGAGGATCTTGGGGCAGTGGCGGCCTTGTCGGTAGAGCTACGCGCGCGATTCGCCGCAATGCCGCTGCCGGCGGATGTAGCCTCTGTGATTGCGAAGGCGCATGAGGCACTCGGCGCCGGCGCTGTACAGTCCGCCGTTGCTGTACGCTCGTCGGCGACTACAGAGGACGCGGGCGATGCCAGTTTCGCCGGTTTGCAGGATACGTATCTGTGGGTGAAGAGCGTACAGCAGACTCAAGAAAGGGTACGAAGCTGCTGGGGAAGCCTTTACTCGGTCGAATCGATCAGCTATCGGCGCAAACGAGGATTCAAGGAGAAGGATGTGGCCATGGCCGTGGTCGTTCAAACCATGGCGGATGCCCGAACCGCCGGCGTCATGTTCACGCGAAGTCCCCTGACCGGGGATCGTTCGGTGATGGCCATAGAAGGTTCGTGGGGCTTAGGCTCGGCGGTTGTCGGTGGCGAAGTGACGCCGGATCGCTGGGTGGTTGGAAAGATTACCGGCGAGATATCCGTGCGGGAGATTTCACAGAAGCTAATTCGCCATACGGCGGCCGCTGCCGGCGGCGTTGAAACTGTGCCGGTGGCGCAGGAACTGCAATGCGCGCCTTGCATGAGCGATGATGAGATTCAAAGCTTGCGATCGATCGGCCGAAAGGTTGAGCGGCACTACGGTCAACCGCAAGATATAGAATGGGCGGTCGAGCGCGGCAGCAATGAAATTTTGCTGCTGCAGAGCCGGCCGGAAACCGTCTGGTCCGCGAAAGAATCGATACCCGTCGGGCGTGCCGCCGCGAATCCGTCCTTACACGTCTTGTCGATCTTCGGCGGCCGCCGATGACTCTCACTGCGGCAGAGGTAGCGGAGATTCTGCGCTTGGTGGAGGGTTCCGCCTTCGACGAATTGTCGCTTGAGTTAGACGGGCTGAAGCTCAACTTCAAGCGCAGCGCGGACGGCACCAACAATATTGAGCAGCGTGACAATGCGTCCGCGCCGGCTATGCCGGCACCGGCACCGGCAGCGGCAGCGGCACCGGCGGCTCGGCGCGTCGCGGCAGCTGCCGCAGGTCCCAATTTACTGGACGTGCGCTCTCCAATGCTCGGTATCTTTTATCGCGCGCCCAAACCAGGGGAGCCGCCTTATGTGGCGGTTGGCGCGGCGGTGGAGGAGAACACAATCGTGGGCATCATCGAGGTCATGAAGCTGATGAACACGGTGCGTGCCGGGGTTCGCGGCACGGTTGCGGAGATTCCCGCCGTGGACGGAGCGCTGGTGGAATACGACGAAGTTCTGTTGCGCATCCGCAAGCCGGATTGATCCCGTGTCGATCCGCCGCATCCTGATCGCCAATCGCGGAGAGATCGCCGCGCGAATCCTCCGCACGTGCCGGGAATTGCACATCGAAACGGTGCTGGCAGTCTCCATGGCGGATCGCCTCAGTGTGCCCGCGGCACTCGCGGATCGCACGGTATGTATCGGGCCGGCACGGGCGAGCGAGAGCTACTTGAATGCGGCGGCCATTGTTCAGGCCGCCCTCGGCACACACGCGGATGCCATTCATCCGGGCTATGGATTTCTGTCGGAGCGCCCGGCGCTGGCGCAACTCTGCGAAGCGCACGGCCTCGTGTTCATAGGCCCGACTGCCGCCCAGATCGAAGCGGTCGCGGACAAGGTACGCGCCCGCAGCGCAGCGCAGCACGCCGGCGTGCCGGTCGCGGCAGGCGCCACGGTCGTGTCCGTGGAAGCGGCGATTCTCGCGGCGCGCGAGATTGGCACACCCCTTCTGGTCAAAGCGATCGGCGGCGGAGGCGGGCGGGGAATGAAGCGCGTGGATAGACTGGAGGACTTGCCTGCAGCGTTGGAGCTGGCGGCGGCCGAAGCAGAGGCCGCGTTCGGCGACGCGCGTGTGTTTCTGGAGCGTTTTATCCCGCGCGCCCGGCATGTGGAGGTGCAGATTTTCGGAGACGGAACGGGAAACGTGGTGCATATGGGTGAGCGGGATTGCTCCGTTCAGCGCCGCTATCAAAAATTGCTGGAAGAATCGCCCGCGCCCGGACTGTCCGACGATTGTCGGCGGCAACTGCATGCCGCAGCGATCCGTTTCGCGCAGCGCCTTTCGTACCGCGGTGCCGGGACAGTTGAGTTCCTGGTGGATCAGCAGCGCGATGTGTTCTATTTTATCGAAATGAACGCGCGTATTCAGGTCGAGCATCCGGTAACCGAGGCGGTGACTGGACTGGATCTTATTGCCGAGCAGATTGCCATTGCGGGCGGCGCCGGTTTATCGTTTGCGCAATCCGATATCCAATCCCACGGCTGCGCCGTGGAGTGCCGCGTCAATGCCGAAGACCCCGCCAACAACTTCGCGCCAAGTCCGGGGGTCACGCGCGAGGCGGTCTGGCCGAACGGCGAGGGCATTCGTGTGGATACGCACATTGCTTCGGGCTCGAGCGTCCCGCCCTTCTATGACTCGCTCCTCGGAAAGATCATAGCCCATGGACCTGATCGGAAGGCCGCACTGCAACGTCTACGCTCTGCGATCGCCGCCGTTCGCATCGTCGGCGTGCGAACCAATCTGTCCCTGCATGCGATGATGCTCGCGGATCCCGAATTTCAGGTGGGCGGCGTCGATACGGGATACGTCGAACGCCTTCTCGAACGCGACCCTAAGTTCAACGAGACGCGCAAAAATGGCTGAAGTTAGCATCGTCGAGACCTCGCTTCGAGATGGAAATCAATGCTTGTGGGCGGCTCTCGGTATCGATACGGCCAGGACGTTGAGCATCGCATCCACCATGGATCGGGTCGGCTTCAAAGCCATCGATTTCACGACGTCCACACACATGGGTGTGGCGGTTCGCTACAAGAAGGAGGATCCCTGGGAACGAATCCGGTTGATGGCCGCTGCAATGCCGAATACGCCGCTGCAATTCATGTCGACGGGATTTCGGTTCATCTCCTGGGAGACCGCCGGTCCTGATTTCATGGCGCTGGCGTTTCGGGTTCTCGTCCGCAACGGCATCCGCCGTTTTTGTCTGGCAGATCCGATGAACGATGCGGACTCGAACATCGCTTGCGCGGCCATGGTGAAGCGTGGTGGGGGCGAATACGTCATCGTGGCGCTTGTATTCACGTTGAGTCCGGTTCACGACGATGCTCACTACGTCGAGCGTGCTCGCAAGCTCGCCGCCTGCGCCGACATCGATGCCCTCTATGTCAAAGATCCCGGCGGACTGCTCTCGCCTAATCGCGCGCGCACGCTGCTTCCGGCGATTAAGGCTGTGATCGGCAACAAGGCGCTGGAACTGCACTCACACTGCACGATTGGACAAGCTGAGCTCGTCTACATGGACGCACCGGACTACGGTGTCGATGCTCTTCAGTGTGCATCCGGTGACGTCGCCGACGGAATCTCCAACCCCCCCGTCTGGGCGCGTCGTGAGCAATCTACGCGCGCTTGGGCATACGCCCCTGGTCGACCTCGACGCCTTGGCTCAAGTAGGCAGCTACTTTACCCAGCTCGCGGCTGCCGAAGGATTGCCTGCCGGCGCGCCGCAAGCTTTCGATGCGGCCTATCTAAGGCATCAGTTGCCAGGCGGCATGGTGGGCACCATGCGCCGACACTTAAAGGAAAGCCGCTTAGCGCACCTGGAGCAGGCCGTGATCGAAGAGTTGGGACGCGTGCGCGAGGAGTTAGGATGGCCGATCGTCATGACGCCGTTCTCGCAAATCCTTCTGACGCAGGCGGTCATGAACGTAACCGGCCCTGAGCGCTATGGCGTCATACCTGATGAAGTCATTCGCTTTTGCATTGGCCGTTTCGGCAAACCCAATGTTCCCATCGACCCTAAGGTGATGGAGCGTATCGAGTCGCTGCCGCGTACGCGTGAGCTGCGCATGGAGCCAATGATGGCTCCCGTCGAGGAGCTGCGTCGTCGAATCGGCGCGCAGCTTTCGGACGAGGAGTTCCTGCTTCGGGCCACCATGCCGACCGGCCAAGTGGATGCCATGTTGGCCGCGCCTCCCGCGATTCGACACTACGATCCGTCGACGAAACCCATTATGACCCTCATCCGTCAATTGACGGCGCGGCGAGGTCTGGATCGGATATCGGTGCGTAAGGCGGCCTTCAGTCTCGAGCTGCGGCGAAATTCGCGATGTCGCCCGTGAAGGGGTTCATGTTTGATCTTGATGGCACCCTGGTGTTGAGCGACCGCTCTCTGGGTGCCTATGAGGTACTGCCCGGCGCGATCGAGGTGCTCTCGTCACTGCGGAGGCGCGGCATTCCGTTTGTGGTGCTGACCAACGGCAGCGCCTATCGGCCGGCCGATCAAGCAGGCCGTTTGAGAAGCGTCGGTCTTCCGCTCGAGGATGAGCAGATGCTCACGCCGAGCAGTGTGGCGGCCGATCTCATGCGTCGCGCCGGTATCACCCGGGCTCTGATTCTGGGCAGCCGCGGAGTGGGCGAGGTTCTGGCAGAGAGCGGCATCGAAATTACCTTTCCCGGTTCACCGCACTCGCAGGGGGCTCAGGCCGTGTACGTGGGCTGGCATCCTGAGTGCAACATGAAGGACATTGAAGCGGCGTGTAATGCGATCTGGTCCGGCGCAAAATTATACGTGGCGTCCGATGTCCCGTTTTTCGCGACGAAGCACGGACGCACGATGGGGTACTCATATGCCATTGTTGGCGCCGTCCGTCGCCTGACCAAAGCGCGCGTGCTTCTCACCGGCAAGCCCTCTATGCATGCGCTGCGTTTCGTCGCGAAGCAACTAAAATTGCCGATCCGCGACATTGCCGTTGTGGGCGATGATCCAGTGGTTGAAATCATCATGGCCCGCCGCGGCGGCGCGACCGCCTTAGGCGTGGGTACCGGAATGACGAAATTCGAGGAATGGGCGCGACAACCTGAATCGCACCGGCCGCATCATGTGCTTAAGGACATTCGCGACCTCCTGACTTGCGGCGTTATTGAACCCAAGCGAGGAAACGAATGAACGATCCGCGGCAAGTGCTGGCGATGACCCCGATGGGCGTGGCGCAGATCGTTGTCGTCGCCATCACCGTCGGTCTCAACGCACTGGATGGTTTTGACGTGCTCGCCATAAGCTTCGCTTCACCCGGCATAGCGCGCGAATGGGGCATCGACCGCGCCGCTCTTGGCTTCGTATTGTCCATGGAGCTGATCGGAATGGGCGCGGGCTCCATCTTGCTGGGCGGTCTTGCCGACAAGATAGGCCGGCGCCGGACGTTGCTCGGCTGCCTGGTTGTCATGACCATCGGCATGGGTTTGGCTACTCAGGCGAGGAACGTGTATGCGTTGTCGACATGGAGGGTGATTACGGGGCTCGGAATCGGCGGCATGCTGGCGACGATCAACGCCGTGGCGTCGGAATTCTCGAACTCGCGCCGGCGCAGTCTCTGCGTGTCCCTGATGGCCATCGGTTATCCCATCGGAGCCGTGGTCGGTGGTTCCATCGCGGCCCTGCTGCTAAAACAGGGCGATTGGCGGGTCGTGTTTTGGTTTGGTGCGTCGGCAACCGCATTTTTTATTCCTCTGGTATTCCTTCTCGTCCCGGAGTCGATCGAGTGGCTCTGCCAGCGGCAACCGGTGAACGCGCTTGCCGCAGTTAATCGTGGCCTTATCCGCATGGGCCGTGCGGTGGTCGATGCATTGCCGGCAGTCTCGTTCGAAGCTCGCAAGCGTTCAGTAGCGGATATTTTCAGACCCCAGTTGCTGCGAATAACATTGCTGATGTCGTTTGCCTATTTTCTGCACGTGATCAGCTTTTACTTCATCGTAAAATGGGTACCGAAAATAGTCGTTGATTTAGGCTTCACTGCCTCATCGGCAGCCGGAATCCTGGTGTGGCTCAACGTCGGCGGCGCGACCGGCGGAGCCGTGCTGGGACTGCTGTCCCTGCGCTTCGGCCTAAAGGGTCTGACAATGGCGGTGCTGGCAATGTCGACGGTGATGCTTGCAGTCTTCGGCCGAGCGCAGGCCGATCTTACGCATCTGGCGGTCATCTGTGCGATCGCGGGCTTTTTCACGAACGCGGGGATCGTGGGTCTCTACGGGATTCTGGCGCAGGTGTTCCCCACAAATTTGCGGGCGACGGGGACGGGCTTCGCGGTGGGAACTGGCCGGGCGGGTTCGGTCCTTGCGCCCATCATCGCGGGTTTGCTATTTCGTGCCGGCTACGGTTTGGAATTCGTGGCCGTGGCCATGGGCGTCGGGTCGCTCGCGGCGGCGGTTGCCCTATGGTTCTTGCCGTTCAAGCCGGAACCGGCTTGAGGCGCGCGGGCGCGGTCTCATTCAGCGCCAACGCCAGGGTTCCCGCCGCGGCGCACAGCCCCATCATCATCCATAAGGGCGCTGCCAAACCTGCGATATCCGCCGCCCAGCCGGCGACGGCGGGTGATATCACACCGCCGACGACCTCACCAGATCCCATGATGATCGCCATTGCGGTTGTCATGTGATGGGCACTAACGGTCTCAGAGGGAATCGTTGCCATGAACAAGGGGAACGCACCGGTCAGCGCCCAGCCGAAGAAGAACGTGCCGGCGAGAATCCAGATCGAGCCGTAAAAAAAAAGCGCGCCCAGCGGCAGGACTATGCCAAGAAAGCACGTGAACACGATCACGGGTCTGCGCCCGATCCGGTCCGAGATGCCGGATACGATGAAACTGCCGAGCGTCGCGGAGATCCCCAGCGTGCCCATCAGCCAACCCATCTGCGCCGGCGTAAATCCTCGTGCTTTCGTCAGGAACAAGGGTGTAAATGCCCAGCAGATCACCAGGTACGACACCAATAGGATGGCGATACAGGCGCAAAGCGGGATATTTCGGTGAGCAGAGATTTCGCGCAAGCGACGGCGCAACGACCGCCGCGGTTCCAAGCCGGTCGTTGCAATGCGTGTAGGTTCATTTATGAAGAGCCAAAGGAGGAACGCCGAGATGAGCCCGGGAATGCCTGCAAGGAAGAACGCTTTGTGCCAGCCATAGGCCGTCGCGAACGCGACCAATAGAACGGGCGCGGCAAAGGAGCCAAGCAAGTTGGAACCGAAGTTCTGCATGATGCCCATAGCGAGACCCCGCCGTTCGGGCGACACCGCAAGCGCGGTGATGGATTGCGAGATTGGCGCGACACCACCCTCCGCCACACCCATCAGTAGCCTTGATCCTAACAGCACCAGAAAAGTTGTGGCGAGTCCAGTGACAAATGAGCACAGCGAGAACGCGATGGTTGCCGCAATCAAGAACGCTTTGCGCCGTCCGCCTCGGTCGGCCGCCGCGCCGACCCACATGGCGGAGAGCGCCCACGCAAACGAAAGCGCAGAGGCGGTCAGACCCACTTGCGTATTGCTCAACCCGAGGTCCGGTTTAACAAAGGGCATCACGAAGTTCAACGCATTGCGATCAAAAAAAAGGATGCCGAAATTAAGGCTCAACAGGGCAACCAGGCGCACCTCGTAGAGCACACTGCGTGGCCGCGCCGGGCTTTCATTATTCCCCATTTTTTCCACTCGCCCTCAACAAGCTGAGCACTTTATCCATCTTATGCGCTCTCGGAGGCTCTGGTGAGAGCATCATCGCTGTGCACTCGGAGACCGGATTTTGTGCCTTTTGGTGCAACGACCGGACTCTACCTTCAGATAAAATTGACAGACTATGAGCACTAACAGTCTTGAAGATCTGCTGAAAGGTGTTAATCCGGCCAATTTTCTGCGCAACCAGCAGACAGGTCCAAACGCCTATCCCGGAGTGCCCGCGGAATACACCAACTGGCGCGACGAGCAGCGCGCATGGCAAGAGACTTGTGTGCTGTTCAACCAGTCTTATCATATGGCGGACCTGGCTGTTGAAGGCCCTGACGCAATCAAGTTGCTGTCCTACCTTGGAGTCAACAGCTTCCAGAATTTTGCCGTGGATAAGGCAAAGCAATTTGTTCCGTGCAGCTACGACGGATATGTCATCGGGGACGTCATACTTTTCTACTTAGCCACGAATCAGTTCAATCTGGTTGGCCGCGCGCCGGTGCTGAACTGGGTGCAGTACCACGCCGCAACCGGGGGGTACGATGTGAGAGTCGAGTTGGATGAAAGAACGGTGCGTCGAGCGGATCCCAGCCGCCGTAAGTCATATCGCTTTCAGCTGCAAGGACCGAACGCGATGCGATTGGTTCAGAGCATCACCGGAAAGCCCGCTCCCGATCTGAAGTTCTTCAACATGACGACGATGAGCATTGCCGGTAAGGTCGTCCGCGCGCTTCGTCACGGGATGGCGGGGCAGCCCGGCGTTGAGCTGTTTGGACCGTGGGAGGATGGCGAGGCGGTGAGACAGGCAATAATCAAGGCGGGACAAGACTTCGGACTTCGCCTGGTGGGTGGCCGCGCCTATTCCTCCAACACCATCGAATCAGGCTGGATTCCCTCTCCGTTGCCCGCGGTGTACACCGGGGAGAAGATGAAGCCGTACCGGGAATGGTTGCCGGCGTCCGGCTATGAGGGTACTGCATCGTTGGGCGGCAGCTTTTATTCCGACAAGATTGAGGACTATTATTTGACGCCCTGGGATCTGGGCTACGGTTCTTTCGTGAAATTCGACCACGACTTTATTGGCCGTGCTGCGCTCGAAAAGAAAGCCACGGGTGAGCATCGCAGAAAAGTCACGTTGGCTCTGGACAATGCGGACGTCACGCGGGTTCTGAGTTCGATGTTTCAAAAGGGTGCGCGGGCCAAATACATCGACTTCCCATCTGCTGTCTATGCGATGCATCCTTACGATAAGGTCCTCGTCGACGGTCAATCGGCCGGCATATCGACTTGGATAGGCTACAGTTCAAACGAAGGCAGGATGCTGACACTCGCGGTCATGGACGAGAAGCACAGCAAGCCCGGGACCCGGGTCAACCTGCTGTGGGGCGAGGAGAACGGCGGATCGACAAAGCCAACGGTCGAGCGTCATGTTCAGACGGAGATCCGGGCGATAGTCAGTCCGGTTCCGTATTCGGAGGTCGCGCGGGACGCGTATGCTGAAGGTTGGCGGACCCGTCAGGTAGTTTAGGGCGCGTCGGTGGCCCGCTGGATAGAAAATAAGGTTCCTTGCGCACGGTGAGGTCGCAAGTCGAACAGGTGCACGGTGAATAAAACAACGGAGTCATTGCACTATGAGCGGGCAAAACCTTGAGAGCTTGCTAGAGACGGCAGGAAATCCCGTTGCGTTATTGCGCAACTCGCAGCAGGGAGCCTACGTCTATCCGGTTGTGCCGAGCGAATTCACGAATTGGCGGGACGAACAACGCGCATGGCGCGACTCGGTGGTGCTATTCGACCAGTCGCACCACATGGCGGAGTTCACCGTCAAGGGCCCGGACGCACTCAAGCTCATGTCCTACTGTACGATCAACAGCTTCGCCAATTTCACGCCGAACAAGGCCAAGCAAATGGTGCCCTGCAGCTATGACGGCTTCGTGATCGGCGACGGGATACTGTTTTATCTCGATAAGGATGAACTGCTGTTCGTTGGCCGCGCGCCGACGGTCAATTGGCTGCAGTTTCACGCTGAGACAGGCGGCTTCAAGGTTGATGTGATCCGTGACGATCGATCGCCTTCGCATCCCCGGGGCAAGGCGGTCACCCGCCGGCACTACCGCTTTCAGATCCAGGGGCCGAATGCTGCCAAGGTACTCAATAAGCTGAATGGGGCGCCGATGCCAGACGTTAAGTTCTTCAACATGGACAGCATCAATATCAAGGGACGCAGGGTCCGCGCGCTGCGCCATGGTATGGCGGGCGCCCCGGGCCTGGAGATCTGGGGACCTTACGCAGAAGGGGACGAGATTCGCGAAACCATCCTCGAGGCCGGCCGGGAGTTCGGCATTGTGGCCGTCGGCTCACGGGCATACGCGAGCAACACGCTGGAGTCCGGCTGGATTCCCTCGCCCCTGCCTGCGGTTTACACCGGCGAGAAGATGAAGCGCTATCGAGAGTGGCTGCCGGCGACTGGATACGAAGCCACTGGCTCGATAGGCGGCAGCTTCGTTTCCGACAAGATCGAAGATTACTATATGACGCCCTACGAGCTTGGCTATGGCGGCTTCGTTAAGTTCGACCATGATTTCGCTGGCCGTGACGCGCTAGAGAAAATGGCAAAGGGGCCGCATCGCAAGAAGGTGACCTTTGAGTGGAATGGTGAGGACATCGCCAAGACCTTCGCCTCGATGCTTGTGCCCGGCGCCGAGAACTATAAGTTCTTCGATGTGCCGATCGCCAACTACGCTTCATCTTCGTACGACAAGGTCACGATGGGCGGCCGCACGGTGGGCCTCTCGATGTTCGGCGGTTACAGCTTCAATGAGCGCAGCGCTTTGTCGCTCGGTGTCGTCGATCCCAACATCAACGTGGGCGATGTGCTCACGCTGGTGTGGGGCGAGGAGGGCGGCGGCACGAAGAAGACGACTGTCGAGCGCCACAAGCAACTCGATGTGCGCGTGAAAGTGTCGCCCGTTCCCTACGCGCGCACCGTGCGCGAGGGCTACCATGAAGGCTGGCGCAGCCGACAAGCATGATGGTGGCATCGACGCCGCTATCGAAGCCGCCGCTCGCACAGACAATCGCGCGACTCGCTCGCGAGGCCTCAATAGAAGTGCACGTGCAAGATGCCGTGCATTTGCAAGCCGGCCAATCGCTGCTGGCGCCCGGCAAGAAGCTCTACGTCAGTTATCTGCCGAAGCAAACGTGGCAAGATAGCGCGGCGATGTGCCGTGCCGTTACCCTTGCGGGCTTCGAGCCCGTTCCGCATGTGCCGGTGCGCCTCATCGCGGATGCTGAGGCGCTGGATCGCATATTGGACAATTTCGTGCGTAACGCGCGTGTGCAGGAAATACTGCTGATTGCCGGCGACTATGCAACGCCTCTGGGCCGGTATTCCAGTGTAGCCGAGGTTTTAAATAGTGGAGCGCTTGCCAAGCATGGCCTGACGAGGGTCTCAATCGGCGGTCACCCTGAAGGTCATCCGGTCGTAGCGCTCGACGAGATCCGACGCGCGGAGCGCGAAAAAGTGCGGCTTGCCACAGCCGCACATCTTGAGGTTACTTTCGTGACACAGTTCTTCTTCGAGTCCGCACCATTTCTAGAATGGGTGCGCGAGTTGACCGCACAGCGGGTGCGTGCACGCATTGTAGCCGGTCTGGCCGGTCCGGCGAGCTTGGCGACGTTGTTCAGATTCGCCAAGCGCTGCGGTGTCGGACCCTCGGTTCGCGCACTCGGCGCGCGGCCTGCCTCTCTCTTGCAACTCGTCGGCGATCATGGCCCCGATCGTGTCGTCAGTGAGCTTGCGCAATCATTGTGCGATGGCGAGGCCGATTTTAGCGGCATCCATCTTTTTTCCTTTGGTGGGTTTCTGCGCACCTGCGAGTGGTTGAAAAGCACGGCGCGGCAGGCCGCCTAACCGGCCCCTGCATGCGTGCTGCCGTTTACCATGGTCGTGCCGACGTCAGGCTCGAGTCGGTTCCCGAACCCGAACCGGGTCCGGGAGACGTCAAGCTGCGAGTACGCTACAACGGCATTTGCGGCAGCGATCTGCACGAGATCTATGACGGCCCGATCACCACCCGCACCACGCCGCATCCACTGACCGGAGTCAAGAACCCGGTGATTCTCGGCCACGAGTTGTGCGGAGAAGTGGTGTCGTGCGGTGACGGAGTTTCGGATCTGGCGGCGGGTGACCTCGTCGCGGTCGAACCGGTTGAAACCTGCGGTCATTGCCGCTGGTGCAAGGCGGGACAGTACAACCATTGTCCGATCCTAGCCTTTCATGGGTACAACCGCCATGGCGGCGGGCTTGCCGAGTACACGGTGGTACGCCGCTCGATGGCGCACCGGCTGCCGCCAGGCATGAGCGCCAAGCAGGGGGCACTCATAGAGCCGATGGCCGTGGCGTGGCACACCGCGAATCGCTGTCGGCTCGAAGCCGGACAGACCGCCGCCATCCATGGTGCGGGTCCCATCGGCATCGGCGTGTACTTCGCGCTCAAGGAGCGCGGAGTGAAAATCATCGTAGTCGATCCCTCGCCGACACGCCGCGCCGTGCTCGCGCGCTTAGGTGCCGACGAGGTTCTCGACCCCACCGGCATTGATCCGATCGAGGCGATCCGCGATCTGACCGGAGGCTTAGGCGCCCACGCTTCGGTGGACGCAGCGGGAGTGCCTGCATCCTTCAACGCCATGCTGCACGGTACGCGGGTCAACGGCACCGCCGTGGTGGTGGCCATCCATCATCATCCTGTGGTGATTCCGCCCTTCGATCTATTGATGCCCGAGATCAATATCACCGGAGTGGCGATGTCGGTGCACGCCTTCCCCAGTGTGATAGAGGGCATGGCACGGGGCAGTTACCCGCTCGAGGGTTGGGTCGAAACGATTCCCTTCGAGAATCTGATGGAGCTCGGTCTTGAGCGTTTGCGACGCCAGGAAGGCTTGAAGATTCTCGTCGAGATGGACTCAAAACCAATGCCAGCTGCCAGAGGAGCGCGCGCTTGACGATCAGCAAATTATTCAGCGTTCAAGGATACGGCGTCATTATCACCGGCGGGGCGAGCGGTCTCGGGCTCGCGTACGCGGAAGCGATGGCTGAAAACGGCGCCAGCGTCAGCATACTTGACGTGGATGCAGGGCGAATCGAATCGGAAACGCAGCGCCTTCAATCGATGGGTCTGAACGTTCGCGGCGAGATCGTTGACGTGCGCGATCACGCAGCCGTTGATGCCGCATTCGATTCCGCCCGCGCCGCCCACGGCCGTCTCGATGTCGTCTTCGCCAATGCCGGCATCGATTCGGGTCCGGGCTTCCTGAGCGGTTGGGTGGGAGCCGAGCGGCTGCGCAATCCGGAGGGTTCGCTTGAACTCTACTCGGACGAGCGTTGGAACCGCGTCATCGACGTCAACTTGAACGGCATATTCGCGACGCTGCGAGCCGGCGCTCGATTGATGCGTCCACAGCGCTCCGGCCGAATGATCGTCACGACCTCGCTGGCGTCATATCTTTGCGAAGCGGCTATCGGCTCTGCTTACATGGCAGCCAAAGCCGGAGCCGCCCACCTCATGCGCCTGGTGGCTCTGGAACTCGCCGCCTATCAGATCACGGTTAATGCCATCGCCCCTGGATTCTTTGTCACCAATATCGGCGGCGGCCACGCCAAACAGCCGCGCATCCAGGAAGAGATGGGCAAGCTCATTCCGGTACATCGCGTGGGTTTTCCGGAGGACGTCAAAGGGCTGGCGTTATTTCTCGCCTCGCCTGCCTCGGGTTACGTGACAGGTCAGCAGATCTCGATCGATGGCGGCTGGTCACTTGGCGTCGCGGACTAACATTCCACGCGCTTTGCGTTCAATAATCAGGAGTTGGCAATGGGTCTCGTAGGTTTTGGTCAACCGGATGACGGCATCATTCAGATGTGCTATGTCGTGGCGGATATACGTGCGGCCATGAGTGTGTGGGTAGATAAGCTCAAAGTGGGTCCCTGGTTCCTGCTGGATCACTTCACAGGCGGCAATCCCAAGTACCGCGGCCGCGATTCGAGCGCCGATGTGGCGATCGCCATGAGTTTTGCGGGACACATGAACATTGAGCTCATTCAACCGAACAACGACGCGCCGTCGGTGTATCGCGAGTGGATCGATCGTCGCGGCTACGGCTTCCATCACTGGGGACGCGCCACCGCGAACTTCGACCGCGACGTCGAGCAGTATCGGTCCGCGGGGCACGACTTGGCATTCATCGCCTCGGTGCCGAGCGGCGGCCGTGTGGCCTATATGGATACCACTGCTGAGCTGCCGGGCTATGTAGAACTTATCGAACTCGGCGCCGGTTTCGAAGCGGTGTTCGGCCGCTTCTATCGTGCCAGCACCGGTTGGGACGGCGCGGATCCAGTGCGATCGTTCATTTGACGCGCACTTCCAGCAGCATGGGTAATTCGGCCGCGAACACCGTGCGCAGCGCGGCGTCGAGATTCTCGCAGCGCGTAACCAGGATGGCCTTGACGCCTTGAGCCTCCGCGAGCCCGCAGAAATCCAGATCCGGCAAAGACACGCCCTGCAGGGTGTCGATGGCGAAACGACGCCCGAATTCCTCGAGCGCGCGATAGCTTGAGTTGTTGACGATGATGAATGCGACGGGCAGCTTGAGTTGCGCGGCGGTCCATAATCCTTGGATGGAATACATAGCCGAGCCGTCGCCGAGCAGGCTGATCACTTTGCGTCCGCTACGCGCCAGGGCGACGCCCACGGCAGCGGGAAGACCGTGGCCCAAGCCACCGCTCGCGCAGGTGTGGAATGAATTACGCTCGAGCATCGGCAGGTATTCATGCAAGGCTCCGCGGCTACTCGGCGCCTCCTCGACGATGATGCTGTCGGCAGGGCGCAGGGCGGCGAGCTGTTGCATAAGATATCGATCGCTCAAGACAGCGGCGCTCACCGTCGTTGCGCGCGGCGGGATCACCGGCGGGGCGCGATGGGCAGGCGGCGCAGCGCTGAGCAGCGCCGCCACACCCAGCTTTAGATTGGTGATGATGGAGGTGCCGATTGGGCACCAGGCCGCGGCGCTGGGATCATCGGTCAACTGCACTAGGGACGCTCCCGCCGGAATATGCGGCCCTTGCCCTTCGACGTGGTAAGTGAACACCGGCGCGCCGAGCACCAGGATGAAATCGCTTCCCTCGAGATGCTCGACGATTTGTGCGCGATCGGCGGGCAGGAAGCCGGCAAACAAGGGATGGCGCTCCGGAAAGCTGTTGCGTGCGGACATGGGACTCACCCAGACCGCGGCTCCATGCTTCTCCGCAAGGGCAATGGTTTCATCCCAGGCATCGTCGCGCGCCACGGATGCGCCCACCACGAAAGCTGGCCGCCGGGCCATGCCGAGTGCCGCAGCGGCGCGCGACAGCAGCGCAGGATCCCCGGCGATGATTTGGCTGACCTGCCGCGCCACCAAACTCTCGCCCGGTCGGTCCCAATCGTCCACGGGAATCGATACAAAGGTGGGGCCGCGTGGTGGCTGCATGGCAGTGTAATGGGCGCGAGCGATTGCTGCCGGCACATCCGCGGCACGCGCCGGCTCGCAACTCCATTTGACATACGGCTTCGGCAGTTGTGCAGCCTGTTCCGAATACAGAAACGGCTCGAACGGCAGGATGGCCCGCGCCTGCTGGCCGGCGGTAATGACCAACGGCGTCTGATTGCGAAATGCCGTGAATATGCTCCCCAAGGCATGACCGACGCCGATGGCGGAGTGCAGGTTGACGAGTGCCGCCGCGCCGCGCGCCTGCGCGAAGCCGTCAGCCATAGCGACCACCACGGACTCCTGCAGGCCGAGCACGTAGCGGAAGTCGGCAGGAAAATCGCGAAACATCGGTAGCTCGGTGGAACCGGGATTGCCGAACACCGTGGTCAGCCCTAGCTCGCGCAGCAGCGCGAATGTGGCCTCGCGTACCCTAAGATCCCTGCTCAAATACGCACTACCACTTTGCCGAAATGCATTCCACTCTCGAGGTGGCGATACGCGGCGGCCGCATCGTTGAATTCAAACACTTGATCGACGACGGGCTCGAGCCGATGCAGCGCAATGGCGGCGTTCATGCGTTCGAAGTGGCCGCGCGAGCCGACAAAAACACCGTGCACACTGGCTTGTTTGCCGAGAAGGCCGTACGGGCTGCCCGCGGCGACGGGGCCTGTGAGCACGCCGATCAACGCAATTCTCCCTCCGACTGCCAACGATGCGAGGGAACGGCTCAGTGTGCCGGCCCCGCCGACTTCGAGCACGCAATCGACGCCGCGCCCGCTGGTCTGCTTCAGTACCTCGGCCTCCCACTCGGGGGTGGTTCGATAATTGATGCAGCCTTCTGCACCGAGTTTTCGCGCGTGCTCGAGCTTGACATCGCTCGATGAAATGATGATTACGCGGGCGCCCCCAAGACGCGCGAATTGCAGCCCGAATGTGGACACACCGCCGGTTCCAATGAGCAAAGCCGTGTTGCCGGGCACGATGCCGCCAATGTCGTAGAGGGCCCGCCACGCCGTCACTGCCGCGCAGGGCAGTGTCGCGGCGGCCTCATTCGATAGGTGCGGGGGCACCGCGACCGCATTCTGCTCGTCGAAAACCGCGTATTCAGCGAGCACGC
The DNA here is from genome assembly GCA_036401515.1 of Steroidobacteraceae bacterium. Taxonomy (GTDB): domain Bacteria; phylum Pseudomonadota; class Gammaproteobacteria; order Steroidobacterales; family Steroidobacteraceae; genus Bog-1198. The sequence continues at coordinate 25,158 of DASWUU010000001.1, forward strand.
CATCCGCGGGTGGTGCGCCAAGCGCAACCAAGGGGCCATGCGGCGGCGCGCCGTCGATCCAATCGCGAAAGAACGTGCCCGCTACTCGGTCGCCCAAGCGAAACCGCGTGACCGCGCCGCCCACAGCAATGACATCGCCGGCACCGTCCGACAGCGGGATCGTGTTGGCGGTTACGGGGCCTCCCATGTAACGGCCGCGAGCAATCATCAGGTCGCGGTAATTGAGCGACACGGCTTTAATCCGCACCAAAACTTGTGTCGCTCGGGGCTTAGGGTCGGGTCTCTCGCAGCGATGCAATCCGTCGAGCGAATTGCTGCCGGCGATCAGTTCGTACGCGCGCATCGCGTGTCCTCCCAAGTTGACACCAGATTGCACCCGAAGAATCGATCCTCTGATCGACCGCCGCTGAACCCACAGTGTACTCGCAGTGAAGCGCCGTATTAGCCAAGATCGGCCGTACGCACGTTAATCTCGACCTTCAGGCCGTTTGGATCCTTGAGAAACAGCTGAATCAAACACGCGCCAGGCACTAGGTTCTCCGTAAACTCGACGCCATGGGCGCTCAACTGCGATTTCACGGCCTCGCAATCAGAGGCATTGAATGCGATGTGATCGAGCGGCCCGGTGCCTGCGGCGCGTTCCGACACAGGTATGCCGGCAATGCGCGAATGCGCGCAGTAGCTGTTCCACTCGGCAATATGGATGCAAGGTACCTCGCCTGCGTAGAGCCAGTAGCCCGGAAACCTCAGCGGCGGCCTTGCGCCTACGCGTAGCCCGAGCCCGAGAGAATAGAAATCACGCGTCCGATCCAGATCGTCCGTCAACACCAAATAGTGCTCGAGTTGAGTGAGGGGCATAGCCAGGGTCTTATCTCGCCTTAAGTCTCCTCTGCCAGCCGAATCACGAGGTCGCGGAGCCAGGCGTGCGCAGGATCCGAATCGTGACGCTTGTGCCACAAGAGTATCTCATGAGAGGGCGGCGTGACGAAGGGCAGCGGGAAGGTCTTTATTCGAAGAGTATGAGGGAGCATTTGCGCGATCCGCTCGGGCATCGTCGCAACCAGACGCGTGCCGGGCAAAACCAGCGGCAAATGCAGCAGGCTCGGCAGAGTGTATTGTACTGCCAGATCGACATCGAAGATCCGCCGCACCAATTCCTCGGCCGACGCGGTATACCCGCTGGGTCGGCCGAAAACATGCGGCAGCGAAAAATATTGTTCAGCCGTGATGCTGTCGCCCACGGTGGGATGGTCGCGATCAACAGCGCAAATCCAGCGAACCGCCCGCAGCCGCACATTCGACAACGTGTCGGGGTATGAACGCAACTCGAATAGTCTTAGGCTATCCAAGCACAAGCACAAATCGGCGTCGCCATATTCGAGCCGGTTTAGCGAGGCCTGCGATACCAGGTCGAAATTGATGCGTATCCCGGGCGCTTGGGCGCTGGCGCGCTGCAGGATGGCCGGGAGGAGGCTGGGCACCGCCTCCTCGGACACAATGAGCGTGAATTCGCGCTGCGTCGTGGCGGCCGTAAAGGTAGGCTGCGTGCCGAGCGTTGCCTGGATCAGCAGCAGAGCCTCGCGCACGGGCTCGACTAAGGATTGGCCGCGCGCTGAAAGCTCCATGTCGCGGCCGACACGAACCAACAAGGGATCCCCGAAATAGTCGCGCAATCGGTGCAGTGCCGCGCTCATCGCGGGTTGCGAGACGAACACCTTCTCGGCCGCCCGAGTGATGTTCTTTTCACGCAGCAGTGTGTCGAGCGCTATCAATAAGTTGAGGTCAAAACGCTGGAACTGCATGCATGGCGCTGCTGGGGGAGGTCGCGTATTTTAGCAGATCCCATTCACGTTGCGCTTCCGGTGGAGCGGGTATTCCCTTGGGATCGAGCGCGAAATAGCTGCCGGTTGCCTCATAGCGGCAAACTATCGGAGCACTCACTTGGCTAATCCGCGTTTCTACGGTTGGACCTTGCTGGCAACGCTTTGGGGCATCGTGTTCCTCAATCTCGGCTTTCCCGCCTATGGACCCGCGGTGATCAACGCGGCCATGGCCGGGGCGCTGGGCCTGCATCGCGAGACCCTCGGCAACATGTTTTCGGTGTACATGATCATGTCGGGTCTGCCGGGGCCGCTGGTCGCGATGAGCGTCAATCATTTCGGCGTGAGAAAGACCCTGATATTGGGCAGTGCTTTTATCATCTTGGGTGCGGTGCTGATGGCGACTGTCGTCTCGAGCGGCTTCGGGGCAGTATTGTGCTTCGGCTTAGCAGTCGGCACGGGTGTTGCGACCGGCGGAGCCATGGCATCACAGGCGGGACTGGCGCGCTGGTTCGTGCGCCGCCGCTCGCTGGCGCTGGCGGTGTTGTATTCCGCAGGGGCCATCGGCGGCTTCGTCGCGGCGCCTCTTCTCAATCGACTGATCGAGGTGACCGGCAGTTGGCGAGCGGGCTGGTGGCTCATCGCGGCCTTGTCCGCTGCGGCCGCCGCTTTGGCGCTGACTTTTGTGCGTGAGCGGCCGGAAGATCTGAATCAGAGGGCGGACGGATACGGCGCACCCGCGCCCGGCGGCATTACACCGCTCGATACTCGACCCGTGTTCGTCAGCCGCCGCGAATGGTCCTTTGCTGCAGCGGCTCGGAATCCAGCCTATTGGCTGCTGCTTGGCTCAATGCTCGGCTGCAGCGGCGGCTATACTTTGTTCCTTGCGCATGGCGTCGTTCATCTTAAAGATCTCGGTCACTCCGCCGGCGTCGGAGCCTGGGCGGTCAGCATGTTGACCGTGAGCGGTCTCATCGGCAAAGCGATCCTGGCAACCTTGGGCGACCGCCTCGACCCGCGCTATATATTCGCGCTGTTCATGGCCGTGTTCGCCGTAGGACTCGTCGTCATAGTCGATGCACGTGCGCTCTGGCAGGTATTTCTCTTTGCGATCTGCCTCGGCATCGGTTTTGGCGGCGGTCTCGTCTGCCTCATGACTGTGTTGAGCAACTATTACGGCACTCGCGCCTTTGCCTCGCTCGCAGGTCTGGCGATCGCGATCAATACCACGCTATCCGCGATAGCACCGAAAGTAGCGGGCCGCTTATTCGACCAAGGCGTCGGGTACGGCGCGACGTTTTACTTTCTAGCGGCGTGGTGCTTCGCTGGGGCCGTCGCTTTGTTTTTCACGAAGCGTCCGTCGGTGAGATTGGCGGATCGCGCGGCCGCGGCGCCGGCCTGAAGAAGGCGGCCCATCGGATGAGCACGGTGCAACAAGGCGAACTGCTCTGGCAGCCGAGTGCCGAGCGCGTCGCACAAGCCAATCTGAGCCGCTACTTGCGCTGGCTCGCCGAGCGCGGGCGCCGATTTGATTCCTATACCGAGCTTTGGCAATGGTCAATCGACGACCTCGACGGGTTTTGGGGATCGCTGTGGGAGTATTTCGATATCATCGCGTCTCAGCCATACGAGCGCGTGCTGGGAAAGCGCACCATGCCCGGCGCCGAATGGTTTCCCGGCGCGCGCCTCAACTACGCGGAAAATGCGCTGCGCCATGAGCGCGCAGGCGCCGACGCGCTGCTGTATTTGAGCGAGCGCGAGGGCTTAAAGGGGCTCTCGTGGATCGATCTTGGCGGGCAGGTGCGCAAACTGGCATGCCGAATGCGCGCATTGGGACTAAAGAGCGGTGACCGCGTCGTTGCTTATCTGCCGAACTCGCCCGAAGCGGTGATCGCGATGTTGGCCACTGCAAGTATTGGGGCCATCTGGGCGAGCTGCGGCCCGGACTTTGGTCCGCGCGGCGTGCTCGATCGATTCATTCAGCTCGCTCCTAAGTTTGCGTTCTGCGTGGACGGATATCATTACGGCGGCAAGCCCTTCGATCGCCGGCCGGAGCTAGCGTCCATTCTACGCGAGCTGCCCTCGCTCGAGCAGGTGATTTACTTAAGGCTGCTCGATCCGGCCAGCCACGCGCGCCTGACGGCAAATACATTGTTCTGGGAAGAAGCGCTCGCCGGCCCCGACGTGGAGCGTGAGTCATTCCCCTTTGAGCAAGTGCCCTTCGCGCATCCTCTGTGGATTCTATTTTCGTCAGGCACGACCGGACTACCCAAGCCCATCATCCATTGCCATGGCGCCATGATCCTCGAGCAGTACAAGGGGCTTCATTTACATGCCGATGTGCGGCCGGGCGAGCGGATGTTTTTCTTCACCACCACCGGCTGGATGATGTGGAATTTCATCGTTAGCGCACTGTTGGCCGACGTCGTTCCGGTGCTGTACGACGGCAATCCGGCCTTCCCACAAGCGGATGTGTTGTGGAAGATGGTCGAGAGTACCGGCACCGCCTTGTTTGGCGCGAGCCCCAACTATGTTGCCATCCTCGAGAAGGCCGGCATCGTCCCCAAGGATCGTTTCGATCTGTCGAAGCTCCACTCGGTGATGCTGGCGGGCTCGCCGGTCACCGCCGAATGCATGGCTTGGTTCTATCGCTGCGTCAAATCCGATCTCTGGGTCTATACCGGCAGCGGTGGAACCGACGTCTGCACGGGAATCGTCGGCGGCGTGGTGACCATGCCGCTGTATGCCGGCGAGATTCAGGCGCGCTGCCTTGGGGTTGCGGCCTATTCATTCGATGAGGAGGGACGAGCGGTGGTGGACGAGGTCGGCGAGATGGTGATCACGCGACCCATGCCCTCCATGCCGGTGGGATTCTGGAATGATCCCGACGATAGCCGTTACCTCGAATCGTATTTCAACCAATACCCGGGAATATGGCGGCATGGAGACTTCTTCAAAGTCAACGCACGCGGCGGCAGTTTCGTGCTGGGCCGATCAGACGCAACGCTCAATCGCCACGGAGTGCGAATTGGGACAGCCGAAGTGTATCGCGCGCTGATCGAGCTGCCGGAAATCGAGGACGCCTTGATTGTTAACCTTGATTTGCCGGGAGGGAAATTTTTCATGCCACTGTTCGTCAAGTTGCGCGACGGGCTCGAACTCGACGCTCAGCTAAGGGAGCGGCTGCGTGCGCACATGCGAAAGGCCTACTCGGCGCGGCACATTCCGGACAAAATTTTCCAGGTCCCCGCCATACCTTACACCTTGACAGGGAAGAAGATGGAAGTGCCGGTGAGAAGGATATTGATGGGTGTACCGCTGGATAAGGCCGCAAATCGCGCCGCGATGTCCAATCCCGAGTCGTTGGACTTCTTCACCCGCTACGCGCGCGAGCAGAGCGATTACGTTCCCTAATGATCGAATCAACGATCTTCATCGGTTGAGTCTGGAGATTGGGGAGTAGCGCTTCATGGCGCTCGACCCCGCTATAGACGTCCGTGGAGAGATTCTCTGAAGGCAAAATTCAGCGCAACCGCAGAAGGCAATACGGTCAGGGCGCTCATCGTCTTTCTCGGCGCCGCTCTAGCTGCTTGTAGTCCAGCCGCCGCGCCGCCGTCCACCTCGCCCCCGCCGCTAGCCGCGGCGCCCTCGGCAAAGCCGGCCGCCGCGGTCGATATGGCGCGGCTGCTCGCAGCAGACACCGAGCCCGGCAATTGGATGGCCCCGGGCCGCAATTATGGCGAGCAACATTTCAGCCCGCTCAAGCACATCGAAGCAAGCAATGTTAATCAACTCGGACTGGCCTGGAGTTACGACCTCGACACGGCGCACCGCGGTCAGGAGTCGACACCGTTGGTCATCGATGGGGTCATGTATGTCACCAGTGCGTGGAGCAAGCTGTTCGCGCTTGATGCCAAAAGCGGTAAACCGCTGTGGACATTTGATCCGAAAGTGCCGGGCAGCGCTGCTGTCAATGCCTGCTGCGACGTGGTGAACCGCGGGGTTGCGGCTTGGAAGGGTCGCCTCTACTTGGGCACGCTCGATGGCCGGTTGATCGCATTGGACGCGGCGAGCGGTAAGCCGGCTTGGGAAGTGATGACCGTGCCCCTCGGCGGGCGCTACACGATCACCGGCGCACCGCGTGTTGTGAAGGACATGGTTCTCATCGGCAATGGCGGCGGCGAAATGGGCATGCGCGGCTATGTGACGGCCTATGATGCGCAGACCGGCAGGCAGATCTGGCGTTTCTACACCGTTCCAGGCGATCCTAAGCAGCCGTTTGAAAGCGAAGCGCTCAAAAAGGCGGCGAAGACCTGGAGCGGCGAGTGGTGGAAGTTGGGCGGAGGGGGTCCGGTCTGGGATTCGATGTCCTATGACGCGCAGCTCAATCTCCTTTATATCGGTGTCGGCAACGGCTCGCCGTGGAATCGCGGGAAAATACCGGGCGACGCTCTCTTTCTGTCATCGATCGTGGCCTTGCACGCGGACAGCGGCGAGTACGCCTGGCACTACCAGACAACGCCGCAAGACGAATGGGATTTCGATGCCTGCGGACCGATGATTTTGGCGGATTTGGATTTTGGCGGGACAAAGCGCGGTGTCATCATGCAAGCGCCGAAGAACGGTTTCTTCTACGTGCTGGATCGAGCCACCGGCGAACTTCTGTCCGCGGATCCTTTCTCCGTCACGACCTGGGCCAAGAGTGTCGATCTCAAGACCGGACGGCCAGTCGTTGTGAGCAGCGCGCGCTACGGTGAGGCCGGCAAGCCCTTCGTGTCGATGCCTGGTCCCGGCGGCGCCCACAGCTGGCAGCCGATGTCGTTCAGTCCAATTACAAATCTCGTCTACCTTCCGGTAACCGAAGCTGCGTTTCCGTTCATTCCCGGCAAGCCCGATAAGCCTCATGAGCTCGCGTGGAATACCGGCGTCGATTTCAATGCCGGAAGCCTACCGCAAGATCCGAAGATCAAGGCGCAAATCAAGGCTGCTCTGAGAGGGCACCTCGCAGCCTGGGACCCGGCCAAGCGCAAGGAAATGTGGCGCGTCGAGCTTGGGCATCCGTGGAATGGTGGCGTTCTGACGACGGCCGGAGGCCTGGTATTTCAGGGAACCGGCATGGGAGAGTTCGTCGCCTATCGGGCCGATACCGGCGAGCGGCTCTGGTCCGCGCGGACACAGGCCGGCGTGCTGGCGGCGCCGATTTCCTATTCCGTCGACGGGGAGCAGTACGTGGCGATCGAGGTGGGCTGGGGCGGCGCCTTCGGCCTTGCCGCCGGCGAGTTGGCGCGAGATTCGCACGTTGCCGCGAATTTGCCGCGTGTCTTGGCATTCAAGCTCGGCGCAACCGCGCAGCTCCCCGCGCTGCCCCCAGCGGCACTCGCGGTGCTCGATCCGCCGCCCGATACAGCGAGCGCGGCGGCCCTGACGCAGGGCAAGGCGCTCTATCATATGTACTGCTCCACATGTCACGGCGACAGCGCGACGGGCAGCGGCGTGTTGCCAGATCTGCGCTATTCGGGGCTGCTCAGGAACAACGACGCATGGAATGCGATCGTGCGCGACGGGCTGCGCATGGACAAAGGCATGGTGGCATTCAAGGATGAGATCTCGCCGGCGGATGCTTACAAGATTCGCGACTACATCATTCATCGCGCCAACGAGGACAAAGTCGCCGACGCGGCGACCGCCCAGAATCCCAAATAGCCGACAAGGCATCGCGCGCTTGATCGGGTATATAGCTCAATCATGGTGTTTCCTCGATTGGGTTGATCACAGGCCGAACACGCGCTCAGCATTACTCTGGAAGAAGGCCTTCTTGTCCGCGAGACTCATCGTCATCGCGTCCTGTGCCGACACTTCATCGAGTTCGTACTGATACGGGTAGTCCATTGCATACATGATGCGGTCCGCCCCCAAGGTTGCCTTGCAGAACTGGATTGCAGGCTCCCAGGCGACTCCGGAGAACGTGACATAGATGTTGCGTTTGAAATAACCGGAAATCGGCAGCGCTAGCGGCTTAAGAAAGGCATAGCGCCCCGCGCGCAAGCCCGCCGCGTGCATGTAATCGAGTCGATACGACCAGTAGGGCAACGCCTCGCCGCCATGACCCACCACCAGCTTCAATCTCGGGAAGCGATCGAACACTCCCATGATGATGAGCCGCAGCAGATGCAGTCCCGTGTCCACGCCGAATCCGAACACTGCGCCGTCCAGTCCCCGCTCTAGCAGCGGACCGATCAGTCGTTTGGAAGGCCCTTGAGGGTGTAGATACACCGGCGTGTCCAGGGCCTCGGCGGCCTCAAATATCGCCCAGAATTTTTGATCATCGGTGTATTCGCCCAGCACGTGGCCGTTCAAGATTACGGCCTTGAATCCCAAGCCGAGTCCGCGCTCAATCTCTTTCGCCGACCACTGGGCATCCTGCGGCGCTATCGCAGTCATGCCGACGAGACGCTGGGGATTCCGCCGACAGGCCTCAGCCAACTGATCATTGGCGTCGGCGGCCAATGCTTTGCCTTCCTCTGTGGTAAAGACATGCGAGCCGGGCGCGGTAAGCGCAATGATCGCGCGGTCGATGCCACTGGCATCCATGTCGGCGAGGCGGCGGTGTCCTAAGTCGAGCAGCCGCTCGATGATGGTGGTGGCGCGAATGGACGGAGATGCTGAGTAAAAGCCCCACAAGCTGACGAAGCCGGGATCATCGAACCCGTCCTTGATGAGGCGTTTGTACCCGGCCAGCACCTCAGGCGTGATGAACGCCTCCTCGGTGGCGATCCGCAGATAGCCTTGAGCGCCGCCGGTCTTAAGCTCGGGCATGCCCTCTCCCAATCATGCTTGGTGAATGGCCTTGATAACCATGCAAGCTTCCAATCCTTCCGGCCCATCCTCCGAGCCGTGCCCGGAATCCTTCACGCCGCCGAAAGGCGAATCCGCGCCGGCCAACATCGTCGTGTTGATGCCGATCATGCCGCTCTCGATCGCATCGCCCAACAGCAGAGCACGGCGCCCATTCTCGGTGAAGCAATAAGCCGCCAGACCGTAGGGCAAGCGATTCGCTTGTTCGATGGCCTCATCGAACGTCTTGAACGGCCGCATCAAGGCGATGGGGCCGAAGGGCTCTTCGTTCATCACGCGCGCCTCGAGCGGTACATCGGCCAGCACCGTGGGCCGAAAGAAGAAGCCGCCGGCGCCGCCGCCGCGCTCGCCGCCCGCGGTGACCCGTGCACCCGCTTGCACGGCGTTCGCCACGAATTCCTCGATGGCCCGCGGACGCCGTGGGTTGGCCATCGGGCCCATTTGATTGCCGGCATCGAGGCCGCTGCCTACTTTAATTTTAGCCGTGCGCGCCGCGAACTCATCGACGAAGCGTTGGTAGACTCCTTCCTGTACGTAAAAGCGCGTCGGGGATACGCAAACCTGGCCTGAGTTGCGAAATTTGTGCGGCACCAGCAGATCGAGCGCCCGATTCAAATCGGCGTCGTCGAACACCAGTACTGGGCCATGTCCGCCCAATTCCATGGTGGTGCGCTTTGCGCCCTCCGCTGCCAGCTTCATCAAGTGTTTGCCGACTGCCACTGAGCCGGTGAAGCTTACCTTGCGGATAACGGGCGAGGCGAGCAGGTGCCGCGATACCTGATCGGGCACACCGAATACACAGCTTGCCACTTCTTTGGGCAGACCCGCATCCAGCAGACAGTTCAGAACTTCGATCGCCGATCCAGGCGCTTCCTCGGGTGGCTTGATGATGATGGAACAACCGGCGCCGATCGCGGCGCCCAGCTTGCGCGCGGGATTGCCGATGGGAAAATTCCAAGGACAAAACGCCGCGACCGGACCTACCGCTTCCTTCATGACGCGCGATAACATTCCCGCGGGCCGCACCAGAACACGGCCGTATACGCGGTGTACCTCGCCGGCATAGAAATCGAATAGACCCGCCGCCATCATCACTTCGGCTTTGGCTTCTGCCAATGTCTTGCCTTCCTCCAAGGTGGCGATGGTCGCAATCTTCTCGATGCGCTCACGCAACAGCCGCGCCGCGCCCGCGAGCACGTTGCCCCGCTCCGCGGCACTTGCCGAGCGCCATCGCTTGAAGCCGCGCGCCGCCGCATCCAAAGCTCGATCCAAATCGGCGGGCGTTGCCAAGGGTAGCTCACTCAAAGCATCGCCGGTCGCCGGATTGACCACACGGACTGTTTGCCGGCCGCTCGTGCCCACGCGTTCGCCGTCGATGAAGATCTTAAGATCCGTATAGGCGTGCGAGTTCACCAGCGATCTTAAGCGACTTCGGCCTTGAGACGGCGAAATTCGCGCGGCGTGACATCGTACTTGGCTCGAAACACGCGGCCAAAATGCGTCGGACTATTGAAACCATAGTCAAATGCGATAGCGGTCACGGTGCGTCCGCGTTGTGCTGTCGATTGCAGCGCGCGCGAACAGGCTTCCAGTCGGCGCCTGAGGATGTAGCGCGCCACGGTTTCGTCTTGGTCGGAGAACAGATGGTGCAGATAACGCGGCGTCATTTTGCAGTTTTCAGCAATTTTTGTCGGAGTCAGGTCCGGGTCGTGCAAATGAGCCTCAATGTAATTCACGATGCGGATGCGATGCGCCGTGCCCAGCGAAGAGCGGTCGGCAAGTGCTTGCGGCAGGTCTGCATACGCCGCGCCGATGAGGTCAAGGATGGCGATCGAAACCCGGCTGCTCGTCTGCTCATCCAGTCCCCGGTGATACTCGCTCCAATAATGACGCAGCAGTTGCGATAAGAGGCCGCTGGCCCCGGAGTTGCCCGGCATCGGTATCGCGGACACACACTCCGGCCAGCCCACGTGCCGCCGTAGCTTTGCGCTCGGAATGCCGAGAACCAACATGCGGTTGGCGCCGGTGAACACAATCTCGTAGCGGCGGGTGCTGTCGCACAGCGTGAAGTCGCCTGCGCGCAGATGCGATTCGCGGCCGTCCTGCCGGCTGATGCTCTCGCCCTCCAGCATCAATTGAAGGAAGAAAAGCGAGTTCGCGGTGCGCGCGACATGAGAGCGGGAGTGGCGCACGAGTTGCGCATCGGAATACACCTCCGCGAGGCTCATGTCGCCGATGGAACCGCGCACAATGGAGCCATTGAAGATGCGAATGTCCTCGGGTTCGGAAACTAGGGGTGAAAAGCTCTCGCTAGCGCAATCATTCCAGAAAGCAAGCTTGCGACGTGGATCAAGGCCAGCTGTCGAAAACGACTCAAGATGTGCCATTGAATTTACTCCCCGACCATTCATTGAAATATGTTGTGTACCTGAGCCTACACTTAGTTATGGAGTAGTTATACGAGACAATCATTTCCCGGAACCAATTCTTTCCGCTTATAGCTACTATCCATAAAGCTGAGGCCAAGCTATTTATGGCACCGCAGCAATCGCGAATTTCTCCAGACTCGGCGGCCATTTGCATATCACTCTGCGTCGAGTATTGCCCCGCATCTGGCGGCAAAATCAGTTTCGAGTCGGCGTCAGCCGATGCAACTGAAGGTGAGGCGTAATGCGTCCCATTCTCCAGGGGAATAAGAGGCGCGCGCGGGGTATCAGCGGAGTAGCAACCATGGAGCCGCTCAACGGCCTCATCGGGTATGCGCTGCGCCGCGCGCAGCTGGCGATATTTGCGGATTTCAATCAAGCTCTTGCTTCGCTCAATCTGCGTCCAGGCCAATTCGCTGCCTTGATCTTGATCGATCAGAACCCCGGCACCAGCCAGTCGAGCGTCTCAGACGCCCTCGGCATTCAAAAAGCCAACTTCGTGGCCACCATTGCAGAGCTTGCAAACCGCGGGCTGGTGCGGCGCCGCAAGTCGGAAGCGGATGGTAGAACCTACTCGCTGGGTTTGACAGCGCGGGGCCGAACGCTACTTGAGGACGCGTCAAAATTGCAATCAGTGCATGAGGCGCGCGTGATTGCGCAAATCGGCACTGAAGGACGGGCGCAGCTACTCAGACTGCTGGAAGGTGTGGCGCGCCTACCTTACGCTTACGGTATCCAGACAAATCAGCCCCAACGCGCCGCTTCAACGCCCGGTACGAAATGACGTTCGGGGTGACCGGTATGCGAGGTGCGGAGAGCCGCGCACACCGATTCGCGCGCACCTATTCGCAGCAGATAATCGACAATGCACGGCGTCGCGGTTGGATTAACTTTTGCCGGTACGAGATCGGGAAGCACCCAGAGCATGGCGTAGGCGTCGATGTCGGCGATCGAGTATGCGGTACCCGCGAGCCAGGGTTCACGCCCTAGTGCCGTCTCGATGCGCGAGATCGGCATCGAGAGCCGTTCGCGGACTGATTCCACGTAGGCTTCTGAATAAGTACCGTTTAGCTGCGCAAGCCAGCCTATTCTGCGTTCGCTCGGCTCGATTGCCGCAATTTGCCGCTCCAGTTGCGAGCGATCGAGTTGCGCAAGCTGTGGCGCCAAGTACTTGGCGCATCCCAGAACGGGAACGATGGAACCCAGTTGTGCTCCTAGAAACTGTCCCCAGGCGCGCGCGCGGTATGCGTCGTAGGGGTCGGACGGCATCAGCGATTCGCCCGGCAGGGCTTCCGATATGTACTCCAACATGAAGAAGGAGCTCGAGATAATGGTCCCGTCGTGGACCAACACGGGTCCCTCGCGTTCGAGTTGCAGGCTCGATTCCAGATCGGTGGGGAAGGATGCCTCGAACTGTTGCAGCGCGCCTGCGTCGAAGTATCGCGACGTAAAAGCGGCCTTTTTTTCCGCGAGCGCGATCAGCGGTTTTAAAAAAAAAGTGTTCGGCTCGGACGTGTACAGCTCAAGCACCGGGGCCGCGCTCCAAGATTTTGATGCGTGCAGCCATGGGTGTACGGCCCTTGGCCCAGGTCTCGCGCGCGGCCGGACGCTCGTAAATGCGCCGCAGCCACTCCATGATGTGCGGCGTCTTCGTATCGTTGCAGTGTTCGGGCTGAGATAACGGCAGGGCATAACCCAAATTGAAGCCGTTGATGTCACCGAGCGAATAGCTGTCGCCCGCGATCCAACTCGAGCGGCTTAGGTGCCGCTCCAGAATGATGGTCGAAGATAATACGCGTCGCTTGGACTCAGCAAGTTCGTCCGCGGAGAATTCGTTAAAAACTGCTTTACGCCAAGCGATGCGCCGCGACTCCAGTGGAATTCGATCGATGGCGGCGCGCAGCTCTTCTTGCGGGCGTTGCCTCGCCGCGGGACCCACGAAAATGCTCCACCCAATCATGCTCAGAGACGGAGCGAAATGGGAGTCAAAGAAACGCATCCACCAGCGCATCCGCCAGCGGGATCGTGCGTCTTTGGGCTTCAAGGGTGGGCCCGAAAACTCGTCGTCAATGTATTCCATCATCGGCGTCGACTCGGTGAGCACGCGCGAGCCGTGCACCATCGCCGGAATCGTGCCGTCTGGATTCACCGCCAGGTAGGAGGGCTTATGCTGGTCAAATTGCAGCAGATCGAGATAACGGCTCTCGTACGCCACGCCTTTTTCTGCAAGTGTCAACATCGGCTTGCCGGAGTTGGCGTTAGGTTCCCAATGGTAGAGGATCACGGGCATATACTGAGCAGGCTGAATGCTGCGGGCGATCAGTACTCGATGGCCGGAGAAAGCCGATGCGATGAGGCGGGAACACACGCAATCTTACCGCGAATGGGCGGGCGAGGGCGTAGGCTTAGCCCATTCTCGAGGGTGCGCCTTTAAAAGGGGGATACGACGTGAACGTGAAGGATTTGGTGGCCATCGATGTGCACACGCACGCCGAGGTGTCTTGCCGACAGCCGGCGGACGAGGTGTGGCAGGCATACGAGGACGCCGCTTCGAAATATTTCAAAGCCGGCAAGCGCCCCACGATTGCAGAGACCATCAGCTATTACCGGGAGCGTAACATTGGTCTCGTGATGTTCACCGTGGACTCGGAGCATGAGCTCGGCTCGAAGCGCATTGCGAATGAGGAGGTGTGCGATGCCGCGCGCGACAACAGTGACATCATGGTGGCATTTGCCAGCATCGATCCGCACAAAGGCAAGATGGGCGTGCGCGAAGCGCGGCGGCTGATCAAGGAGGGCATCGTTAGAGGCTTCAAGTTTCACCCGACGGCACAAGGATTTTTTCCGAACGACCGGATGGCCTATGGGTTATACGAGGTGATTGCCGAACACAAGATGCCCGCCATATTCCACAGCGGACACTCGGGTATCGGCACGGGAATGCCGGGCGGCGGCGGCATGCGGCTCAAGTACTCGAACCCGATCCACGTAGATGATGTCGCCGCCGACTTTCCCGACATGAAAATTATCATCGCGCATCCATCCTGGCCGTGGCAGGACGAAGCCCTGTCGGTGTGTCTGCACAAGCCCAACGTTTATATCGACCTGTCGGGCTGGTCACCGAAGTACTTTCCTCCGCAGCTCGTGCAATACGCAAACACCCAGTTGAAGCGCAAGATGCTGTTCGGCTCGGATTTTCCGCTCATCGCACCCGACCGCTGGATCAAAGATTTCAGAGAGGCCGGCTTCAAGCCCGAAGTTCACGATCTTATCCTCAAGGAAAACGCCATCGCGGCGCTCGATCTGGCAAGTTAACCAAAGAGCTCCGAGCCCCCGAACATCCAGCGCAGCCTCGCGATGCTCTTGCGGGTTCGGTCGCGCCTGGATACCGTCAGGTATTCAACTGCCTAATTGGAGAAGTGCGAGATGTCCAAAGTTCAGCAAGCGTCCCTCCGGGATCTACATCCGACCCAGCTTACCGTCGGAATGATTGTCGTACAGGACAAAAAGAAGCACTTGGAGGCACTGAGTCCAGCGGATCGCCAAAGCTTTATGAAGGCTCACCCCATGCCGGCCGTGATCGGTCCACAGGGAATGTTGTATATCACGGACCACCATCATCTCGGGCGAGCGGCACTGGACGCCAAGATTACCAGCGGATTTTTCGACGTGGAGGCCGATCTCTCGACGTGCGCACCTGAGACATTTTGGAAGGAAATGAACGACAACCAATGGGTGCACCCGTTGGACGAGAACGGGGTGCGTCATTATTACTCGATGATACCCAACCAGCTGAGTAAATTGCAGGACGACGTCTACCGTTCACTGGCCGGGTATATAAGGGATGGCGGCGGATTCGACAAGACACCTACGGCGTTCGCGGAATTCGTTTGGGCAGATTTCTTTCGCCGCAACGTTCCGATCGAAACTGTGCACTCTGACTTCCAGACGGCCGTGCAGGCAGGATTGTCTTTGGCGCATAGCAAATGGGCGAAGAACATACCGGGATTCAACGGCAAGTAGTTGCCACTTTAATTCCAGCACATGTAAATCGCCACGCCCGCTCACGCGAGCAGTCTCGCTATCGATTGTACTCGTCGACCTCTATTGCTGACGCTACGGACACTTGGCGGAAATCATCTTGACCGCCGACACTTTCATCGTGTGCGTCTTATCCTTTCCAGGGATAGCGACCCCGGTGATTTCAACTTTGTGGCCAAGGTGCGGAGTGAGGTTCGCTGTCGTCTCCGCGATGATGACTTCCTTCGGCCCCTTCTCCAAATCCGTAAGCTTAAACGTTCCAGCATCATCGCCCTTCGTCAGACATCCGGTCATGCTGTGCTCTTGTGGTGCACCTTGAGCTTGAGCGCGAACGCCGAAACCAAGGACGACCGCAAATACAAAAGCCTTCAGAATAATATTGGAACCTTTCATTGGAGCCCCCTGTGTAACGGCAATGCGCAGACTAACCAGGATCCATTATAACAGTCGCACCGCTATAACTGTTTCGTCAAATATGGTCCCCACAAACCGCGATTTGGGTGGTGACTGCAACCGCAAAACATTATCTCATCCGCACCTCGGTCCTAAGCCCGCAACGATGCTGGCTCCATAGGAACTGACTTCGGAATTTCGGAGTCATATCTCCTGAGATCGAAACGCGTTGGCGTGCCGGGATTCCGGGCGGCGACGAGCGCCGCAGCTTATTCCATCGGCGCCGATCATTGAGTTGGTGGTGTTATGCAAAATCGAAGTATTCTCCGTTTCTCTCTTGTATTTACTTCTCTCGCGGCGTTGGCGTTGGGCAGCGGGGCCGCGCTCGCTGCAGGCCACGGCGGCGGATGGCACGGCGGCGGCGGCGGTGGATGGCACGACAGCGGTCGCGGATTTCACGATGGCGGTCGCGGATTTCACGATGGTTTCGGGTTTCGTGGCGTAGGCGGTCTTGGGCTCGGACTTTATTGTGCAACGCTTCCGCTCTATTACTCCACCTTTTGGTGGGGCGGGATTCCGTACTACTACGCGGATAACACATACTATGAATATGACGGACCTGTAGGTCAGTACGAAACCGTCACGCCGCCGCCGGAAGTTCAGAAGCAAGCGGCCGCCGAAGGATCGGCGGGCACAGACGTCATCGCCTACCCTAAGAATGGCCAAACCGCCGACCAACAAGCCAACGATAAATACCAATGTCATAGTTGGGCGGTGACGCAGAGCGGATTCGATCCCGCGCAAGGAGTCGCTGCGAGCGCTGGCAAGCGCGACCAATACATGCGGGCGCAGGCTGCTTGCCTGGACGGACGAGGCTACAGCGTCAAGTAGAGGCGCCCGACTGAGGCAGGTGTTCGACGAAGGTCGGCCCTGCCTCAGTCGGTGCCGATCTAGGCAACCGCCGCTCCACGAGCGGCTTTGCAGCTGTTGCGTTCTTGCAGCAGCCGCAGCTCCAGGGCCTCGCAATTCAAGCGCCTGCAGATTTCCTGTGTTGAGATCCGATCGACGACGCCGTTTTTTGCCGACATTTCTTTGCTTTGCGCTGCAAAGAAACTGTCACATTGCGACGTTACTGTGGCGATGCACTAATCATTAGTGTTCTTCAACGGTTGTACCGGCACCACAGCAGGATGCCGGTGCTTGCACTACACAGTGGTGCGTCCACGAATCCCGCTAGCCACAATCGGAGCTGAATAATGCTGGTTTATACCCGCTATCCCACGGTATTGCGTTTTCTGAGCTGGAGCATCCTCGCGGCCTCATCCATCCTTTCAGTCTCGCCGGCGACGGCCGAGCCTGCGACCGCGGCCGATCAAATTCCGCTGCCGACCGTCGTGGTGCAGGGGACGCAGGACATCGATTCAGCCGTTACGCAGGCCCCGACCATGGCGCCGCTCACGGTGACGCAGCCGACCTCGCTGATTAGTCAGTATTACATCGAAAACAACATGGCGCCCTCAGCCAACTTCGATGAAGTGATCAATATCGCACCGAGCGTGTTTACGGTCGCGCCCAACGGACCCGGCCTCGCGGAAGCCCAAACGTTCAGCATCCGCGGTTTCTCCGACGGCTTTTTCAATGTGACATTCGACGGCATTCCGTGGGGCGACTCGAACGACTTCACCCACCATTCGACCTCCTACTTCATGGGCCATGACCTCGGCAACGTTTCGGTTGATCGCGGCCCCGGCACCGCCTCGACCTTGGGTAACGCGACATTTGGAGGGACTGTCGGTGTCGAATCGAAGAATCCGTTGGCGGCCATGACCGTGACGCCCTACGTGAGCTTCGGCAGCTTCAACACGCAAGTCTTCGGCGGCGAATTCGACACCGGTCCGATTGAGAAATATAACGGCGCCGCCGGCTTCATTGACGCGGAAAGTCTGCACTCCGATGGATACCTCACCAACATGGGCCTCGACCGCAAGAACCTCTTCGCCAAGTTTGCGGTACCCGTGAGTGACAACACGGTCGTGAGTTTCGTAGGGATGTATAACAATGTGGTGCAAGGCATCTCGTTGGGGTCAACCGCGGCGCAAATCGCGAAGTTCGGACCGCACTATGCGCTTTCGCGGGACCCGACCAGTCAGAACTACTACGGCTACAACAACGATCACATTCACGATGATTTCGCGTACATCGGCGTCGTCTCTAATCTGGGTAGCGGCTGGTCCTTGGACAACAAGACGTACACGTATGGCTATTACCACGTCGGCGAGAACGGCTGGGACCCTAACGGCGAAACTCCCAACGGCACGAGCTTCGGGCCCAACGACGTTCCGGGCAACATATTGATCAACAACTACCGCTCCTGGGGCGACACGCTGAAGGTGAAGGATGATCTGGCACTCGGTACGTTGAGCACCGGCGTCTGGTTCGACAAGCAGTACAACCTGCGGCAGCTCACCGACGTCGACTTCACCCTCGGCGGTGCCCTGACTCCCTACTTTAACCCCGGCACCAACGGCGTCGAACGAGAACTACACCAAGTGCTCACGACGCTGCAGCCATTCGTACAATTCGACTGGAAGGCGCTCCCGGGGCTCATCGTCTCGCCGGGCGTGCGTTACGATCACTTCGAGCGCAGCGTCGATGCCCTGGTCGACGTCAAGTCGACGCTCGCAGAGTCGTACAGCAATACCTACACTGCCACGTTGCCTTCGCTGTTGGTGCACTATGACATCGCCAAGGACTGGGCGGCCTACGCGCAGGCGGCCAAGGGCTTCCTGGCACCGAACGAGAATTTCTTCAATTACAACTCGAAGAACCCATCGTCCATCAGCCCGGCCTCGACCAATCTCAGCCCGCAGCAGAGCTGGAACTATCAGGTTGGCACGAGTTGGCAGACGCAGCCGTTATCGCTGTCCGCCGACGTTTATTACATCAACTTCGCGAACCTGATCGGTTCGACCACGACAGGCTCCGAGGTTCTCTATTTCAATCAGGGCGGCGTGATCTATAAGGGAATCGAGGCGGAAGGCACTGCCTATGTCGGCATGGGCTTCAGTCTCTATGCCAACGGGTCACTGAACAGCGCCAAGGACAAGGGTTCCGATGTGCAAAACCCAGGCCTGTGGATCAACAACGCGCCTAAGTCGACGGCGGCTCTGGGCGTCATCTACAACCGCAACGGCTGGTACGCCTCGCTACTGGACAAGTACGTCGGCTCGCGTTATGGCGATGTGGGTCAAGCGATACCTCTGGCCTCCTTCAGCACCTTGGACGGTGCGCTCAACTACAAGGTGGGCGAGGAAGGACCGGCATGGTTGCGCCAAGCGTCGATCAAGCTGGCATTCAACAATCTGTTGGACAGCCACAAGATCACTCAGCTCGCAGGTTATACGGCAGGGGCGGGCACGCCGTTGTACTGGGTGCTTCCCGGCCGCAGCGCATTCGTGACTTTGACAATGCCATTCTGACGCTCATGGGAACTCGCCGCCCGCGGATAGCGGGCGGCCAACTCCCACCACTATCTCCAAGGCGCGCGTCTTTATTGACGCGGGGGTCGGCCAGG
>DASWUU010000002.1:0-25044 GCA_036401515.1 Steroidobacteraceae bacterium
CCGGGCCCTAACAACTTTGACGCCGTGGCTGCACTGGATCAATGGCGCCAACATGGCCAAGCGCCGGAGACCCTAGTCGCCTCGAAATATCCGGACTCTCCCGCGGCGGCACTCGGGTTTCCGACAGGAGAGCCTCTATCGACCCGTCCGCTCTGTGCCTACCCACACGTCGCGCACTGGACGGGAAAAGGATCGTACGACGAAGCAAAAAACTACGTGTGCCGCTAGTTGTTTACGCCATTGGTCGAACGTTGCCCAGCGCCGGCATCTAACGCAGCGAGTCCTCCGATGGCGGACCAATCAAGACTTTCCCCTCCCTGATTCATCAGCCGCTGAAATCGGTCGTGCAACAGACTGCCCAACGGCATCGGCACCTGAAGATTCTCCGCGGCGGCCAGCACAAGGCGAATGTCTTTGAATCCGAGCGGTGCGGCAAACCTTGCCGGCGTAAATTTGCCCGTGGCGATGAGTTCGCCGTAGGTCGCGTAGGCGGGTGCGGGAAAAATAGTGGACGATAGCAGTTGCGCAAACGCTGTCTTATCGATGCCGGACTTTCCCACCAGCGCTATGGCTTCGCCCAACGCCTCGATCGCCGAGGCAATCAAAAAGTTGCCGCTCAACTTGACAAGATTCGCGGCTTCCGGCTCGGGACCGAGCGGCAAGGTCTTTTGTCCCATCGCCTCCAAGAGGGGCCTGCATGCGGTGATTGTCGCGGGATCCCCGGCGCACAGGATGAAGAGTTTCTTTGCCGCCGCCATCTCCGGACGGCCGAACACGGGGGCAGAGATGAAGCGCTTACCGCTTTCAATGTGCATTCGTGCCAGTTGTTTGGCCAAATCGACGCTGATCGTGCTCATCGAGATATGCACGGCACCCGAGCGTAGACTTTGGAGGATGCCTCCTTCACGCAAGGTTACGTCGGTAAGCGCCCGGTCATCGGCGAGCATCGTCAGGACTGCTTCGCCTTGACACGCCTCGGCGAGGTGCGTTGCGCCGTGCGCGCCCAGATCCAAAAGCGCACGACTCTTGCCGGGGCTACGATTGAACACGGTGACGTCGTGTCCGGCTTTGACAAGGTTCGCAGCCATGGCTGCGCCCATCTGACCTAATCCGATAAAACCGACTTTCATGGTGAAATTTCCTCAGAAGCGGCTTGAGAGCGCTGCAGCGGCGCCATGAAGTCGGGTCCAACCGGATCGGTGATGGACTCCGTGAGAATACGCTCGATTTTTTCCAAGGCCATTGAGTCGAGCGACCAGCCTTCCACGCCGCGGATCGCCCGCAGTTGCTCTGGGTGGCGGCCGCCCCAGAGGGCCACGCTGATTCCTTGATCCAGCATCCAACGCACGGCCAGATGAATCACCCTGCGCAGGAAGCGGTCGCGTGCCAATAGATCCAACTGACGCACGGCGGCGAGGTACTGCGCAAAGCGCGGCGGCTGGAACTTCGGGTCCACGCCGCGAAGGTCATCCCCATCGAACTTCGTGTCGATGCGCATCCGCCCGCTCAGTAGGCCGCGGCATAGGGCTCCGTAGCCAAAGGTGGCGATATCGTTCGCTCGGCAGTAGGGCAGAACGTCGGTCTCGATCGCGCGCTCGAACAAGTTATACGGTGGCTGCAGCACGTGCAGAGGCGCGATTCGTCGAAATCGCTGCATCTGCTCAACCGAGAAGTTGCTCACCCCGATGGCGCGGATCTTTCCTTGCACATATAGAGTCAGCATGGCAGCGGCAGTCTCCTCAATGGGGACCAGCGGGTCCGGCCAGTGAACTTGATAAATGTCGATGTAGTCTGTTCGCAGGCGACGCAACGATTGATCGACCTCGTACATAATTCGATCGCGCGTCGCGTTCCGATAGATTTTACCGTCGCGCCAGTCGAGTCCGACTTTGGTGGCGATGACCACTTGCGAGCGAATATTCGAGCTTTGGAGAGCCCTGCCGACCAGTTCCTCGGATGCGCCGAATCCGTAAACCGGTGCCGTATCGATGAGGTTGATGCCTTGATCGACTGCTGCATGGATGGTCGCGATCGATTCGTCCTCATCGTTTCCGCCCCACATCCAACCGCCCATCGCCCAAGTACCGAGAGCCACACGCGATACTCGCAGTGCGGTTCCAGGAATACGGATGGACTCGGTATTGATTGATTGACTGGGACTCGGCTGCTGCATAGATCGCTCCTTTCTTTAGGATGCTCAAGTGGGCGCGGAGATATTTCCGGGTAATTCCGAGGTCGAGATTGGCGAAGCGCGGTTACGCGCTCATTTCGGGGTTCTCGGCACCGATTTCAGCTGAAACATCGGCGACAACGGAGGATCGATGCGATCGCCTTCTAAGGTGGCGGCATGGACTGCAATACGCGAGCTAGTGACTCGGCAAGATCGCGGCTGTGCAGCGGCTTGCGTAATAGCGCATTTACGCCGATTTCGGCGGCTTTATTGGTAAGCTGCGAGCCGAGGTAGCCGGTCATCACGATAATTGGTACGGTCGGCCGAATCCGCCAAATCTCACGGGCCAGTTCTGTGCCCGGTAGATCCGGCATCGATTCATCCGTGAGAACCACGTCGAACCGCTGCGGGGCGGCTTGAAAAGCGTGCAGCGCCGCCCGGCTCGAAGCGAAACCTACCGGTTCGTAGCCAAGACCAGCCGTTATTTCTTCGGCCAACTCGACCAACGCGGGCTCGTCGTCCACGATCATAATGGATTCCCCTTTCCCGCGCGGCAATATCCGGTCTTTCTCAACCACCGGCGCGGAGACTTCGCCCGCCACGGGTAACCAGATCTCAAATCTCGTGCCTCGGCCGGCCTTGGTGGTAACGCCAATCGCGCCGCCTAAGTCGGTGACGATCCCATGCACGAGCGATAATCCGAGACCCGTGCCTTCCCCGACGCTCTTGGTCGTGAAGAACGGATCAAACATCCGTTCGAGCACCGCAGGGGGGATTCCGACGCCGGTGTCGCTGACCATAAGCCGCACATAAGGACCCGGCACGAGCGAGCCTCGCGACAGAACGCGGGACTCGCTCACTTCGATGCATTCGAGAATGACGCTGAGCAGGCCGCCATGCGCCATGGCCTGAATGGCGTTCGTGCAAAGGTTCATGGCCACTTGATGCAGATAGGTCGCGTCGCCGATGACCGCAACGTTGCCTGTGTCGATTTGGCTTTCCAGCTCAATGCCCGCGGGTAGCGATGCCCCCAGCAGCTCGAGCGTTTCGCTCACAACGGAGCGTATGTTCACCGGTTCGCGCTCGCCGAACCCGCTGCGGCTGAATCCCAGGATGCCTTCGACCAACAGCTTCGCGCGCTCGGCAGCGTGCATGACGTTGTCGAGGTAGCGCCGCAAAGAACTGCCTTCGGCGGAATTTTGATGTGCCAGCTCGCCGTATCCCAGTATCGCCCCTAGGATATTGTTGAAGTCGTGCGCGATACCGCCGGCCAAAGTGCCGATCGCTTCCATCTTGTGCGATTGCCGTAACTGCCCCTCCAACTGTTCCTTGTCCGCTTGCGACTGCTTTTGCGCGGTGATGTCAGTGGAAGAGCCTACGAATCGGATTGGATTACCGGCTGCGTCGCGCAGGCAACGGCCTCGCCCACGCAGCCAGTGCCAATCGCCGTTTGAATGGCGCACTCGATATTCGCTTTCGTAACGGGCCGTGCGTCCTGACAGATGATCTCTGATGGCCGTTTCGAAATGTTCCATGTCGTCCGGATGTATGACGATTTGCGCCAGCCACGTGGAGCGGGAGTCAATCACGCTATCCGGGCGCGCGCCATACAGCATCCTCATTCTGGGCGAAAGAAAAAGCCGGTCGGCCGCAACGTCCCAGTCCCAATGCCCCTCGTTGGCACCCTCCATGGCGAGCGCGTAGCGCTCCTCGCTCTCACGCAACGCACGTTCTCCGGCCGCCACCCGCCGGAGCTGACGTAACAGTGCGGCCAGCGTCAATGTTCCGAGCAAGACAAAGATAATGGTCCGTATCGCAACGCGGGTGGTCTCCTCGCGCCAGGGCTGCAATGCCACGGCCGCTTCGCGAGTTACCGTGAGTCTCAGCGGCACATCCCTTACCGGTGCGATTGCGATGAAGTCGCTCTTGCCGTCGATAGGGTTTACGAGCCGAAGCCCGGCAGACGATGTCTCAGCTGCGGCGAGCTCGGGAAACTGCCGACCGACCGCCTCCAGTGCAGGTGGGTTTCGGACAAGCAGCGTACCGTCATCGCGAACCAGCTGGACCGCGGTGCCGACACCTAAGTTGACGGCCCGGTAAAATTGCTTGATGTCGTCGAGATTCATAATTGCGGTGACCACGCCCGCGAATGCGCCGTTCTCATCGTCGAGCCGGCGCGACAACTCGACGGCGGCTCGGTTCTCCGAGCGGGTAACGAGGGGTTCGCTCATGAATAACCCATGGGCGGCACCGTCCCGCTGAGCGATGAAGTAGGAGCGGTCAGAGACGTTCAGATTCGGCGGCAAGGCGCCTCGAGACCGATGCCGCTGAGTCCCGCGCGCATCGATGATCGTCATCAGGCTTACTTGCTTCACGCCCGCCGACTTATTCGCAAGAATCTCGTTGATCCGTTCGGGAGGACTGTTTCGGCCGTCGCTGCTGTACCACTGCGCGGCGTCGATTAGAAGAAGATCAACGGCTCGAAACGTCCACGCAGTTTGTTCTGCCAGTGCGTTCGCCAAATTGCCGATCTCTCGATCGGTCGCTGCGATCGCACGATGATACGAGCGCCAGCTGTCGTAGGCCGACGAGACGGTAAATGCCAGGATGACGAGCATTCCGAGCGTAAGCACGCCGAAGCGCAACCGTTTGAAGCGAAGCGAGGCGGTATCGGAGAAAGGCGAAACGGCTGACGACATCCAGCACCGAACGTCCACAGTGACCCAAAGCCCCGATCATAGCGCACCGGCTTGAGAGATCACTTCGGACCGGCGGCCTGGGGCACCGGCATCGTCCTCTTCTGTTACAACTGTAATGCGCAGCGCCACGGATGACCCCTGAGCAATCGCGCGGCGCCTATCGCACGCTTAAGTTTCGGAAGAGTCTTCGGCCTGATCTCTGGGGCCCGTTTCGGCAGGCGCCCAAGTGGGATCGCCATGGAATACCGCCATCGCTGTCGCGATTTTCACAGTGCCTGAACCGAGGTTCTTCTGGTATACGGCGCCTTTGTCGTCGGCGATAAACGTCATCACCCCCGAAGAACCGTACTGGGCGGGATATGCGAGGAGGGCGAAGCCGCTATTGCCCGAATTCGGCAGCATGCGAAAGTAGTAACCCTGGAATGCAACGGACTTGTGACTTGACTTGACGGCGGCGAGCAATGTGTCGACGGGATGGTCCGCGTCATCGCGCGTCTCGGTTTTCGTTACGGTCGCATTCAGAGCCTGACAGACCTGGATCGCCGTAAGCTCATTTTCCCCGATGCGCCTGTACAGCACTTCCTTTTCGCCGGCGTCCGAGTCGTAACGCCATACCCCATTATGGGATACGAGAGGGATCGGGAAAGTCCAATTCTCCGCGCCTATGTATAGGAGCACCTCTCCATTACGGCGCCGCACTAGGCGGTGCATCTCCTGATATTTGTGCACGAACCGCTCGCGGTCAAGCTCGTCCTGGGCTTCATCGTTCGAGGTGATGAGCGCGTTCTTTTGCCCAAGAATCTTCGTCAGGGCAGGAGCATCGTTATTCTCGACAGCCACCAACAATGCGTGGCTCGCTTGCTCCGCGGACGGGAACGTCGTCTGACTTGATGCCTGAGCCGCGCCAACTTGCACGTAGCCCGAGAGCAGCACTGCAAATGGCGCCGCTACGATGCTGCACAGGGGGGATTTCATAAGCCTCTTCACGCTATTCATGGTTTCGTTCTCCTTAGTATCGGTGTTTACCGGTGGCCGCCGCCGCCACCGCCGTGAAAGCCTCCGCCACCATGAAAGCCTCCGCTGCGCGCAAAGCTCGCGCCGCCGCGGGCGGAATAGTGGCCGGTGACGCCGCCGTGGTTGAAGCCGCTGAACGCGCTGGAATGCATTGCAGACGAGCTGCCGTAGTGACCAAATCCGCCCGAATGAAATCCGCCCGAACGAAATCCGCTGGGATGGCTGAAGCCTCCGTGACCGAATGTCGGGCTGTGGGAAACAAAGTGACGATGGTCGAAGTCCACGTAATGGTGGTGCCAGTCGGCGCCCCAGTGGCCCCAACCCCAGCCAAATCCGCCATAGAACCCGATCCCGATTCCTGCGCCGAAAAAAATCCCCGGCTCACCATAGAACCCGACCCAGTCGGGGTAGAACGCAAGGGGCGCACCATAGACTCCCCAAGGATCATATTCCGGCACGTAAACGACTTGCTGGTTTGCCGGCTCGATCACGATCGTCTGACCTTCGGTGCTTACTGTTTCCTGCGCCGTGCTCTTCAGGTTGCCTGCCTGCTGCGCTTTCTGACGCATCTCCTGAACGGCGTTGAAGACAGCCGCTTCGTTATCGCCATAGCTCTCCCCGAGCGATGAGAGCCAGGAGAGGTTCTTGTCCATCATTGCAAGCACACTAGGAAATTGCGCGAGCGCTTTCACGCTGGGATCCCAGGGTTGCTGATCGACTGCTTTAGCGAGAGCGTCACCTTGGAGGTTCGAATTTTGTTGTATCCATCGCTCCGCCTCGACGACTTCGGTGGGATAGGTCGAGGCGGCGAGCACTTGGGCAACGAGCGCATCCGGGTACAAGGCGATCGGCGCAACCAGTTGATCCAACTCCTCGGAAGAGCGCGGGGCGGGCTGAGCTGAGGCTGCGGTAGGTGCAGCGTTAAACTGCGAGCTCGCCTGGGCATCGGCTTGCGGTTGCTCGATGGCGCATCCTACTTGTACGGTTGCCAACCCGAGCGAACCGAATATCAGCAGTGCCAGACTTGGACTCGATCGTACGCTGTACTGGCTAGACTTGAGTATTCTGTGAGTCATATGCTTTCCTCCGTTATGCCACACGATGATGCCCAGGGATTTCGTTCCCATTTCGCCGCCTTGGGGGGGCATTTCAGCTGTAACGCTTCTTAAGCTGACGCACCGATAAGCGTGCATGCGGATTGCGCGTGTTAGAGTCAATAGCAGGAAAGGACCGCTTCATTGTCAAAAGTTTCTCGACGTACATTCGTCGCCGGTGCCGGTCTGACCGGGCTCGCTGCTGCGGCGCCTGGCGCGGTGAGCATAAGCGGCCCCGTAGCAAAGGCTTCCGACGGAACGCCCGAGCAAATTCACATCACATGGGGCGAGGATCCCACCAGTAGCGTGTGCGTGTCATGGGCTTGCGCGGCGCAAGCGCATAATCCCCGAGTCAACCTGCAGCTGTCAGCCGATCGGACTCAAACGTTTCACGCCGTTCAGCGTACGTACACCGATGGACTCAATGGTCAGACCGTGTTCACCTATCACGCCCAAATTAGTGGGCTCAAGGCGGGGGGCGAGTTCACATATTTCGTGACGGCGGATAATGATCCTAATCATAGGCACCCTTTCAGGGCTACCTTCAAGACGGCGCCGCGAGGCCGAGTCCCCTTCCGCTGGTCCAGTTACGGCGATTTGGCAACTCCCAATACGTCATGGGTGCTGTCCTCGCCCCAAAGCGCGTTTGCAGTGAAGGCGGTCGAGCGCTTTCAACCGCTGTTTCACTTGCTCAACGGCGATCTTTGCTATGCGAATTTAAACCCGACAGTGCAGCCCGAGGTGTGGGCGGACTTTGGAAACAATGTTCAAAACTCTGCCGCCTGGCGGCCCTGGATGCCTTGTCCCGGTAACCACGAAATCGAGTTCGGCAACGGTGCGCAGGGATTCGAAGCCTATCTCACGCGATATTCGCTGCCGGACAATGGGACGCAGTTCCCTGGCCTGTGGTATCGCTTCCAGGTAGGTTCCGCGCTGTTCATTTCACTTTCGGCCGACGATGTCATTTATCAAGACAGCGGAGCCTTCGTCGCCGGGCCGGCGCCTCTGCAGCCCTCGCCGAGTACCGGAAACCCGCCGATCATGCCAGGCACCTCTCTTTATATTCGTGGCTACAGCGGCGGCGCCCAAACGCGTTGGCTGGAGAGCACCTTGCACGCGGCGTCGCAAGACGACAGCATCGACTGGATCATCGTGCAAATGCACCAGGACGGCCTCAGTTCTTCTAAAAATGGCAATGGCTCCGACAAGGGAATCCGGGAGACGTGGATGCCGTTGTTCGACCGGTACGGCGTCGATCTCGTGCTATGCGGTCACGATCATGATTATGAGCGAAGCTGGCCGGTGCGCGGCTGTAACCACGACGTCGGCCGCGATGCCGTCACCGGCGAGAGGGTCGACACACTTCAACCGAATCCGATCATGACCGTGAATCCACCCAATGGTCAGTTTGATACAAACCACGGGACCATTCATTTCATTCTTGGCGGAGGTGGAACCAGCGCCCCCCTCGATGCGTACGGAGTGAATCCAACAAGCGGATTACCGCAGGCCAAAGTCATTACCAAAGCAAACCGTCCCGTGCCCGGTGCCACAGCCGGTATGTTTACCAAGCATGGTGCGGATGCCTTGGAAGATGCCATATGGTCCGCTCGACGGAACACGGCGACAGGCTATGGGATCGCGGTTTTCGATCTTGATCCGGGCACTGCCGGTGGCAAGACTTCGATCACAATCTCGTACTACCAAGCAGTGGGTGCCGACTCGGCGGCCAGCTCTGACTACGCGTTATTCGAAACCGTGGTTCTTGCTAAGGAGCGCCGCAGGGGTAGCAGCTCGGGAGCCTAACCATCGGCGAGCGCCGGGCGGATGCTGCCGAGGAGTTCGCCGAAGCCGATGCGCGCCGCGCCGGTACGCTCGCACCAACCGCGCATGATCACTGTGTCGCCATCCTCGAGAAAACCGCGCGTCTCACCATTCGGTAAGGCGAGTGGTTGCTTGCCACCGTTCGAGAGCTCCAGCAAGGATCCGGCTTCGTCCTTTTCGGGTCCGGATTGCGTCCCAGTGCCCAACAAATCGCCGGGTTGCAAATTGCAGCCGTTGATCGTGTGGTGCGCCACCATTTGAGCCAGGTTCCAATAGGCGTGCCTGGCATTGCTGCGCGACAAGCGGTAGGCCGGTGCACCTGCGCACCGCAGGGCATCCGTGGACAGCCACACCTCGAGGTGGATGTCGAGGCCGCCTTGCTTTCGTACCTGTGGCGAGTCGAGGTACGGCAGCGGCGCGGGGTCATCGACGGGCCGAGTCCAAGGAACCCGGTAAGGTTGCAAGGCTTCGAGCGTCACGATCCAAGGAGAAATCGTAGTCGCAAAATTTTTCGCGAGAAACGGGCCGAGCGGTTGATACTCCCAGGCCTGCAAATCGCGCGCCGACCAGTCGTTGAGCAGGCACAAGCCGAACACATGCGAGTCGGCATCATCGATGCAGATCGGTGAGCCAAGTTCGTTCCCGGCGCCGATGAAGACGCCAAGCTCAAGTTCGTAGTCGAGGCGGGCGCTGGGCGCGAGCATCGGCGGCAGCGCTCCGCGCGGCGTAATCTGGCCGACGGGCCGACGGAAAGTCTGACCCGACACGCCGATCGATGAGCTGCGGCCGTGGTACCCAATCGGCATCCACTTATAATTCGGCAGCAACGGATTGTCAGGTCGGAACATGCGGCCGACGGCCGTTGCGTGATGGATGGAGGTGTAGAAATCCGTGTAGTCGCCAATGCGCGCCGGCAGGGCGAATTCCGCCTCTGCCTGCGGCAACAGGCAAGTCTCCCAGGACCGTTGCTGCGACGAGCCCAAACGCAGCGCGCGCGACAGCATCAGGCGCAGCGCCGACCACACCTTGGGTCCCGCCGCCATCAGGTCGTTGAGCACGGGCACGGCCAGTACCCCTCTCATCACCTCCGCCGCCGCATCTTTGCCGAATCCGCCTGCCTTCAGCACTGCGGCCAGGTCAAGAATCTGATCGCCGATGCCGACTCCGATGCGAAACGGCTCTGCGCTTCTCGACTGCCGGAAGACGCCGAAAGGCAGGTTCTGTAGCGGAAAGTCGCTCTCGGGCCGATTCGCGGAGTCGACCCAACTGCGAAGCGAGACGTCGTGAGTTTCATCCAACATCTGCAATATCCTATCGTGATGTATCGATAGCGCAAGCCGGCGACGTTTGTCCCTACGGTGTTCTCCTACCTAGGTTGTACGGCCGGGTAAGGCTACAGTCGCTCTATGCCCACCTGGCAGCTCTTTCTATTGATATCGGCTGTCGCTGCCGCGCCGGGATTGGCTCTAGCCGATGTCTATTCCTTTACGGACTCGAGCGGTGTGACGCATTTTAGCAATGTGCCCACTGATACACGTTATCAATTGCTGATCGCCTCCGATGCACCTGCGGAGACTTCCGCCGCGAAACCACACCCGGTCGACTGGCTGGCGCGTTCCTCGCAGTACGAGCACATGATCCGCGGCGCGGCCCTCGCGGCCACCATTCAGCCCGCGTTGGTGAGTGCAGTGATTGTCGTGGAATCGGGCTTTAATCCGCGCGCGGTCTCAAAGAAGGGCGCAGTGGGGCTGATGCAGTTACGGCCGGAAACGGCGCGCCGCTACGGGGTCACCGATATTTACGATCCAGAACAAAATGTTCGCGCGGGCGCGCGCTACTTGAGCGATCTAATCGCCCGCTTCGGCAGTAACCTCGAGCTCGCGCTCGCTGCCTATAACGCAGGCGAGGAGGCTGTGGAACACTACGGACGGCACATCCCGCCGTTTCGCGAGACCTTGAATTACGTGCCGAGCGTGCTGCGCGTCTATCAGAAATTGAAATCACAAGCGCGCGCGGGCTAACACTTCACGCGACGATGTGTTGAGGCGACTGCGCGAGCAATGCCCATCGACGTAACGCTCACGCGTCGATTCAACATATGCGGGCAACGCGCGACGGCTACGGTAGTTCCTACTGGCCCTATGCAGCGTTCTCTCCAAAACTCTCACCCTGCAGTAGTGCATTCTCGCAAGCAACAAACTCAGGAAATAATTTAAGTTGGGATGAACCTAGAAAGTGCAGGAAGAGTTCATCCAGGCACGGGCGGGAAAACACGAGACATTGGCGAGCAGAGCGGCGCGCAAGTGTTTCTGCGTGCCCAAGTTCATTCCAGAATTTCGATACGCGATGCGGTAAACGCTCCGCGCTGATGGCGGTGGCGCTAAGGATGAGAGTTAAAGGGGATGAGAGTTGAAGGGAATGGCGAGGGAGCCTACGTGAAGAAGATTCCGCAACTGCTGTACGGGTCTCCTGTGATCCGCCAGATAACAACGCCAATTTGGTGAAAGAAAGGTAATGCAAATCGTGTTCGATGATGACCAGGATCGGTTGATCCAAAATAGCGCGCCCTCTGAAGCGCAGCTTTGCGCGCCGCTGATGTATCAGACGGCGGTCGTCACGATTGGTTCGAATTTTTCTATCCAAGACCCGCATTCATGCGGGTTTATTTTTTTCAGGGGTTCGATTCTTGGTGTCACTAGCGCAGGCAGGAAGGGCCGGAGGTCACATGTTTAACAAGCAGTTGATTCGAATTGGATTGCCGGCAGTATTGTTGACGCTGCTGGGGTTGCCCGCGGGCGCACAGTCGTTCCGAGTGCAGTGCCCATACAGCACGGTCACGCATCCCGATCCCAACGACAAGGGGATCAACGACACCGAGCCCTCCTATACGGCACCGACGATGCTCGTCAAAAATGCTCAAGGCTTCATGGTGCCGGTGGGTAAGGCGAACGGCGCCATCAAGTGCCAGCAGATTTCGGGCGGCGACGGCTATGCGACGATGGCCGACGGTACGCAGACGTTCATGTTCTCCTTCGGGCCCCTGTCCGGAATCGCGGACATCACGGCGGGACTGCCGGGAACGGAATTTCCCGATGTGTTCAACCAGACTTTCGCCTCGGCAAATGGCGGCGCGAATCTCAAGGCCGGCAATGCCCTGCCGACCGGCGCGACCCCGCTGCCCGGCGATCCGGCCACCACCGACGGCGCGAGCGGCGGCGCCAGCTATGAGCAAGGCGGCAAAATAAACAACAGAGGCAACTTCGTCGGCGACTGGACCTACAACGGTGCCATCGGACAGGTTCCGGATGCGCAGTGCGCCGCGGAGCCAGCTTCGTGTGCGACGAACGTGCCGCCCACCCCGACCAAAGGCACGTACGCCTATATCGATGGTCATGTGGATCCGCGGCAAATCATGGATGTCGGCGTGATGAACGGCAACATCCCGGCACCCCTCATGGCCATGGATGAAGACGATGAATTCTTTCTGACGCTGACCAACGTCGGCATGATCATGCGGCCCGACCTGTTCGAACAGCACACCGTGCACTTCCACGGCTATCCGAACGCATCGCCTTTCTACGACGGCGTACCGGATGCTTCCGTGGCCATCAACATCGGCGGCAGCTTCACCTATTACTACCTGGCGCCGGATGCCGGCACGTACTTCTGGCATTGCCACATCACGCCACCCGAGCACCTGCAGATGGGTATGGTGGGTCAGCTCTTTGTGCGTCCGCGCCAGGATCGGGTGCCGGTCGGCAGATCGCTGTATAACGCGCTGCAGACCCAGCAGATGGATCCGCGCACGGCATGCAGTGTACCCGTCGCCGGTGCGCCGGCGGCGGATATCCTGTGCAGCAATCCGCTTCCTAAGGTCAATACCGGCGCAGATCAGAGCACGGATAAGATCGGCTCGGAGGCCACCAATCCGAACCACAACCAACCGTATAAATATGCCTACAACGACGGCGACGGCTCGACGGCTTACGACGTCGAATATCCTCTGCAGATCCACGGTTTCGACCCGAACTTTCACTTCGTCGGCATGACCTTCAATCCCGAAGCGTTCGTCGACATGAAGGACAAATACTTCCTGCTCAACGGCCGCAGCTATCCCGACACCGTCGCACCCGGTCCGCAGGCGACGCAGTCATCGGACGGCAGAATGCACTACTCACAGCCGTTGCCTTCCATCATCAATATTCCGGCGGGCGGCAAGGCGTTGCTGCGCGTTTCCGACCTGTCCGTGACGGAATACTCGACTCTCGCCTCGATGGGCATCCCGATGCACGTGATCGGGTACAACGCCAAGCTGCTGCGCGACCAGGAAGGCAACAACATGGACTACTACGCCAATTCCATCACCATCGGCGGCGGCGAGTCGCTGGACGTGATCTTGGACGCAAGCGATGCCAGCTGCGGCTCCACGGACTGCGCGAAAACCCAGTATCCAAAGGGCAGTGTGTTCTACCTGTACACGCCCCAACTCGATCACCTGTCGAATGACGCCGAGAACTTCGGCGGCCTGATGACAGAAGTCCGAATCAATTAGTAGGGGAGCGGCAATGAGCTCAACGACCATGAAAAAGGCGATCTCCATGAACCGACTGCTGTCTCTGACCACGTTGGCCGCATCCCTGACGCTGGGAGCGGCCGCACAGGCGGCGGCTCCGGGCATCACGAGCACTACGGGGGCCGCGGGTGCTTTCAACCTGACGGCGCAGATTGGAAACCTCAATCAGCCCGACGGCAATGCGGTCTATTCTTGGGGATACGGGTGCTCCGCCAATTCGAGCCCGAAGTTCGCGCCCGCGGCGATCACCAATGCCGCCTGCGGAGCGATGCAAGTGCCTGGGCCCACGCTCATCGTTACCGAGGGAACGACGGTGACTGTGACCTTGACCAATAACCTGCCCACTGCCGCGGGCAACACTTCGATTTTGTTTCCCGGATTTGCGGTCACCGCGGCTGCGGCCTCTACGCAACCGATCGGCTGCAGTAGCGCGACAACGCCGGCGCCTACCGGGTTGCTGGTCACCGAAGCGGCGCCGGGCTGTGCGGTGACTTATACATTCGTCGCTTCTTCGCCGGGAACCCGCGCCTACTACAGCGGCACCCAGAGCGATCTGCAAGTCGAGATGGGACTGTACGGCGCCATCATCGTGATTCCGACGAAGGCCAACGTTCCAGCTGCCTGCATCACCGGCCTTCATGCATCGAATTTGACGGCAGAGCAGACATGGGGCGAAAGCGATTTCCGTCTCGCGCCGGCTGCCTATGATCATCCGAGCACCTGCTACGACCGCGAGTATCTGTTCCAGTTCGCCGAGATGGACTCGAACATTCACCGTCAGGCACTGGCGCAGGTGACGGCAAAGACAGGCTGTGTGGCCGGCTCTCCCGGGTGCACTCTTCAAGTGCCGACAGAACCCTACCGCCCGTCGTACTTCTTGATCAACGGCCGGTCCATGCCCGATGACATGGACCCAAATTACGGCGCCGAATATCCGAATCAACCCTACAACGGCAATCCGCACATGCACCCCGGTGAATTGACGCTCATCCGGGTCATCGGTCAGGGCCGCTGGGAACATCCCTTCCACGAGCACGCAAACCACGTGCGCATCCTGGCGCGCGACGGCAATCTGATACTGACGCCGAACGGTCGAAGTCTCGCCGGTATGTTGATGTTCACTACCGACACGTTTCCGGGACAGTCCTTCGACGGCATCTTTTACTTCACCGGCCGCGGCTTGAACTGGGACATGTATGGTCATAGTCCCACTTCGCCGGATGCGCTTGCCAAGCTTCCCTGCACACCGGACGCCAACGGCTACAACACCGGCGCGCCGACTGCGCTCAACTACTACGAGTGGTGCCAGGATCACAACAAACCGCTCGAGGCCAATCCGATCGGCGACGTTAACGCCGGTGGGCCGATTACGCTGCCGAGTCCGAACATCTTCGCGAACGGCGCCTGGTACAGCGGCAGCCCTTATCTCGGACCCGACGCGACACTGCGCGCGGATAGCACGCTGGCTAATTTCACCGCGGCGGGAAACACCGCGCCCGGCAAGGGAGCCATAGCGTCGGGCTGCGTGACCGGCGTGGTCGGTGCGACCGGAGGAGCTGATGCGACGCCGAATTGCTCGAATTTGCAGCCCTCCAACGTGCAGGCCAATCCGGCCAACGAGCGCGGTTGGGCTTACATGTGGCACTCGCACAATGAGCGCGAGATCACGACGAACAATGTGTTCCCGGGTGGGATGTTCATGATGATGCTCGTCGATTCGCGCGAATTCGTAATCGACGAAGCGAAATAGGACCAGGAGAATCCAATGCGATCGAACCTATTCAAGTCTGGCCTGATGAAATCGGGCCTCGCGGCTTCCGCACTGTTGCTTGCCGGAGGCGCGGCCTTCGCTGCGCCGTCGCAGGTCATCAACCTCACGGCCGCGCCGTCCTCGGCGGCATTGTCTGACGGCACCAGCGTGCCGATGTGGGGCTACAGCTGCGGTGCGGTTGCCACCAGCAACTCCAAACCCGCGGCCACCTGCGCATCCCTGAATCCAAACGCGCTCAGCGGGTCATGGTCGCCCATCGTTATCACGGTCCCCTATACGGCCACGAGCAAGGGCGTCTCCACAACCAGCTTGACCATCAATCTGACCAACCACTTGACGTTCAGCAACGGCAACTCCGTACCCACCTCGCTGACCATCGTCGGTCAGTTGGGCGGCGGTTTGGGAGGGGTCGGCATCAGCAATTCAGGCCAGGCTTGCACCGCTGGCGGGGCCACCTGCACCGATAGCCCCGCTCATAACACGCAGACCGCCACCACCTGGCCCGTCGTCGCCGGGGCGTCGAACACCCCGCCGAGTCAGGCGCCGCGCGTCCGATCATTTGGCACGGAGGTGGCTCCCGCGGGTGTTTCGCCCACCGGTGGGCAAATGCCGTCAGGCAGCGCGTTGACCTGGGCGAACCTGCGGCCCGGTACTTATCTCATCGAGTCGGGCACGCACCCGTCCATTCAAGGCCCCATGGGCTTGTACGGCATCTTGGTAGTAACCAATGCACCGACCATCGCTGCTCCGGGCATCACTGCCGCTGCGGGCACCGCCTATCCCGGCGTTTCGTACGATGCCGAAGTGCCTATCTTGATGAGTGAAATCGATCCCATCCAGAACAACGAGGTTAGCGCGGCCATCAATAACACCGGCTTTACCGAGACGGCGGTGTGGTCCGGAATGTCCGGGGGCTGCGGATTTCCCGCGACCGATTACACCAAGTGGACGTGCTATCCGCCGGCGGTGAACTACACGCCGCTCTATTACATGATGAATGGCGTCGCCTTTAGTAAAGCCCAAGCCGCGGCTTCGCTCTTCAGCGTGGCCCCCGGGGCGCCTACCACCCAGTCCGGCGGCACGACGGCCGTCCCCGCAAGCACCATCCTGGTTCGCCTGGTCAATGCCGGCCTGCGCATGCACGTGCCGTCCATCGTGGGCTCTTCGACGACCGGGTTTGACGGTTCTGGTGGTACCAATACGAGTAAAACCGGTGGTAATGCGACGGTCGGCGGTTTCCAGATCATCGCCGAAGACGGGAACCTACCCCGGGGTATTCGCAAGGTGCAGAGCGATGTCTTCATGGCTGCGGGCAAGACCTTCGACGTGATGATCAATGCGCCCGCCGCGTGCACACCGGTAACCACGTGCACAACGCCGGCATTGCCGATTTTCGATCGCGAATTGAGCCTCTCGGGCAACCAGGTCAATCGCGACGCAGGCATGTTGGCCTATATCGGCCTAGGCAGCGCTGCGCTGCCACAGGCCGCGGCGTTCAGCCTTGCGACGGCTGTGGCGGACTCATATGCCTCCGTGGTTCCGGGCCAAACGTTCACGGTCTCCGACGTGTCCAAGGGCGTGATCCAGAACGACACGAATGTCTACGGCGCTGCGGTTACAGCTCAGCCCACAGCCGGCACGTTGACTTTTAATGCCAACGGCACTTTCGCCTACACGCCGACCGCCCCAAATTGGACTACTGACCAATTCACTTACTGCGCCAATGGGGCGACCGGTAATACGCTCGCCAATCCCAATGCCTGCGCGACGGTGACCTTGGGAGCGGCGACCGTTGAGACGAGCGCAAACGGCGCGAGCGGCTGCGTTGCTCAGTCCTTCGTAGCGAACACGGCCACCTACATCGCCATCAAAACGCCCGGACTGCTGGCGGGCTGCAGTGATACGAGTGGTTATGGCCTGACGATCGTACCCTCGTCGATCACGCCCGCCGGCGCATTGATGGTCAACGCAGACGCTAACGGCGGATTTACCGCGACGGCCCCGGCCGCAGGAAGTTATAGCTTCACCTTTCAAGCGAAGAATTCGCAGGGCACTTTGAGCGCCGTGCAAACCGCGAACCTCACTTTCCCCATGGGCAGCAACCTCACGGTCTTAGTGCAAGACAACAACGTCACCCCGGCGACTACGATCGGCGATTACCGGTGGGTCATCGAAGAGGACCGCACGTTCTACATCGATCCGAAGTGCACGACGAACCCTCCACCGGCGGGTTGCCCGACCATCGGCAATGGTTTGGTGCCGACACTCGGCGTCAATTTCCACACTAGCAACATGCCCTTCGTGGCTCAGGGATGCACCGGACCGCTGTCTTGCGAGTCAGGCCAAACCGTTCAGAGCAGCCCTGTGGTGTGCGACGTCAGCAACGGCGTCTGCCGTCCCGATACAACCGGAAATGGCATGACGCCGGTACTTCCCGGCTCGGTCAAATTGGATCCGACCAAGCGATACTACATATCGGTGCTGCCGGGCGATGCGGCCAACCCGTTCATTGCCGGCAACTTCAGCGCAACGCCCAACGGTCATGGCATGGGGGGCGCGCCGATCGCCGCCGGACAAACCAGCGTGACAGTGTTGACTCAGCCCTCGCCCTATCCGCCCGGCAGACTCTCAGTGATGGTGTTCGAGGATGACTACCCGCTCAACGGCGAACAGGACGGCGGTGGTGGTCTCGATGTGCTGGCACCCTACGAGCCGGGCTTGGCCGGGTTCCAGATTCATCTCTGGGACGCCATGGGCGGCAACGGTGACTTCACCGGCCAGATGACCTATGACATGTTCAACCAGCCGCTGACCAACAGCCTGGATGGAACCAAAGATCCGGCCTCCGGATTCAATGCCTGCCCGATCACTCAAGCGGGCATCAACAACGTGGGTACCAATTCCACTAATGGTCCCTTGGGCAAGAAGCCGGCGGCCAGCGACCCCGCGTCCACGACAGCCGGCATCACCGGCATGATCGTGACCTGCCCGAAATATGAGTCGGACGGTAAGACGCTCTCGCCGCTCGCCGGCCAGGCCGTCATCTCCAACCTGATGCCGGGTCGTTGGGGCGTCATCGCAACGCCGGGGGCGGATCGCATTGCACGCGGCGAAGAGTGGCTGCAGACCAATACGCTTGACGGCCAGAAGGCTCACGATGTGTTCACGCGCATCGGCGAACCCACCTACTTCCAGGAATACGGGCCGGCGTCCTATCACGTGACCATCGGCTTTGCCAACCCGGCCATCATCAATGCGCGCAAGGCCAACGTTTGCGGCGGCAACAATGTCGGTTTGCCGGGAATCGGCAACTGCAACAATTCGATCAAAGGCAGGGTCGTGGGCGAACACTTGAGCCGCACCCCGGATGAGCGCATCTACGGCAGCGGTTCGCACGATGCCTTCGCGTGGACGCAGTGCTACGTGAGCTTCGGCGATCCGGACGGCCAGGACTTTGCCTTCACCAAATGCAACGCCGACGGCACCTTCGAAATCGATGGACTGCCTCCCGGGAACTGGCGCGTCACGACGTTTGACCAGTGGAACGATGCTTTGGTGGACGGCTTGTCGACGCCGGTCGGTCTACCTGGCTCCCTGCCCGGTCAAAGCAGCAACCCATACCCGAACGGCAGCAACTGCAACGGCGGGGTGAGCAAGAACGGGTCCGGCGGCTCAACCTGCGACCTGGGTGACATCGCGACTACCCAGTGGAATGCCAACCTCTATACGCGAACGTTCATCGACGACAACAAGGACGGCGTGTCGCAGGCTAGCGAGGACGGCATTCCCCTCCTCAATGTCGCGGTGCGTCTGCGCGACGGCAGCATCGAGAACCTGTTGGTGACGGACTTCACCGGCACCGCGAATTTCAACGAGACCTTTCCCCTGTTCAGCTGGTACGTGGTCGAAACCGATACCACCCGCTACAAGAGCACGGGCACGCACGTGGTGTACGACGTCGGCGGTCCGACGGACGGCTCGCCCAGTTGCGGTGTAGCCGGCTACCCGGCCTGCGGCAAGTCTACGATCGGCAAGTTCCTCGCGAATACCGCCGAACAAGTGTCGGTGCCGGCCAACCTTCGGGTCCCCGGCGCGGTGTATTGCGGCGGCGCGGATTGCACCGGAAAATCCATTCAGAGCGGCCCGAGTTCCAGCGATCAAGGCCCGCTCTCCAGCGGTCGCATCGATCCGCCGTGGGTCGGCGTCGAGGGATGGCAAGGTTTCCCGGGTCAGGGCAATTTCCTCGAATTTGGCAAGGAACCCTATGCGCCCGGTGAGAACGGCGGCATCAAGGGCCACGTCGTCTACGCCTCGACCCGTCCGTTCGATGATCCGCAGATGCTGGTGCAGACGCAGTGGGAGCCCCTTGTCCCGCACGTGACCATCAACCTTTATCAGGAGGGTTTCGCCGCGGACGGCGTGACGCCGACCTTAAAATTGGTCGACACCACCCAGACCAGCAGCTGGGATGATTGGGCGCAAGGATTCCATACGGCCGCGGATGGAAGCACAGTCCCCAACATGAACTGCCCGGGTCAGTCGACCTCGGACCTGTTCTACTTTTCCCTGTACAACCAGCCCGAGTACCTGGATTACTACAATACTCAGCACAACGGTGGCACCCCGACGGCGCTGCCCGCCAATTCCCAGTTCAAATGCTACGATGGCATGCACAACTGGAATCAGTTGCAGCCCGCCCCGTACGACGGCATGTACAAGTTCCCGAGCGTTACCAGCACGG
Source organism: Steroidobacteraceae bacterium (assembly GCA_036401515.1). Taxonomy (GTDB): domain Bacteria; phylum Pseudomonadota; class Gammaproteobacteria; order Steroidobacterales; family Steroidobacteraceae; genus Bog-1198. The sequence continues at coordinate 19,887 of DASWUU010000002.1, forward strand.
ATCCCGCGACCGGCAAGCCGACGGGTACCAACTGCGCCATCTGCACGCAGAATCACGCGGCCGCCACCGATGACCTTTACTACGGCATCCCGCAATTGCCGGTCGGCAAGTACGTGGTCGAGGTGGTCGTGCCGCCCGGCTATGAATTGGTCAAGGAAGAGGACAAGAACATCCTCATCGGCGACAACTACATCGCGCCGGTGACGCAGCAGTTCGGCGGGTTGGGGAACATCTTCATTCTTCCTGACCAGGCCTCGGTGGCCACCGCCGCCACAACGGCCGGCATCGGCTACAACGCCAACAATCCGCAGAATCCGACGCAAAGCTTCGGAGCGCAGCCCAGCAACGGCATCGTTCCCGGCTTCGTACCCGAAGCCACCTGGCCGTGCGTGGGTACTGCCCGCGTCGTTCCCGATTTCATCAGTCTCTTCCCGAAATCCGGCGAGGTGGCGCCGTTCGCGGGCGCCACGCGCAATCTCTGCGATCGCAAGGAAGTGACCTTGGGCGATCAACAGGGCGCCATCGCGAAGTTCTATGTCTATACCTCGACGCATATCGCCTCGAAGTTCTACGGCGGCATCACTGACGATTACACGTCTGAATTCGATCCGTTCTCGCCGCAGTTCGGCGAGAAATTCGCACCGCCCGATTTGCCCGTGGCCGTCAAGGACTGGGCCGGGAACGAAACCAACCGCGTATATGCCGACCATTGGGGTCAGTACAACGGCATGACGTACTCGACCTGGGAAGTCAACCCACCGAATCCGACCGGTTACGCGCCGACCATGATGGTGTTCTGCATGAACGACCAGGGCACGAGCGTCACGCCCGATCCTCTGTTCAATCCGGCCTACAGCCAGTTCTGCTACGAACTGCCGTTCATGCCGGGCACGACCCAGTACTTGGACACGCCGGTGGTGCCGACGGCGGCGTTCGCCGGCTCCGGTTACAACAATGTGGATTGCGCCTATCCCGATGCCACGCCCGCGGTTGCCAGCGTGGTCAGCTCCGACATCGCCGGTCCGTGGGCGAACGCGCCCGGCAGCACTCTCACGATTACCGCCTTGGGCGATCAGATGGTGCCAAACAACGCCTACGTGGGGCCGTCGGCGACGTCGGCGCCGTACAATCAAAAGACCATCAAGCGCCACTATGGCTTCGGCACGACGCCAGGCACGGTAACCATCGGCGGCGTCCCCGCGACGGTGAGTGGTTCTTGGAACGACACGTCGCTAACGGTCGTGGTGCCGGCGGTGAACACGGCTACGGGGAGCAACCCTGCCAACGGCATTCTCGCCTGCCCGGTCCAACAGCAGTCTTTCTACAGCGGCAACGCCTCGACCGCTTATTGTGGTCAATTGGTGATCACCACGGCCAACGGGCAGCAGTCCATCGATACCGTGACCGTGACCGTGGGCGGCAAGAAGCCCACGTTGGTCAGTTCGACCGCGCCGTTGAGCCCCTACGGCTCGGGCGCCATCCAACAGGCCATCGACGCTGCGGTTCCTGGCGACATGCTCATCATCCCGTCGGGGATCTACCAAGAAATGGTGCTGATGTGGAAGCCGTTGCGCCTCCAGGGCGTCGGCGCCGCCTCGAGCATCATCAACGCCAACACGCAGCCGGCTGGGAAGCTCGATCCGTGGCGGCGCGAAGTGAACTGTCTGTACGGACTGGCCGCGGATGGCCAGCCGAACACGGGCACGTTTGACACCTCCAACAACCACTACAGCTGCGGCTTTTCACCAAAGGCAGGTTGGGCCGAAGTGCAATCGAAGAACCCCATTCCCCAGGTGGACCGGCTGCCGCTGGAAGGCATCCTCGGTTGGGATACGACGGTGAACGGCAACCTGGCGCAACTGCTCCAGGAGCCGACGCTCATGGGTGCGTACGAAGGTGCCGCACTCACCGTGCTTGGCAAAGGCGTGAAGTGGCCGAACAACGCTCCGGATCCGTTCGGCAGCGGAACGGAATCGGCGTACCCGACCGGCACCACCCTTCTGACCAAGGGCGACTGCGGTACGAGTTCCAATCCGTATCCCAGCAACTTTCAGTGCAATCCCTCGAGCGTCGACGGCTTGACGTTCACCAATAGCTCGCAGGGAGGCGGCGGAATATTCGTGCACGCATGGGGACACAACCTGCAGATCGCGAATAACCGGCTATACGGCAATGCGGGCACTTTGACCGGCGGCATCACCATCGGACAGGGTGAATCGCCCGATGCTTATCTGCAGGGACAGACCGCGGACTCGGATCCGGGCTCTTGCATGAGCACGCAAACGCCCAATCAGCAGCTTCCGTACTGCTTCAATCTGAACGTGAACGTTCATCACAATTCCGTCACCCTGAACTCATCGATCGGCGACGAGTTGTTCTCCTCCTCGCCCGCGGGCGGCGGCGGTGTGACCTTCTGCACAGGCGCCGACTACTACAAGTTCCAATACAACTGGGTCTGCGGCAACCTGAGCTCCGGCGACGGCGGCGGCGTGGTTCATCTCGGCTACATTTGGAACGGCGACATCGAGCACAACTCGATCCTGTTCAATCAGAGCACCAATCCGACCGTGCCGACCAACGGCGGCGGCCTGATGCTGATGGGAGCGCCGCCGGATGGCCTGGTCGCGACCGGCGCATTGGCCGGCCAGGAATGCGGCGGCACCGTGTCGGACCTGGATTGTGCTCCGGGATTGAGCGACGGCGTCGGTCCTAATTTGGTGATCAACGCCAACCTCATCATGGGCAACACCGCGGAGTCCGGTACGGGCGGCGGCATCGCGTTCCAAAACGTGAACGGCACCGAGGTAATCGCGTTCCCGACGCAGCCTTCGATGTGGAACAACCCGAGCGTGACCAACAACATCATCGCCAATAACGTGGCGGGCTGGGACGGCGCGGGAATATCGTTGCTGGACGCGTTGAACATCAACATCATCAACAACACGCTCATCTCGAACTCGACTACCGCGTCGGCAGGAATCCTGTTCAATGCACTGGGCGCGCCGATCGCAAGCCAGCAGGGAACCAACAAGATCTGCTCCGTCACTCCTGCCGGCGCCACGTCCGCTTCGCTGGCATCGTGCCCGCAGGTGGCCGGCCTCGTGAGCTTGCCGAACAGCTCGGTGCTGACCGGCGCCTTCACAACTCTGCCGGCGTCATCAAAGATCGTGTGTCCGCCCAATCACTATGACACCACGGCGTTCACCAGCGGTAAGAATGCCTCGTGCACGATCGCGTCCTATCCGGAGCTGTACAACAACGTGTTCTGGCAGAACAGCGCATACAACATCGGGGTGGGCGCCTTGAGTGCGGCCTACCAGCAGAACATCGTCTCGCTGTACAACGCCTTCACAAACGTTCTTGCACCGACGCAGTCGCAAACGGATGCGACGACCCCAAACGGCAGCGGCGCCATCATCACCGGCGGCACCGGGGCGTGCGCGGCCAGCTCCACCTACTGGGATATCGGCGTGCGAGGCGACACGGGTCCTGCCGATCATGGCAGCGGCGTCAAACTGAGTCCTCTGTACTCCGTGCTCACCGATGCCGTTGATTACCCGAATGAGAACAATACGGGCGCCAACCCGACCGTGCTGTTGCAGTACTGCAATGGTTCTCGTGTGCCGCCCGAGGCTGCGGCGTCAGCGAACGGCGCGGGCTGGGATGTGCCGCCGGGCATTGCGGACGCCACTGTGCCAAATCCGATCTTCAACCTCACGCCGGTGGCGACCGTGGACGAAGGCAACAACTGGATCAACCTGCGTTGGGGCCCTCTGTCCTTAGCGAATCCGGTGTCGAATACGCCCTTGAGCAATTACGGGCCTGCTGCCGGATCGCCGGTGATCAACTACATCCCAGCATCGGCGGGCATTCAGTACACCGTGGCACCGAGCACGGACTTCTACGGCAACATGCGCAAGACCAACAATGCGGTCGACGCTGGTGCAGTCGAGTACGTGGCGGTGGGCCCGGCGGTGGTAAACGTGGCAGGCGGCCCCTTGGCCTTCGGCAATGTGCAGACCGGCACCACCAGTGCGCCCAAGACGCTGACCGTGAGCAACACGGGTGGGGCGAGTTTCAGCGGCCTCACGGTGGCCGTGACAGCGCCATTCGCTCAGGCGGGCGGCACTTGCGGCACGACGCTGGCATTAGGAGCCAGTTGCGCCATCACGGTGGTGTTCTCGCCGACGGCACCCGGCGGCGCCGCGACCGGCACCGTGACTATTACGGGCAATGTGAGTGTGGCGGGATCGCCGGTGGCGTTGACGGGAACGGGGGTGGCTTCGACCGTCAGTGCGACATTGACACCGACCTCGCATGACTACGGGACTCAGACGCGTAGCAAGACCTCGTGCGGTCCGGATGACCTTGGTTGCTTTACTGCGCCGATGCAGATGTTCACATTGAAGAATACTGGTAACGCGGCACTGTCTCTGCCCAGTGTGCCCGTTCTGGGTGGCAACAATCCGGTCGACTTCAACATCGATCGATTCTTTACGACGTGCGGGACCGGCAGCGGGCAGTTCTTTGGCATGGCCTCGTTGGCTCCGGGTGCTTCCTGTGTGATCACCGTTGTTTTCCATCCGCTCACCAGTGACCCCACGGTGGGAGCGGAGAGTGCGACGGTCTCGATCACCGAAGCGGGCGGAACGCAGAGTTCGACGTTGACGGGCACGGCGAAATAAGGAATGGCGGTACGGTGAGAGGGATGTGAACTCCCTCACACCGTGCCCACCTTTCAGTGGCCCGACCGCAGTAAATTGGATACGATCGATCGAAGCGAGGTGCGCCTTGGGTCAGCTCGCTCACAAACACACAGCAGGGGCGATGTCATGAGGGTATTGAAGATTCTGTGCGTGGGAGCCGGTCTCCTCATCGCGGGCAGCGCATGGGCGGACCAATCCGCACCCGATCCGCAGGCACTCGGAACCATCGAGGCGCTGGTCGGCTACTGCTCCAAGGTCGCACCCGCTGAAGCGGTGAAATTCCAGGAGCAGATCAAGCAGTTGCTGAAAGGCCAGAGCGAAAAAGAGGTCGCCGGAATTCGCGGCAGCGACGAATACCGTAAGGCGTACGATACGATGGCGGCGTTCGTCGCCAAGGTGGATCAGCGCAATGCCAAGGTCGCATGCTCCGGTTCCGCGGCGCAAAGTCAGTA
>DASWUU010000003.1:0-49578 GCA_036401515.1 Steroidobacteraceae bacterium
CTAAAAAAAGTCCCATTCGCGCCTAGGATTGGACCATGAATGTGAACTTGTTTGGAATCCAGCGGCTGGGTGCTGGCCGTCATCAATGGTGTAACGGTTACCGTCTTCGCATTCAAATCGACGCGGTTGGAAGCGGCCAGGTTAAAGTCCAACGCCAGCTGCTCAACCTGTTTGGCAGCACTTAGCAAGGGGTTGTTGGGATCCAGTGCGACGCTGACTGCGACTAAGCCTAGGGCTTTGCCGTTAGCATCGATGGGCGTCAAGGCCACACCATCGAGACTGCCATCATCATAGATGATTTGCGCCGTGCTGTAGTCGAGCGTGATAACGGCGCCCGTGTAGGTGCCCGTTGCAACCGTGGGCGCGGCGAGCACCTCGCTAAGCTCGAGAATCTTTGTAACATCTACCGTCATCGGCGTGGCCACAAGCATCAAGCCGGCTTTACCGCCCGAAGTTTGCAGCCGCACGGATGTCAATCCAACCCGGTAAGCGATGAAGGGGTCCGAGGAGGGAGTGGCGGTGAGGGTTACCACCGCAGTGCCGCTGCACGCCGCAAGGGCCAGCACTCCCGCAACAAGCGGCACCGCGAGCAATTTCAAAGTTACGCCGCCCACACAGGTATTGTTGTGCGATTTCAGCCCTGTGAGAAGCTTTTTACGCGCAAAGATCTGTGAAGCCGGGTTCATAGAAGGCTCGCGAAAAAACTCAGGCTAGCCGCTAGAGCGAGCGCGAGATCAATTCCTTCATGATCTCGTTGGTACCGCCATAAATGCGTTGCACGCGGCAGTCGGCGAATAAGCGGCAGACCAAATATTCATTCATGTAGCCGTAACCTCCGTGCAATTGGACGCACTCGTCGAGAACCTCCTGCTGCGTATCGGTGACCCAATATTTTGCCATCGATGCGGTGACGGTATCGAGCGTTCCAGCGACGATTTTCGCGATGATATCGTCGACGAACAAGCGCGCAATATGCGTCTTGGTGGCAAGCTCGGCCAACTTGAATTTCGTATTCTGAAATTCAGCGATGGTTTTGCCGAAGGCCCGCCGCTCCTTGACGTAACGAATCGTCTCGGCGAGTCCCCCTTCCATCGCCGCGACGCCGGCCACGGCGATCAACGCGCGCTCATAGGGCAGGTCCCCCATGAGCTGATAAAAACCTTGGCCCTCCGCGCCACCCAAAAGATTGGCGGCGGGAACGCGCACGTCTTCAAAAAATAACTCCGAGGTATCCTGCGATTTCATGCCCATCTTGTCGAGAATCCGCCCTACGCGGAAGCCTTTTAGATTTTCGGTTTCCACCATGATGATGGAAGTTCCCTTGGCGCCCTCGCCAGGCTGCGTCTTGACCACCAGCGCTACCAATCCGGCAAGATATCCGTTGGTAATAAATATCTTCGATCCATTGATGACGTAATCGCTGCCGTCACGCACTGCACGGGTGCGCAGACCTTGCAAATCAGACCCTGCTGCCGGCTCGGACATGCCGATCGCGCCGATCAGCTCTCCGCTTGCCATGCGCGGCAAGAAACGCAGCCTTTGCTCCTCGGTGCCGTGATTTTCCAGATAATGCGCGCAAATGCTGTGCACGCCTTGACCGAAGCCGGATATGCCGCGTCGCGAGGTCTCCTCGTAGAGCACCGCTTCATGGCGAAAATCCCCTCCCACACCGCCGTACTGCGTCGCTATGTCGGTGCACAGCAGCCCCATGGCGCCGGCCTTGCGCCAGATCTCCTTGCCTACGTGCTGGCGCTTCCGCCACTGCTCGTCGTTCGGTACCATTTCGGCTTCGACAAACCGAGCCACGGCGTCTCTAAAAATCGAGAGTTCCTCGTCTACCCAAGGGGAGACGTGCTTCGCGTTCATTGAACCGGCTTGGGCAACGGTTCGACGGGCACGTCCGGAACGGTGGAGCGCCGTACTTGCTTGGCATCCTGCCGCGCTTTTCTCGCAGCCTCCTTTTGCTTTTTCGCGTGACGGTAATTGGGCTTTGCCAAGTGACTCTCCTAAATAGCTAGGGTACCAATAAAATCAATCGATTACGCGGTTTAGTCGCTTCCGCGTGCAATTGTCAGGATCGCTACTATACTTCGGCGTGGTTGAAGAAAAACAAAACTCCCGCTTAAGCTCAGCGAATTTTGGGCTCGCGATTCTCGCGTTCATCAATTTATTCAGCTACCTCGATCGCTATGTGGTTTCGGGGGTGCTGGAAAGCCTAAAACACTCGGATCTCGGTCTTTCGGATACCAACTTGGGTTCGCTGATGTCCGGCTTTCTGGTGGTATATACGCTGCTGGCGCCGGTGTTCGGTTCCCTCGGAGATCGCCGCTCGCGCCCGCGTCTGATCGCACTCGGTGTCGCTTGTTGGAGCTTCGCGACTGCCCTGTCAGGATTTGCGATCAACTATTTAACCCTGTTTGCGGCACGTGCTGCGGTAGGAGTCGGAGAAGCCGCCTACGTCACCATTGCGCCGAGCCTGCTGGCGGATTATTTTCCGGTGCGTCAACGCGGCCGCGTCATGGCGATTTTCTTTTGCGCCATACCGGTGGGCTCCGCGTTAGGCTATGTGATTGGCGGCTTGGTCGATAAGCATTACGGCTGGCGCGCCGCGTTCTTTGTTGCGGGTGTTCCGGGATTGCTGCTAGCGGCCTTGTGCTTATTGTTGCCCGATCCGCCCCGGGGTATCCAGGATCGTGCAGCGGGCGCGGCCGGCGCAGGCGAAGCTCAAGCCGCCCCCGCGCCGCGGTCCAACATCGGCCGAGAAACCTGGCTGACTTACGGTCGCCTGCTTCGCAATAAGCCCTATGCAATCACCGTCCTAGGCTACGCCGCATATACCTTTGCGCTTGGCGGTCTCGCCGTCTGGATGCCGGCATTCCTTGAGCGCGCGCGCGGAATGGCGCGCAGCGAAGCGACCGTCAGTTTTGGCGTTATTGTGGTGGTTACCGGATTCATCGGCACTTTTGTCGGCGGCTGGATGGGCGATTACTTTGCCAAGTCTTCGCGCCAAGCCTATTTGTGGTTTTCCGCGATCACTACCCTCATCGCGGCGCCGTTCGTGTGGGTGGCACTGACGACGGAATCGCACTCGCTGTACCTGATAAGCATGGTTACGGCGCAACTCTGTATGTTCTTGTCCACCGGTCCCATCAATGCGGCCATCATCAACTTAGTGCTTGCCAGCGAGCGTGCCACCGCCATCGCACTGAGCGTCTTCGCAATTCACATTCTCGGCGACGCGCTATCGCCTTTGATAGTGGGAGCCTTGTCGGATGCATTCTCCCTGCAGCAGGCAATCAGAATCCTGCCCGTCGCTGTGCTGATCGGCGGGTTCGTGTGGATCTGGGCCGCGCGCGCCCAAGCGGTCTCTAAACCCGTCTCGGAGCCTGTTTAAGCAAGCTAGCCGCGCGCCCGATGAATCTCAGCAAACTGCACGGCAAAATCGCCGCGCGCCGCCATATCTTCGATATCGGCATGGAGCTTGCGCTGCCAATTAGGGTATTCGTGATAGGTTCCCGGCACATTGACGGGATCGACCATTCCCAAGAGATCCTCGATCTGCAGCGCGACCAGCGTGGTGGACGAGCGCGCCAGGTAAAGATGCAGGGCGTGCGCGAGTTCGGATGTAAAAGGATCGGAAGGCGAGCTTGGATGCGCCGGATTCAGCCCTTGCTCGCGCAACGCTGCCAACAGCATCTCACGGTCATGCTCGCGTTCGCGTAGAACGTCACTTTCGATCTCTGCGCTGGGATAGAGATTCAGGCGGCGCCGCAGCTCAATATCGCGGCCTTCCCAAAAGCTGCGCAATGTCGGCATGTCGTGCGTCGTAGCCGTGGCCAATGCGCGTTTGGTGAATTCGTCCGGCCGCCGAAACCGCCCGTCCACTTTCTCAAAGAGTAAGACTTTGTAATGATAAAGTCCGAACTCTGGCATCGCCCGGCGCATCTCTTCCGGCACCACGCCTAAATCCTCGCCGACCACTAAGCAGGAGCTGCGCGCGCTCTCCAGCGACAAGACCGTCAACAAGTCGTACAGCGGATAATGAACATAGGCGCCATCGGAAGGAGAGCAGCCGCCGGGTACCCACCACAGCCGGCAAAGCGACATCACGTGATCCAAGCGCAGTGCGCCGTAGTAGCGCATATTGTCGCGGATCAAGTCCATGAATCCGTGCAAGCGCTGCGCCTGCATGGCGACTGGATCCTGAGGCGGAATGCCCCAACCTTGTCCTCTTAAGGCAAGGGGGTCCGGCGGAGCGCCGATCTCAGCGCCCAGAGAATAGCTGGCCTGATCCGCCCATGTTTCGGAACCCGACGGGTTGGCGCCGACTGCATAATCGCCATACAGTCCGACGGTCATGCCAAGCTCGCGAGTCAGTGCTTGCGCGCTCATCAGCTGCTCGTGAGCCAACCACTGCAAGTACGTGTAAAACTCGACTTCCGCAGGATGTGCGAGTGCGAAATGTGCGGCCGCAACTCCGTTGACGTCGCGATATTCCTGCGGCCAGCTCAACCAGCCGGAGGCGCACCCACAAGTCGCACGAAGATGGCGGTCAAGGGCATCGAAACGCGCGTGCAGCTGCAACGGCGCCCCCCGCTCGGCGACGAATCCCAGGAAACTGCGCGCCCGCTCGCTCACCGTAGCCAGATGCTTATCGCGAAAATCCTGATAAAGCAGCGCCAAAATCTCGAATTTCAAATCCGCGACACCGCGGTAGTCAACATGCTCCTGAGCTCGCAGCCCCTCCAATCGGCTTGCAACCTCCGGATGCGCTAAACGCTGCTGCGCCGCCGAGCAATGCTCGAGCTCTGGAATGAGGGGCATGGCAATGTACAGAACATTCAGAAAATGCCGGCTCGACGCGCTATAGGGACTTGATCTTTCAGGTTCCGCGGGCGCCAAGGCATGCAGTGGATTCAAGCCGATGAAGCCGGCCCCGCAAGCCGCCAGCCAGCGGATCAGCATTTGCAGATCGAGAAAATCCCCGATTCCCCAGTTGCGGCGAGAGCGCAGGGTGTAAAGCTGCACCGCTACGCCCCAGAGCCGCTTTCCCGAGACGATCGCCGCAGGCTCGTAGCAATTCGGGGGAGAAATGATGAGTAAACAACGTTCCGCGACACCGCCGGAAATCTTGGCGTCGAATTCGTGATAACCGGGCGGCAGATCGATTTTCAGCTCAAAGCGTCGGCGCGTGATCCAGGATCCCGCGACTTCCCCGCGCCAAACTTCGGCGCAATCGGCGGTAGAGGTTACCCCTTCCGAACGCGACCCATTCTCCAGATGCACACGCCAGAGAATCGAGCCGCCAAAATCGCGCGCGGTGACATTGATGTCAAAACCGATTCTCGGGCCGCGTGCGGTCGCTACGGCAGGAAGAAACTTACGCCAGCGAAGGGCTTGCAGCTGCTCCAAGTTCGCGGCAAGTTCGCTCTCATCGTTTACCGCACAACCCATCGCGCTTAAAATACCGGCTTTGGTTTCCAAGGTGAAATGCTTAAGCTCGCCGCGATAGTCATGGTAGGCGTCGGCTATCCCGCGCAACTGCGCCAACTTTTCAATCAATGCCGTGTCCACTTCAGCACTCCAACAATGCTGCGCTGTGCGCCCCGAGTGCGTAGCTTCGTGCAGCTCCCAGGCTTCTCGCCGCGACACCTTCCTGCGCGGTATCGAATAAACAAATCCAAGGCCCGTCTGCCGGGGCCGCCGGAAGGCCGACGTCTTGTTCGGTATCCGCCGAATTCACCAGCAGCAATAGGTGCTCCACGGAACCGGTGTGCTCGCCAAACCAGATCCCCAGCGTACGCAGCTGCGGATCGTGCCATTCACTTTGCGTCATCTCGACACCGCGAACGTTTAACCACGTCACGTCCTTGACGCCGGCGCGCGACGCGGCGCCCTTCAAAAAGGTCTCGCGGCGAAATTCCACATGCAGCCGGCGCAATCGGGCGAGCAACCGCACGAAGTCCAACAAGTCGTGATGGGCGGCGCGTTGCCGCCAATCGACCCACGATATCTCGTTATCCTGGCAGTAGGCATTGTTGTTGCCGCCTTGTGTACGGCCAAATTCGTCGCCGGCCTGCAGCATGGGTACGCCCTGCGACAAGAAAAGCGTTGTCATGAAATTGCGCATTTGGCGTTTGCGCAACGCGGCGATGGCCTTATCGGCGGTAGGTCCTTCGGCGCCGCAATTCCAGGACAGTTCGTTGCGGTGACCGGCAGTGTCGACATTCGCTTCATTGTGCCTATCGTTGTAGGACACTAGATCGTTCAAAGTCATGCCATCATGGGAGGTCACAAAATTGATGCCGGCCGTGGGTTTACGCCCGTTATGGCGAAACAGATCGCTGGAGCCTGCAAATCGCTCCGCAAACTCGCCAAGCTTGCCGCGGTCGCCGCGCCAAAACGCTCGCACGGCGTCTCGATAGCGATCGTTCCACTCCGACCATCCCGGCGGAAAGTGTCCTAGCTGGTAGCCCCCGAGCCCGACGTCCCACGGCTCGGCGATGAGTTTGACGTACGCGAGGGCTGGTTCCGCGCGTAAAGCCTTGAAGAATTGCGCATGCACATCGAAGCCGCCGGCACCGCGCCCCAGCACTGTGGCCAAATCAAAGCGAAAGCCGTCGACGTGCATTTCCTCGACCCAGTACTTGAGGCAATCGATGATGAGCGCCCGCACGCGCGGGTGCTCGCAGTTAACTGTGTTGCCGCAGCCGGTGAGATTTTCGTAATACTTAAGATCCCCCGGGGTCAATCGGTAATACACCGAATTGTCGATACCGCGCAAGGACAGCAACGGCCCCGTATCGTTTCCCTCAGCGGTGTGGTTGAAAACCACATCGAGGAGCACCTCAATGCCGGCGGCATGCAATGTCCGCACCATAGTCTTGAACTCTGTCACCGCATCATCCCGCGCATATTCATTCGCCGGCGCGAACCATGCGATCGAGTTATAGCCCCAATAATTGCTCAACTTGCGGTCGCGCAGAAACTCCTCGCTCACGAAGGCCTGGCACGGCAGCAGCTCGATTGCCGTCACCCCGATTGACTTCAGGTGTTCAATGACGGCAGGCACCGACAACCCGAGGTATTTTCCGCGCCATTTCTCGGGCACCGCCGGATGCAGCTTCGTGAATCCCTTGACGTGAAGCTCGTAGATGATGGAATCGCGCCAAGGCACCGTCGGCGGCCGATCCGACTGCCAATCGAACGCGTTATCGACGACGCGCGAACGTAGCGGCAATTGCGAGGATAATTCGCGCGCATACGGGTCGATCAAAGGCACTGCCGCATCGAAGCGATGGCCTTTTTGCGGATCATTCGGACCATGCACGTGGAAAGCATAGTGCGTCCCGGGTCCGGCCCGCCGCGGCGATAACAAGCCATGCCAAATGTCCCCTGTGCGCGCGGGTAAATCATAACGGCCGACTTCTGCGCCGCTCATCGCATCGAAGAGGCTCACTTCCACTCGCGTGGCATGCACGGAATACAGCGCGAAGTTGACGCCGCGGCTGTTCCAGGTCGCGCCCAAGGGTCGCGGCGACCCTGCATGAATCACCTTCAATTCGATGGCACCTTCAAATCACCGGTTTGACGGACCAGATGCCGTCGGCGTACTCGCGGATGCTGCGGTCGCTCGAGAAATAGCCCATGTTCAAGCAATTGATCGTCGCCCTACGGCTCCATTGATCTTCCTGCGCGTACAACGTATCTACTTCAGCCTGAGCTCTTGCGTATGCGGCATAGTCGGCGAGCACGAGGTAAGGCTCGCCATCGCTCAGCAGACGATCGATGACGGGCTTCGCTTCGTCCGGGTGGCCTGCCGAGAAAAATCCGGAGGCGATGAGATCCAACGTGTCCTTTAGCTCCTTGTTACTGTCAACCTCGCGGCTGGGGCGGTAGCCGGCCGTGCGCCGCGCCTCGACCTCGTCTGCCGTCAAACCGAAAATAAACATGTTTTCCGCGCCTACGCGGTCTCGAATTTCGATATTGGCGCCGTCCAGCGTTCCGATGGTCAACGCTCCGTTGAGCGCCAGCTTCATGTTCCCGGTTCCCGAGGCTTCCATGCCCGCGGTTGAAATCTGCTGGGACAAATCCGCGGCAGGCATGATTTTTTGCGCCAGCGAAACATCGTAATCCGGCAGGAATGCCACGCGCAGCTTGTCACGCACGATCGGATCCGCATTGATGACACGCGCCACGTTGTTGATCAGCTTGATAATGGCTTTGGCCATCACATATCCCGGCGCCGCCTTGCCGGCAAAAATCACGGCTCGAGGGACAGTGTCGGCATGCGGTTCATCGCGGATTTTTCGATAGCGCGTTACCACATGCAACACATTGAGCAACTGGCGCTTATACTCGTGGATCCGCTTGACTTGCACATCGAACAAGCAGCCGGTGTTGATTTCTACGCCGGTGCGCCGCATGACCTCGTCGGCAAGACGCTGCTTGTTGGCGTGCTTGATGGCGCGAAATTGCCGGCGAAAGTGCGCATCATCAACCGCCCCGGCCAGCCGCCCGAGCTCTTCGAGATCATTTTCCCAGGCGCGGCCCAGATGCTGCGTCAATAGCGCGGACAGGCCCGGATTTGACTGTTTGAGCCAACGGCGCACGGCAATTCCGTTGGTCACATTGACGAAGCGGTCAGGATACATCTCGGCAAACCCGCGAAACACGTGTCTGCGCATCAGATCGGAATGAAGTTGCGCGACGCCATTGACTTTGTGGCAACCGACAATGGCAAGGTGCGCCATGCGCACGCGCCGATCGCTGCTTCCGTCATCGATGATGGACATCTCCCGCAAACGCTGTTGATCCGCGGGATAGACCGCCTCGACCGCGCGCAGAAATTCGCGGTTGATCACGTAGATGATTTCCAAATGCCGCGGCAGCAGGCGCTCGAACATCGCTACCGGCCATGATTCGAGTGCCTCGGGCAGCAGAGTGTGGTTGGTGTATGAGAAAACTGCATTGGTAATTGCCCAGCTTTCCCCCCAGCCCAAGCCGTGCTCATCCACCAGTAGCCGCATGAGTTCTGCGATCGCGACCGCGGGATGGGTGTCGTTCAGCTGAATAGCGATGGACTGAGGCAGCGAAGCGAGCGGCCGGCCTTCGCTCGAGTGAGTCAGCAAAATGTCCTGCAGGCTGGCGCTGACGAAAAAATATTGCTGCTTGAGCCGCAGCTCCTTGCCTTGCGGCGTCGAATCATCTGGATACAACACCCGCGACAGATTTTTCGCCTCGACTTGGTCCTGCACGGCAGCAGCATAGTTGCCGGCGTTGAAGGAGTCGATCTGAAATGGCGTGATCGCGCGTCCGGACCACAATCTCAAGTGATTGACGGTCGGTCCGCCGTTGCCGGGCGTCAGCTGATCAAAGCCGATGGCGTACATTTCATTCGTGCCCACCCAGCGGTGCGCATCGCTCATCTCTGCGCCCTGCTGCGCCTCGCTGCGGCCGCCGAATCGCACGGTATAACGCACGCTGCCGCGCGGCGCCTCCCACACATTGCGAAGGCGCAACCAGCTGCTGGCGACTTCACGCTGGCCGCCATCGGGGGCGATGACCTGAGTGAATATGCCGTAGTCATAGCGTATGCCGTAGCCGACGGCCGGATAATGCAAGGTGGCCAGGGAGTCAAGGAAGCACGCCGCCAAACGACCTAGACCTCCGTTGCCTAAGCCGGGGTCTACCTCTTGCGCAGCGATATCTTCCAGTTCGAAGCCCATGCTGCGCAGGACAGTGCGTGCCTCCTGCACCAGGTCGCCATCAAGGCTGGACAATGCATTGATGAGGGATCGACCGGGAAGATACTCGACCGAAAAGTAACATACCCGCTTGACGTGGGCGTGCGACACGCGCCGTTGGGTTGCAAGCCATCGCAAGGTCAGTTCTTCTCGCACCGCAAGCGACAACGAATCATAAATGTCGCGCGGCGTTGCCGAGTCCAGATTTTTACCGAAGGTCCTTGTGAGTCGGTCCAAGAGCGCCGCATGCAACGTGCCCGGCTGCAAGGCAGCGTTTCGGCGAGTAACGAATTGCGTATCAATCGAGTCCATATTAGGGGTTATTATAGGGTCGTTCTCCCCACTTTACGCAGGGCAAACATCACAATGCGACGGTCCGTTTGAAAACCTCTTCCCTGGCGGTCGGCGTGGATGTCGGGGGCTCTTCCATTAAATGCGCACTGATCGATCTGGACAGCGGCGCATTCGCCGGGGAGCGCTACAGCACGCCGACGCCGGCACAAGGCTCTACTGGCGCCCTGCTCTCCGCACTGGCATCCGTGGTGGCGAATATCCCCGGCGAGCATGCCGTGGGCCTCGCATTCCCCAGCGTCATACGCCATGGTGTGGTTCGCACAGCGGCCAATCTGAACAAAGCATGGATCGGTCAGCCCCTGGCCGATCTTGCGGCGCAACGCCTGCAGCGACCCGTGACCGCCATCAACGATGCAGACGCGGCGGGCCTTGCGGAGTTGCGTTACGGTGCGGCATTCGGTGTTCCCGGCACCACTTTGGTCTTGACATTGGGCACCGGCATCGGCAGCGCGCTATTCGTGGAGGGAAAGCTCGTTCCCAACACGGAATTTGGGCACTTGCAAGTGGCGGGCCGCGAGGCGGAGAAGCGCGCCTCCGGACGCGCAAAAGTCGAAGATGGCCTAAGCTGGGATGCCTGGGCGGCGCAGCTGAATTTGGTTATCAATGAACTGCACGCCCTGCTTTGGCCGGACCTCATCGTATTATGCGGCGGTATCACTGAGGCACCGGACAAGTTCATGGACAAATTGCACTGCGAGGCGCGGCTATGCGTCGGAACGTTGCGCGCGGAAGCGGGAATCGTCGGCGCGGCCCTGGCCACGATCACCTCCGCGAAAGTTTAGTCAAAGCATTCGCGGCGACTGCGGCATTCCTTATGCTTGCCGCGTGTGCCACGACTTCGCATCGAAACACGAGCGCGCTTGAATCGGCGGAGGCCATGATCGACAGTGCAACCTCCATGATCGGGCAACCGTATCAATTTGGCGGCGCCGCGCCGGGCGGATTCGACTGCAGCGGTTTGGTCGTATATGCAGCCGCGCGCGCCGGAATCCGCATGCCGCGAACTGCTGCGGAGCAGCTTCGAATGGGATTACCCGTCGCGCGCACGGAGCTTAAGCCCGGGGATCTTGTTTTCATGCACCTGGCCAGCAAGGAACTGCATGTGGCGATCGCGCTGGATAGTCAATTATTTATTCATGCACCTTCCAGCGGAGGCCACGTACGTGTCGACTCGCTCATCGCCGCGCCCTATGCGAAAGGCTTCATCGGCGCGAGGCGCGTAGTATCATTCGCAACCCCAAACTAAGGACGTCTCAATGAAGCTTTATTATTTCCCCGGTGCATGCGCGCTCTCGCCGCACATCGCGTTGCTCGAAGCAGGTCTGCCGTTCACCCTGATCAAGGTCGACTCCAAGACCAAAAAAACCGAAAGCGGTGCGGACTTTTTGACGATTAATTCGAAGGGCGCGGTACCCACGCTGCAATTCGATGACGGGCGCGTGCTGACCGAAGGACCGGCCATCGTTCAATACATTGCCGATCAAAAGCCTGAGTCCGGATTGGCGCCACGCGCGGGCACCTTCGAACGCTACCAGCTGATGGAACTCCTGAACTTCATCACCTCCGAAGTTCACAAGTCTTTCAGTCCGCTGTTCAATCCGGCCAGCTCCGCTGAGGTGAAAGAAATGTTTACGGCCAATTTGGCCAAGAAATTCGACTGGCTGTCCGGATTTCTGGACAAGAAAACTTTCTTAATGGGAAGTACTTTTACGGTGGCCGATGCCTACCTGTTCACGGTGTTGAACTGGACTCGCCACGTGAAAATTGATTTAAGCAAATGGCCTGTGCTGGCGGCCTTCCAAGCACGGATTGGCCAGAGGCCTAAAGTTCAGGAGGCGATGAAAGCCGAAGGTCTGATTAAGTAGTCCCGAGCTTTAGCTCGCTACTGGACTGCGGCCTCCGGAGAATCGGTGGAGGCCGCAGCGAACTGCAGCGCGGCGAGCCGTGCATAGAGCGGACTGTGCACGAGTAGTTCGGCGTGCGTGCCCACGGCGATTTTATGGCCGTAGTCCATCACTACAATACGGTCGGCTTTGAGCACGGTGGCAAGCCGGTGAGCAATAATAATTGTGGTGCGGCCCCGCATGAGTTTTTCAAGCGCCTGCTGTACCAGCCGTTCGGATTCTGCATCCAGTGAACTGGTCGCCTCATCCAGCAACAGGATGGGCGGATCCTTGAGAATGGCTCTGGCAAGAGCAATACGCTGACGTTGGCCCCCGGATAAGCGCGTGCCGCGCTCGCCTAAGAAGGTATCGTAGCCTTGCGGCAATTTGCGCAAGAATTCGTCAGCCGCGGCTGCCACCGCGGCGGCCTCGATTTCTTCGTCGCTCGCGGTAGGACGTCCGTAGCGGATGTTCTCCCGGGCGCTGGCACCAAACAACACCGTGTCTTGGGGAACCAATCCAATCTGCGACCTGATGTCTTCTGGCCGCAGATCCGCCAGGCGCCTATCGTCGATCAACACCCGTCCGGAATCCGGATCGTAAAAGCGCAGCAGCAGCTGAAAGGTCGTGCTTTTACCCGCGCCCGACGGGCCGACAAAGGCGACGGTTTCGCCCGGCGCCACCTCGAGACTGAAATTGTCGAGAGCTGCATGTTGCGGGCGAGAGGGGTAGTGAAAGGTGACGTTGTCGAATCGAATGCTGCCGCGCACGCGGGCCGGCATCTCCAACGGATGTTCAGGGGCACGAATGACGGGCCTCGCTTGCAGAAGCTCGCTCAGGCGCTCCATGGCTCCGGCTGCACGTTGCATTTCACCCCACATTTCCGAAAGCGCTGCGGCTGACGTGCCGACAAAGGCTGCATAGACTAAAAACTGCGCCAACTGCCCTCCCGTCATCGTGCCCGCGACGACTTGTCGTGCTCCGAGCCAAAGCACAAAGGTGATGCCGCCAAATACCAGTATCACGCCGATCGCCGTCAGCGCCGCACGCACCTTGGTGCGCCGTACCGCGGTCAGAAAACTGTCCTCCACGGCGTTGCGATAGCGCTCGCTCTGCAGCTCCTCCATGGTGAATGCCTGTACGGTTTGAATGGCATTCAACGTCTCGTCTGCCAGTCCGCTGGTATCGGCAATACGATCTTGCGAAGCGCGGGACAAGCCGCGTACCCGCCTTCCTGTGATGATGAGCGGCGCGATGACCACTGGAATGAGAATCAGTATGACGCCCATCAGCCTCGCGCTGGTGAATCCCATCAGGATAATGGCGCCGATCAAGCTCAACGTCGACCGCAGAACGATGGACAAATTGACGCCTGAGATAGCCTGCACCAACGTGGTGTCCGCCGTGAGCCGCGATAACACTTCGCCGACGCGGGTCGTTTCATAAAACATAGGATCCATGCGCACGACCCGCCGATAAATGGCGTTACGCAGATCGGCGACTACCCGCTCGCCGACCCAGGTGACGAGATAAAAGCGCAAAGCCGCAAACGCGCCGAAGACCACGGCCGCCGCGAGAAACGCCAGGAACCATCGATTGATGGTGCTGGCATCCCTCCCCGCAATACCGTGATCGATCAGCTGTCTCAGTGCCAGCGGCAGAGCTAGTTGAGCCCCCGCGGCAATCAGGAGCGCGAATGAGGCCGCCATCATCATCCCCCAATAGGGGCGCAAAAAGGGCAGCAACGCCAACAAAGGGTGCAACGACTTGGCCGGCAGTCGATCGGATGGCGAGCTCATGAGGCCATGATCCCATAACTCCTTGCGGTGCGCTTAAGTTGGCCGTCTTTGCTCTGGCCTTCTAACTGCTAAGCCGATATGTTGCAATATGTAGGGATTCGCCGCACGCCAAGACCCAACACGCTTGCCATTTAGGGATGCACTTATGCCGGAAATTCGATTTCGTCACTTCTCGTTGCGCGGCCTTGAATCGCGCCGCGTTTGCGCGTTTATTGGCGTGTTCGCGGCTCTTTGCCGCGCCGGCACCGCTTGTGCCGATACCACACCGATCGATAACAACAGCGGCCCACTGCAAGAAGTGACCGTCACAGCGACGCGCCACGAAGAGAGCTTGAGCAAGGTTCCCTTGAGCGTTACCGCGCTCACTCAGGACGCCATGGACATTCGAGGTGTCAAGGACTTCCAGGACGTTGCGCGTTTCACGCCCGGCGTGGACGTCGACAACTCCGGCACCAACAATATCTCCATTCGAGGCATCGCTTCGAGCGGCGGCGCCGGCACTACCGGTATCTATATCGACGATACGCCCATTCAGATCCGCGCTCTCGCCTTCAATCCCGACGATACGCTGCCGAAGACTTTCGATGTCGATCGAGTCGAGGTGCTACGTGGCCCCCAGGGCACGTTGTTCGGAGCCGGCTCTGAGGGCGGCACGGTTCGCTACATCACCACCCAGCCGAGCCTGACGACCAACAGCTTTTACAGCCGCGAAGAAGTGTCGTATACGCAGGGAGGGTCGCCAAACTATGAAGGCGGCCTCGCTGCGGGCGGCCCCTTGATCGATGGCACCCTCGGTGCGCGCTTGACGGTTTGGTACCGCCGTGACGGCGGCTACATCGATCATATCGATCCCACAGCTTTGGCGCTCCCGCAAAAGAACGCAAACTTCGACGAAACGGTGCTATATCGTCTCGCCGCTGTCTGGGCCCCTTCCGATCAATGGACGGTAACCCCGAGTTTTTACTATCAAGATCGCTACCGCAACGATGTCGAGAGCTACTGGCCCTTGTATTCGAACTCCGGCAAAGATCGATTCTTCAATGCCGATCCGGATCAGCGCACCGACCCTGATCGGTTTTATTTGTCGGCATTGAAGGTTGAAGGTAATTTGGGTTTCGCGAAACTCATCTCAACCACTTCTTACTTCCATCGCAAGGAGCAGACCGGTTACGAGGGCACGCTCTACAACTTAGGATTTTACCAGTCGGGCGTGTTTCTGAATCCCGACGGCTCCTCGGCATCGACGCCTTACCCGCTGCTAGACGGTACCGGCATTCACTTGCCGGCCGGCGCCTCGAACTATCGCTCGCCTAATTCCATCGATAACGGGCAAGAGAACGCCACGCAGGAAGTCAGACTGCAGTCGGTCGATTCCAATTCGGCGCTATTTTGGACCGCTGGATTGTTTTTTAGCTCGAATCGGCAAACTTACCTTGAGCAAATTCACGATCCGATGCTGAATCAACTGTCGCTTGCGGCGACCGGGCAACCGGCAAGTGCGTGGTTCGTCGATTCCACCACCGGATTGCCCGTGGGTTACGATCCGCGCTTCCCCAATGATTCGTACTTCTTGCAGACCAGCGCGAAGGATCAGCAATATGCTGTGTTCGGCGAAGGAACTTATGCCTTCACCGACCAATACAAGCTGACTTTGGGTGCGCGCTACTCAAAGTTGAAATATTCCTTCAACACCCTGACCGGTGGGCCGCAACTCTTCCTGGCGCCGCAAACGGGAAGCGGCGACAAGAAAGAGGGTTCCTTCACGCCGAAAGTCAGCTTCTCGTTTCAAGAAGATCCGAAAAATCTGTTCTATTTCACTTACGCCAAGGGATTTCGGCCGGGCGGCGCCAATAATCCCGTGCCCTACGCGGCGTGCTCTGCCGACTTCGGCAATTTCGGCATCTCAGGAGCGCCGGCCACTTATAGCTCCGACTCGGTCAACAGTTTTGAGGTCGGCGCCAAGAACAACATCGATAATCGCGTGAAGATTGCGAGCAGCGTCTATTACATCCGATGGAATAACATCCAGCAGACTGTGGTTCCGCCGATATGCCAGATCTCCTTCATCGCCAACTTAGGTCAAGCGGTCTCCAAAGGTGTAGATATTCAAGCCGAAGTGGCCATCACCGATAATTTTACGGCGCAGCTGGCTGCCGGCTACACCGAGGCGCGATATACGCGCGACTCGGTGTTGGGGGCGGGCTCGCAGCCTATTGTATCCTCGGGCGACGCGATTGCGGGCCAGAGCGGGCAACCCGGGGCGCCGGTCACGGCCTCGTTGGGACTCGAATACAAATTCAAGCTGTTCAACAGGGAGTCATTCGTCCGGGTGGACGATGAATACCAGAGCCGCTCGCAGTGGTCCTCCCCTAGCCAGGATCCCTCGACGCTGCAATATGACCCCGCAAATTACACGCTGTCACCCACGAACTTCGCATCCGCGCGGACCGGAATGAGTTTCGGCGGGTGGCAAGCTGCCCTGTTCGTCGATAATCTCACCGATAGTCATACGGTGACCAACTACAACTTCACCATCAATCCAGGCGATGGCAATAGCCGACTTGAGCGGCAGTTCACCTTTCGGCCGCGAACAATCGGTATAACGATAAGCTATCGGGATTGAGCTGCGCGAAGCGTCGGTGCTAAACCAGAAGCCTGAGCGAGACCGTCGCTAAACCACTTTTTGCCCGATCGCAAAGCGTTGACGGCGGCCGGATAGTGCACGGAGCATTGCACGGCTGACACGAACTCGCGCCACTGTCTTTGGTTGGTGAACTTGCGCTTGATATCCCCCAACGCATTGACGGCTGCGCCAGGAAGTTCCTGGATCAGTCGCGCCGCCACCGGTGTGTCCTTTGCTTTCATGTAGACGCCTTTCAGCAATCGCCAGCCGTTAGTTGATCATGCCCGACAGGATGAGCTGCCACCGTCGGCCCCACACGTTGGCAGGCGTAGGACATGCCTCACGAAATTTAGTTAACTTGATAGCCTCGGGCCTGCAAGCAAGCCGACATGGCCCGGTCATAATTGCTGCGGCTCATGGCCGCACCCCCCGCTTGACCGCCGCCAGGTTGGGTGGGATCGAAACCGGTCTGACCCTTCGCCCAGGTGTGGCATTCATACTGATCCGCGGCCTGCTGATCCTTGGACTGACCATTCTTCGGATAGATGATCAGATCTTGATGCGCGTTATCTGGTGCAGAGGCCGGGGAATCGGCATCGTTGGGGGGATCGACCACAGCGTAGCCGTTCTGCTCGGGCTGCCACGTGTAGTACACGTTGTCGGCGTAGTAGTAAGGCACCCCGCCGAACCACACGGTCGAGTAGAACGGAGGCAGCGTGGAAATCACCAGACCCGCAGGCGGCGTCACCACGACAAACCCAGGCCCACGGGGGCTGTACCAGACGCCGCCGCTAAAATAGAAACGGTCCGAGCCCCGGTAGTAAGGCCGGTAGCCCTCGGGCAATGATGGCCTTACGGTCCCCATGGGAGGGTAGTAACGCCCGTGATTATAACGACCATCCAGCACCTGGCCGCGCCCGTCCGCGGCGCCACGGCCGTCGCCTCGCCCTTGGACACGGCCGCCATCGCCGCGGGGGGCCTCCCCCCGCCCATGCTCTTGGGCAACCGCGACTTGGATGCCCTGCGCGCCGAAGCACAACAGCGCGAGTCCGAGAATGGCAAATTTGAATGTCTTAGTCCGCATATCCGATCCAGAGGGTTAGGTGACCGTGTAGCCGCGACCCTGCAGGCACGCGCCAATGGCGCGTTTGTAGGCATCCGCACGGGCGCGCCCTTCCGAGGCGCTTTCGTTGATCTGTTGCTGCGTTTGCCGCGCTTGCTGCTGCGCATTGGCATCAGCAGCCGACCCCACGATGGCTCCCGTAGCGCCGCCCAACACCAACCCAGCGCCCGCATTGCGCGGTCCACCGATGATGGAGCCGATAATCGCTCCGGCGATGGCGCCGCCAACCGCATTGGCGCCCGGGGGGGTCGACGGCTGGACTATCACGCGTTCGTAGGCGCTGGCATCCGCGCGGCTCGGATCCACTCCGGTTTGCTGAACCGCCCATAGGTGGCACTCGTACCGGTCGCGCTCGGTCTGGTCCGGGCTCTGGCCGTGCGCAGGATAGACGAAGACTCGCTGCGGCGGAGGCGCAGGCACCGCATAGGTACGAGGCGGCGGCGTCACGCACGCCGTCAAAAGCCCAAGCATCGCCGCAGTAATCGCGGTGCCGGCAACATTGGGGTGATTTAAAAATTTCATACGTTCAAAGCCTCTTGTTCCTTTGCAAAACCAACGTAGAACATCGTTCTAGGTTGACACGGAAAAAGCGGCAGAGTTCGTTTTTCAGCCCTTGCCGTCCGCCGGTGCGCTATTTCCGAGGCTTACGAAATTTTAATATGAACTGGTCGGTCTTGCCGCGGATGCTGGGATCGAACACGATTGCAGTGCGCGCATCGGCGGGGTTGGCCAACACATCGCTGGCACCCACAAACTCGAACCCGGCCGCGGTCGCTTCGTTCTTGACTACCTCAGCATCGATTCTGTGCAGGGTTTTAGTGTCCTGCAATCCCGAACCCGCGGGCGCGGAATGGTCCAAGACGACGTACAAGCCCCCCGGCTTCAATGAATCCAGCACGATTTTGTTGAACCCCACCACATCGACGGGGAAATTGTGCAAGTCATGATAATTTTGCGCCGTGAACACCACGTCCACTTGAACGGGCGTCACCAGACGGGTCAAGGGCTCGACGATCACACTTATATTGGCGTAATTCGGGTCGGCCGCGATGGCTTTGACCTTCGCCGCGAGATCCGGCAGATCCACCGGCGCATTCGCCGGACGCTCTGGCACCAGCGCATACACATGACCCTGGGGACCCACGGCTTTACTGAAAATACGGGTGAAGTAGCCGCCGCCCGGCAACAGTTCCGCAACTTGTTCGCCCGGCTTGATGCCGAGAAACTGGAGCGTCTCTACCGGCTTGCGATTGGCATCGCGCTGCCTGTCGGCATCGGGCCGACTGCTGTCGGCAACGGCGGCCGCGACCGCGACCGCGCTGGAATCGCCTGATGCGCTGCGCGCGCTCGACCCGCCCGTTGTGCTCGGCTCATGCATACACGCGGTGAGCAGCAGCGAGGCGGTCAAGTACGCTAAAAACAGTGGGCGACGAATCATAGGAGACTCCCTTATTGTCGACGAGCGGAACCACTTTGTTGTCGGCGTAGTTTAGCATTTGTGCCGGCGTGCGGCGTCTTAAGCGCGGGGCGAGGCGCCAGCGTATCATTGCGGATTGCCCGCCTCGGATGGTTCGCGCATGAGTTTGAGTGTCTTCGATATTTTCAAGATCGGCATCGGTCCCTCCAGTTCGCACACTATGGGACCGATGAACGCCGCCCGGGGATTTGCCCAATTGCTCGAGGAGCGCGGCTTGCTGGCAGATACCGCGCAAGTCTCCGCGCAACTTTATGGTTCTCTGGCCCTGACCGGTCGCGGCCACTGCACCGACCGCGCGATTCTGCTTGGGCTGGAGGGGATGAGTCCCGATACGATTGATTCCGCGACGGTTGAACCCACTTTGCAGCGGATTCGCGCTGCCAAGCGACTGCGCCTCTTAGGAAAGCGCGAAATCGATTTCGATGAGCCCCTCAATCTTCTGTTCCACACTGATCAAACTTTGGCGGGCCACTCCAATGGAATGCGCTTCACTGCACACGACGCCGCCCACAAGGTTTTGGCTCGAGAAGAGTATTACAGCATCGGCGGCGGCTTTGTCATTCGTGTCGGCGATGGAAATAGCATTGACCCGGCTCGGCCGCAGCCGCCATTCGAATTCAACTCCGGTCTGCAGCTTCTAGAACTCGGTAAAGCGCGGGGGCTCGAGATCCATGAATTGATGCTGGCTCGAGAGCGCACTTGGCGCAGCGACGCCGAAGTGCAGGCGGCACTTTCGCGCATTTGGCAGGTGATGCAGGATTGCGTACGCCGAGGGTTCAATGCTCAGGGCTTGCTGCCGGGGGTGCTCGGCGTTCGAAGGCGTGCGCCAAAGCTGTTTCGCCAACTCATGAGCGGCGATCCCAACGGCCCTATGCATGCGCTCGACTGGGTCAACGCGTATGCGCTGGCCGTCAATGAGGAAAATGCCGCTGGAGGCCAGGTTGTTACCGCACCCACCAATGGGGCCGCGGGTATCGTGCCGGCCGTATTGCATTATTACAGGCGCTTCGAGGTCGGAGCTGATGATGACGGCATCGCGCGCTTTTTGCTCACCGCCGCCGCCATCGGCATGCTGTACAAGCAAAACGCCTCGATTTCGGGCGCGGAGATGGGATGCCAAGGCGAAGTCGGGGTTGCCTGTTCGATGGCTGCGGCCGGATTGGTATCTGCGCTTCACGGCAGCAACGAGCAGATCGAAAACGCGGCTGAGATCGGCATGGAACACAATCTGGGGCTTACTTGCGATCCGGTGGCAGGCCTAGTGCAGATCCCGTGTATCGAGCGCAACGCCATGGGGTCTGTAAAGGCCATCAATGCTGCGCGCCTGGCGCTGCGCGGCGACGGCTCGCACAAGGTTTCCCTCGACCAAGTCATCAATACCATGCGGCAGACCGGAATCGATATGTCGACGATCTACAAGGAAACTTCACAAGGAGGACTCGCTGTAAACGTGCCTGAATGCTGAGGCGCCTTCAGCCCGTGGCTTGCAGGCCCTGCGCGATGCCGCCGATGGTCGCTCGCAAAGCGCCAAACAGCGCCTGGTCCTGCCGCTGCGTCGCGCGCCAGCGCTGCAGCAAATCCACTTGCATGAGGTGCATCGGATCGACGTACGGATTGCGCAATTTGATCGACCGCTGCAAAGTCGGGTCGCTGTCGAGCAGACGAGATGAACCGCGCAATCTAAGCACATGGCGCACGGTCAACGCATACTCCGCGGCGATGAGCTGCGCCGGCACCTGGTGCTTTTCTACCGCCAGGGCGTCGTAGTAGCGCGCTATTTCCAGATCCGTTCGAGCCAGCATGGCTTCGACGTCATCGAGCAAATGCCCGAAAAACGGCCAATGCGCCGTCATTCGCGATATGAGTGCCTCGCCGTGCAGCTCCAACGCAGCCTGCAGGCCGCTCCCGAACCCAAACCAGCCGGGCAGCATGTGGCGGCTTTGGGTCCATGCGAACACCCAGGGGATCGCTCGCAGCGACTCGACGCCCGTGCCAGCCCGTGTAGCCGGGCGAGATGCAATGTGCATACGCTCGATCACATCAAGCGGCGTGGCCGCACTGAAATAGTCGAAAAATTCAGGACTGCCAAAAACCAGTTCGCGGTAGGTCCTGAGACTTTGTGCAGCAATAGTGCGCATGGCCGCGATCTGCTCAGGTTCCATTGGCGGCATCTGCGCGCCCTGAGCGCTTGCCAAGGCCACCGACGCGAAAGTGCGCTCGAGCGTGCGCATCGCAAGGGGTCGCAGGCTGTAGCTCTGATTGACCACTTCGCCTTGTTCAGTCAATCGCAATATGCCGCGCATAGCGCCTGCCGGCAGCGATTCGACCAGGTGCTCGGTGCGTCCGCCGCCGCGCGGCGGGGTGCCGCCGCGGCCGTGAAATATCAACAAATCGATCTCTGCGCCGCGCGCTGCCTCCACTAACTGCACTTGCGCCACTTGCAGGGCCCAACGCGAGGCCGCGATGCCGCCTTGCTTGTTGGTGTCCGAGTATCCGATGACCACCATTTGCCGATCCGCCCTGGAGGCCAGGTGGCGACGATAGGCAGGCTCGGAATGAAGAGCGACCAAAAAGTTTCCGGCCGACTCCAACGATTCGATGGACTCGAGCAACGGCGCCACGTCCAGGGGGCACTCGCCGCTGCGCTTATCGGTAATGTCTGCCCATCGGGCGAGCAGCAATACGGCGAGAACGTCCTCGGGCCCCCGCGTGCCGCTCACGATGTACTGGCCAATGGCGCGACCGCCGAACTTGTGCCGCGTCTGGGCGATTGCCTCGAACGCCCAGAGACTGCGGCGGCCCATGGCGTCGAATGCAGATGTAGGCCCCTGATCGCGCGACAACAGGTCGCGCAGTTGCCGCAGCCGTTCCTCGGCGGGCAGCGATGGCCATGCTTCCTGGCCCAATCCCTGGGCAATAATCTCATCGTGGGCACTCGCATGTTGAATGACATCCAGCGTCGCCAGGTGAAACCCGAAAGTGCGCACGCGGCGCATCAACCGGCGCACAAGAAAATAGCCGGCGTGACGCCCGCGATTTTCAAGCAAGCTTTCCGCGGCCAAACCTATATCGGCGAGAAATTCATCGGGGTCTTGGTAGGCATTCGGCCGACCCTCATAGCTTGCCTTCAAGCGTTCGCCGAGTTGCCCGAAGAACATTCGATACGGCATACGATCGTGCCGCGCTGGGGCCAGCGCATTCGCCCCCGGCAGCACGCTCATATAAAAATCGATGCGTTCGGCCAGTGCCGGACTTATCGTGACGCGATTCGCGCTCTGGCTCAAGGATTCCGCCAGCTGCTGGCATTCTGCGAAGTAAGCGGAGACGATGAGCTGCTGATGCCGATGTAAGGTCTCTCGAATGGTCTTGCCATGCACGTCGGCATTTCCGTCCATATCGCCTCCAACCCAGGATCCGAAGCGCAGGATGTTCGGCAGGTCGAGCGTGCCGGCCGGCACCGCATACGCATTCGCGAGCGCCGCTGCTATTTCTTCATAAAAAAGCGGCACAACGCGGTACAGGATGTCAATCAAATAAAACAGCACATGCTCGCGCTCATCGACAACCGTCAGACCTTCGCGCGGATGTTCCTCGGTTTGCCAGATGCTGGTGACCTGGAGCCGTACCCGTGCCCGCAACAGATCGAGTTCTGCTCGGGACGATGTGGGGTTGCTACGGTCAAGCAAGTCGTGCGCGATGTGCTGCTGCTTTCGCAAGATGGTTCGTCGAGTCGATTCAGTGGGGTGCGCCGTGAACACCGGCTCAATGCTCATTTTTCCGATCAGCTCCAAGGCCTCCTCCAGCGGCAGACCCGATCGCTGCAGCCGTCCGATGCAGTCCGCAATTCCCCCGGGCTGCAAAGTATCCACATCGCTGAGGTACTCGCGGCGCCTGCGAACTCTATGGACCTTTTCCGCCGTATTCACCGCCATGAACCAAATCGAGAAAGCGCGCGTGAGATCGGTGGCCGCGGCAGGCGCTCGGCCTCGGGTGCGCTCTTGCAGCTCGCGCGCGCCTGAAGGATCGCCCTCGCGGCGCAGGATTGCCGCGACCCGATCACCTTCTACCAGCTTGTAGAATTCCTCGCCTCCCTGCTCGCGCAGCGTCTCGCCGATCAATTCGCCGAGCGCGTGCACATCTTCGCGGAAGGCAGCATCTTTTGCCGGAAATTGAATGCTCTGACGATACATACTAGGCTCTGCAGAAGAATAGGGAGAAATATTATGAGCTTGTTGGCGCAGATCGCTATCTATCTCGCTGCCGCCGTCATTGCGATACCGATTTTTCGCCGCTTCAAGCTCGGTTCAGTCCTGGGCTATCTGACCGCAGGCATCATCATCGGTCCCGCCAGCCTAGGGCTCATCAGTTCCCTGGAAACGACCCAGGATATCGCACAGTTTGGCATCGTACTGCTCATGTTCGTAATTGGTCTCGAACTACAGCCCTCGAGGCTCTGGGTATTGCGTAAGTCGATTTTCGGCTTAGGGTCGGCGCAAGTCGCGCTCACCACCCTATGCATCGGCGCGATAGCCTATTCGTGCTTCCATCAGCGGTGGGAGACCAGCCTGATCATCGGCTTCGGCCTGTCCATGTCTTCCACCGCCTTGGCATTGCAATTGTTATCCGAGCGCGGCCAGCTCAATTCCCAATTCGGGCGGTCTGCATTCAGTATTTTGCTGTTCCAGGACGTTTCGGTGCTGCCCGCATTGGCATTGCTGCCCTTGCTCGGCGTGGCCTCGTCAAAGGCGGCAGGCCCCGGTGGCTGGCTTTTGGTCAAGTTAATCGCCGTGCTCGCCACCGTCATCATCGGCGGCCGTTACGTGTTGGGTCCCCTGCTGCGCATCGTAGCCGCGACGCGGGTTGCCGAGGCATTCACGGCAGCGGGTCTGTTGATCGTGTTAGGCACCGCGCTGCTCGTCAGCCAGGTGGGCCTGTCATTGTCGCTCGGCGCGTTCCTGGCCGGGGTACTGCTGGCCGACAGCGAGTTTCGCCACGAGCTCGAGGCGGACATCGAGCCATTCAAAGGTTTGTTGTTGGGCCTTTTTTTTATCAGCGTCGGGATGTCGGCCAATCTGGAATTGGTACGGGAGCGGCCCTTCGCCATCATCGGATTGACAACGGGCTTCATGATCCTGAAGGTCGGCATTTTGTATCTGATCGGACGGCTATCGGGCTTAAGTGAACGCGCAAGCCGCGGACTTGCGATCAGCCTGCCATCCGGCGGCGAATTCGCCTTCGTCTTGTTTGGGCTCGCCGCCACTCTCGGCATCATCGACACGACAAGCGCGCAGCTCCTGGTGCTGGCGGTCACCGCCTCAATGATTTTGAGCCCCGTATTGCTGGCGCTCTACGACGTCACCTTCAAAGCCGACGAATCGGATGTCCGTCCATTCGACACACCCATCGAACTCTACCCCAAAGTCATCATTGCCGGCTTCGGGCGTTTTGGCCAAATCGTCGGGCGCATATTGCTCGCGAAGAAAATTGCATTTACGGCGCTCGAAGCCAATCAGACCCAGGTTGATTTTCTGCGGCGTTTCGGCAACAAGGTATTTTATGGCGATGCTTCACGCCTCGAGCTGCTGCGGGCGGCGCATGCAGAGAACGCCGAGGTGTTCGTGCTCGCCATCGATGATGTCGAGGCTTCGATCAGAACCGTCGAGCTGATTCGCAAGCATTTCCCGCACCTGAAGATTTTCGCGCGCGCCCGCAACCGCCAGCACGCTTTCCGGCTGATGGATTTGGAGGTGCGCTATACCGTTCGCGAAACCTTGGGTTCGAGCCTGGAAATGTCAGTACAGGTGCTTGAATCCTTGGGATTATCAAAATCCAAAGCCATCGAAACAGTGCATCAGTTTCGCATTCATGACGAGGCAACGATGGCCAAGCAGCAAGCCGTGCGCGATGATGAAAGCAAATTCCTGGCCACGACGCGCGAATCGGCGGAGCAGCTCTTGCAGTTGTTCGAAGCCGATGTGAGTCAGCCCGAGAAATCCAGCGCTCGACAATCCGCGAGCTCCTAATGCGGGTTCAGCAGCACCGTGGTATCGAAGCTTTCAAAGCTCGTCAAGACGCGCCGATAAGCATTGTGCATGATGCGCTGCGCATTCTTGTCGGCACGTGCACCCAGCAACATGCGGATTACGACGTCATCCTGAGGGCGCGCCGCGTCTTCGCCTAACAGCTGATAGGTGAAGCGCGCCAGCCTCTGGCTCATTTCATTCGCGAACTTGTAACGAATCGCATCGGAGCCGTCGCCGCTGCCGACTTTTGCTTCCTCGGCGATCTCGCAAATCAGGCGCGTGATGAAGCGAGCCTTGTCGACAAGACCAAGGTCGCTGAAGAATTCGATTTCAGATTGAATGTTCATCCGGCGGGGAAGAAATCAATGGGTTTGGTCGCAGTCAAGGCCGCGACATCCTTGGCTTCGAATCTAAATAGACGAACTCTCGCCACCAGCTTGCTCTCGAATTCCGCATCATGCAGTTCACTGGAGATCACCCGCGCCGCAGTGATCTCGCCTGATGGCGCAATGGTCAGTTCGATGACCACCTTGCCTTGCAGCGCGGGATTATCTCGCAGTGCCCGCGCATACATTGCGTCAATGGCGCCTTTGTTCTTGGTGAAGACCAAGGCAATTTCATCGGCGCTGCGTGAGGCCCTGCCGCTGCCGCCCGCACGCGTGGCCGCCTGCCCCGAGGCGCCGAGATTGGGATCTTTTACCTGCGTCGTGTAGATGCCACGCAACGAGCCTGAGCCGGACGCAAGCCCGCTGCTGGTCGGCGCACTGATGCCGCCGCTGGTGCCGCCCGCCTTGGAGCTGATGACGTTGCGCGTCACTTGGCTGACATCGCCAGGGTCGGTGGTCTTTTGTTGATTCTTTTGAAATTTGTCCAGGTCGATCTGATCTCGAAGCGCCGCAAGATCGTCGAGGTTGGCCAGCAAGCCGCTCTTCGAGGCTTTGACGCGCGGATCGACCGGCTGCGGCGGCGTCGGCACTTTGCTGACGGGCGCCTTTTCGATCGGTTTCTCTTTGGGTGGAGGCGGCGGTGGCGGAGGCGGCGGCGGCGGCTCCATGACCAACTGCACCACTCGCTCCGGCAGCGAATCGGTGTTATTCACCCGCTCGCTGCGCGGCAGAAACGGCATGATGACTGCCACGACGGTGAAAACGATGGCGAGGTTGCGCAGGATGACGCGGAAGCGGCGCTCCGTATCCTCGGAGGGCGCCCAAGGCAGATCGTAGCGCCGGTAGTAAGGCACAAGGCCTGTGGGCGCGCGGCTCGCTGGGTTCATGGCAGCCATTTAAGTCGCCGCCCGTTCGCGTTCGACCACGGCAAAGGAGACCTTGCCGTACTCGGCTTCGCTACACGTCAACATGATCTTCTTTAGCACGCTGTAAGGCGTGCTCTTGTCGCCCATGATGGTGACTTCCCGTTTGGCGATGTCGGTTTGCTGCGCGCTGCGGATGCTGCGGTCGTTTTGCGCCATCAAGGCAGCCTTCAGCGGAGCGAAGAACGGTCCTTGATTGGCAATGACATCGTTGAGGGAACCCACCAGCACACCGTCCACGAACACAGAGTCTCTGGTGACCATGACGACCACAGCCGCGCTCGGTTTGCGGTCTGATATCGACTGTGGAATCGAAATATTCTTGGTGTTGGGAAGAATGTCCACATCGGCCGTGTGGGCCAACAGGAACACCACCAAGATAGTCATCATGTCGATGAAGGGAATCAGCGCGAAATGGTTCGCGCCGTGGCGACGTTGCCGATGCCGCTTTATGCGATACGAGGTCATATGGGCGCATCCGCAATGGCGATGTCAGGAAAAAGCTCTGCCTTCGAGAAGGGCGCTACCGGTAATTGATATACCCGCACTGTGTCCATCACCTGCACCAGCGTATCGTACTGTACTGCGGGCCCGGGCAATATGGTGGCATCGGTCATCTGTGGAAACTGAGACTTCACCTGGCGCATGAATTCCGACAAGTGGTCCAAATCATAGCCGGTGGCCGTGTTGGCAATCACCTTTAGCGGTCCGGAATTCCGATCATTCACCACGAGGTCATTCGGGCGGATTATCACCTCGAGCTTCAGTCCCTTCGGCAATTCAACCGGAGCAGTGTTGGTCGCCGGGAGGTTGAGCTGGAGAATATTGGTTTTGGAAAACACAGCCGTAAAGATCAGGAAAAACACCAGGATCACCATCATGTCGATCATCGGCACGATATTCAGATCGTCACGTCCTTGGTGATAACGGGCGTGATTGCGTCGGACGAGGCGCGCAGCTTTTGACTTCATGACAAGCGACCTAAGGAGTCGGGCCTAGATGCTGCTTCGAGCAGCTGTAGGAGCACGCACCGAGGGTGCCGGCGCCGCAGGCTCATGCTTGTCCGCCTGGCGCTCGGTGATCGAGTTCAGAAACTTCACCGACGCGATCTCTAGGCTATCGATCAATGCCGTCGTCTTGGACTCGAGAAACATGTGCGCCAGCAGCAAGGTAATGGCGACGAACAAACCGGACGCGGTGTTGTTCATGGCTACCGAGATTGCCGCGGCCAACAGGCTGGCCTTCTCCGCCGGATTCGCCGTCGCCACGGCACTGAAGGCGCCGATGAGGCCGGTGATCGTGCCGAGCAAACCGATTAGTAGGCCGACGTTCGCCAGCGATGACAGATAGTGAGTGCGCTTTTCTATCCTCGGTATGACCTCGAGCAGGCTCTCATCCATGGCCTTTTCGATGTCATCTCGGCGGCGCGCGCTCGCCACCCGGGCGACGCCGTAATTGAGAATCGTTGCGATCGAGGCCTTCGAATTGTGGGTAAGGCTCACGACTTGCTTGAAGTTTCCGGCGCTCAAGGCCGGCACCAGCGAATCCCACAAACTGCGATTGCGGATGGTTTCGCGGGTGAGATATACGTATCGCTCGATGGCGATGGATACCCCGACCACAAAAATCAAGGCCAACGGGTAGAGGAATATCCCGCCGTCCTTGAAAAAATTGACTGCCGAATTCATAAAATTCATCTGCGCGCTCCTAGATAACTCTTCGTCCGAATATGTAATTCAACCAGATTCCGTAAAATCGGCTATGACTCACTTCTCACCTTAGGTCCTAAGGGCGGCCCGCTGCGGCATTTTGCGTTGCATCGGCCTGCACAGCCTTGTAATAAACGACTTCTCGTTTAAACACGTCCCGATCGACCGGTGCCAGGATCTCATCGACCAGGCTGTTCATGGGTTTGCCTGCCAAATCCCCGATATCCGACTTCTTCCACGGCACGATGTACATCACCTTCGGCTGCTCTCGGTCCCCGGTTACGGTTGCTGTCCCGAGTTCAAGACGATCCGTGGCCCCTGGAGCCTTCTGACCGGTGCCCGAGGGTGGACGCTGGCCTGAGGCTGTTGGCTGGCCTGAGGCTGTTGGGTGGTCTGAGGCGGTGGGCTGGCCTGTCGCTGATGCCCGGCCCGAGGCTGCCGGCTGGCGGGACGGCGCCGCAACTGGGGGTTGCGAGGTATCGGCGCGCGGCTCCCCCGCCTCCGACTGCGCCGTGGCTTTCGGGAGCTTGGCTGGCGCCGCGGGGGGATCGGTCGGCGGGGCCGTGGCCGGTGGCGGGGCCTGCGCCTGAGCCAGGTTCACGGCAAGCGCAAGCAAGCCTAAGGCCAATGTCTTCAGTGAAGTTTTCATGCGGGTTCCTTCTTTGGCGCAGCTGCCGGTGCCCCAACGCGTTTGCGCAATTCCACCACCCATCCGGCCACTTGCTTATTCTCGCCGGCGATTTCGATGTAGCGTTCAAACTGCTGGAGGGCCTTCTGCGGCTCTGCCATGTACAAGTCATAAAGCACACCCAGATTGAGGTGCGCCGGCGCATAGTTGGGCTCGGCGGCGATGGCACGCAGATACGCCGCCTCCGCGTCAGTGAACTTGCCCAGCTTGCGCTCTACGATACCCAATTCATCGCCCGCCACCGCGTTGGTGGGGGTCAGCTGGAGCGCCGCCTTGAATGCGGCCTCCGCTTCCGAGAGCCGTGAGTCTCGCAAGTACAAGAGTCCCAAGTTCAGCTGCGGGCCGGAGAACTGCGGGTAAGCCACGGCCAATTGCTTGAATTCGAGTTCGGCATCGGTGTTTTTACCTGACTTCATGAGCTGCAGAGCCTGGTTGTATTGCTGAGCAGCGCGAGGCGGAATGGCCACGGCGTTGGCCGAATCCGGGACGCCCCCGCCGCTGGAACTCGGCGGGCTGCTCAGGGCCGGCGATTGTGCGGGCACCGAAGCGACCTGCGCAGGTACCGAGGATTCCGGCACGCGCGGCGGCTGTGCCGGCGCACTGTGGCAGCCCGCAAGCAGCGCAATCGCCCCGAGGCTAACGAATTGATTCGATCTGCTGTTCACCGATTTCCACCTTGGCGTAGCGGCCTGGATTGAGCTGCGCAAGCGCTGCAAAGCTCTTCTGCACCCATTCATCATAGGTGCCGTCCTTGGTTCGCGCCGCGTTCACCTCATGCAACTTGATCGCCTGCTCCTCGAAAGGAAAGGCCTGCTCCTCGAGCAGCACATCGTATTGCTCCAATTCGTCCTTTTTCAGGTTCTTGGGGCGCTCCGAGCTCATTAGATCCTTGCCGAGTTGACGGTACAACTCAGCGCTTTCAAAAGTCGCGGCCGTCGTGACATCGGCCACCTGATAGTCAGCCGCCGCCTCATAGCCCTTGAGCGCAGCCTCCATCGCCTTGCGCTTCTCGGCAAGAGATTTCTTGAGCGGCGCCACCAGCTTGATGCTTCTGAACTGCTCGCGCGCCGGCGCCGCCAGCGTCAAGGTCGCCTTCGCGGCGAGGGAACGGCTGCGATCGGTACGGGCTCCGCCCGCTGCCCGATCGGCGGCAACGATGTCCCTGAGCCACGCGTCACGTCCGCTGAAATCCCCCGCCTTGGAGGCGATCATGCTGAGTTTGTTGCGCGCTTCCATGGCCGGGTTCAATGGCTGCGGGAAATGTTTGACGAATGCTTCCAGCATGACGCGCGACTTCGCCGAGTTGCCGGCCTTGTCATACAAGTCGGCCGCCTGCAAAGTGGCCTCCCGCTGTACTTCCGGGGTCTCTTTCGGCGATTGCGCGATTTGCTCGAACTCAATGGCCGCCTGTCCCGGCTTGTTGGATTCCGAATAGGCCACCGCTAGATTGCGGGTAACATCGGCCTGCAGCGGACTCTGCGGAAAATTGCGTCGAAATCCTTCCAGAACGGTGATGGCGCGATCCCACTGCTTTTGGGTAATGAGCAGCGCCGCCGCGTCGAAATCCGCGTTTGCTCGCACTTTTGATGAAGGTGCGAGGGCCGAAACGCGCAAAAAATCATCCACTGCCGCTGCGCTATCGCCGGATTTGCTCTTTTGTTCTCCCTGTTTGTAGATCGCCGCGGCAAGCCGCTCAACAATCACGCCACGCTCGGGATCATTGGGCGGCATGAGAGCCTGTGCGTGCGTATACGCAACTTCGGCTTTATCAAACACACCTTGATCGAAATTCGAGTTGCCGATTACCGTCCAGGCAATTCGTTGTTTGGCAACGTCCACCGCCGGCTGCTTCGCCAGCAAGGATTCCGCTGCAGAAACTGCACGCAAGTAGTCCTTCGATGCGTATAGATCGGTGGCCGCGCGTGTCAGCACCTGTGCGCTTTCCGGGTGGGCCGGGAAGGTTTCCGCAAACTTCAGCGAGCTATCG
The DNA here is from genome assembly GCA_036401515.1 of Steroidobacteraceae bacterium. Classification (GTDB taxonomy): domain Bacteria; phylum Pseudomonadota; class Gammaproteobacteria; order Steroidobacterales; family Steroidobacteraceae; genus Bog-1198. Next base: position 30,722 of record DASWUU010000003.1, read on the forward strand.
ATGGTCTTTTGATGCAACGCGGCCTTAGGCTCGCCCGAAAGCATCTCTTCTTGTTTGCCATAGGCAACGATGGCCGCGTATCCGGCCGCCGCAGCCTTCTCGTGCGCTTCGTAATGATAGGCCGTGCTTTCGTATTCCTGGGCCGCGTCCAAATATTGCCTGCTTTCGAACAGCGTGTCTGCCAGCAGGTAATTGGTCACCGCGGATCCGGGATCGTCGGGAAAAGAGCGCAAATAACTACGATACCACTTGGCGGCTTCCTGATAGTCAGCCACATTCTTGCTGCGTTGCGCTTGGGCGTGGTAGTACTGCGCCACATCCTTAAGATTGGTCTTCAGGACTTCCACGACTTTGGGCTCGGCTTTCGGATCGCGTCCTTGCCAATAAGGCGTGCCGAAGCTGTAGTTTTCGACGAACTCTTTCTTGCCCTGCAGCACCAACTGCGGGAAGCCGCCCTTCGAATACGCCTCGATCGCCTGCATCTCCAGCAACGGCGCCTTCTCGTTGTTGCGCTCCTGCGAGACGAACGCGCGGTAGCTGTCGGCCGCGTCCGTGTAGCGCTCCTTTTCCATGTACAGATCGCCCAACCGCGCGTACATAAGATAGGCATAGGGGCGCGGCTTGCGGTGCTTTGCGAAGTCGGCGATCGACTTCGGGCCCTCGAGATATGAGAAAGTGATCGACATCACTCTGAACGTATCTTCCACCAATTCCCGATTGGGACGGCTCAAGGTATCGATCTCGATCATGAGGTTTTGATCGCGCTTGGAAACCAGCACTGAGTCAAGAACGGAAGCGAAGGAGTCCAGACTGCGCTCGTTTTCGCCTTGCTTGAAAAGCGACCAGCCGTGCTTGTAGAGGCTCTGGTTGTAGAACGCCGAGGAGGACCCGACCTTGATGACGGCCTCGTAGGCGGCTTGCGCCTTTGGATAGGCCTTTTCGGAGAACAGTATCTCGCCGCGACGAAACTGCGCCTCGTCAATAAAGCGGCTCTTGGGATATTGCGCCACCAGCTGATCCAACGAGTTAAGCGCCTTCTCGGGCTGCGCATTGAGTTCGTAGGCGCGGGCCAACTGGTAAAGCACCGAATCGTTGCGCTCGTAATTCGGATACGTCTTCAGCAGCGCCGTGTACAGGTGAATGGCCTCCGTGGCCCGCAGGCCCTCATTCGTGACCAGTTCACGCTCGATGCGTTCGGACTCCGAGCTTTCCAGATTCAAATCCCCGAGCCGGCGCAATGCCTCGGAGCGCAACGCCGCATCGCCGGCATTCAAGTCCAAAAAGCGCTTGTAGCTTTCCATGGTTTTCGCCGAATCGACGTTTTGCGGCGGATCCGGACTGACATCGACCTGCCGATTCTCGAGATCCTTGATGGTCGGGGGTTTCTTAGGTGCGGCGACGGCCGCCGGCAGCGCGAGAGCGCACCCAATCAGCACTGCCGCTGCAACAGCCGATCGCGGAACCCGCTTCATGGCTTGGCCTTCGGCGCCGCTGGACCGTTGGATGTGCGATCGTAGATCGCCGCAAGTTCGTAGCGCGCTTGGATCTGGTAGGTCTCAATGCGCTGCTTTTGCCCCTCGAGTTCATGAATGGCGAGTGACTGCAGGAAAAGGTTTTGCCGCTCGGAGACATCCGCCAAGAGGCCCTGCAATTGATCGATCCGCGCGCGGATCGCCCCCACCCGCGCAGCGTATCCGCCGGTGGTCAGCGGCGTTCCTGCGCGTGCCTGCCGTACCAGCACGGCGCGCCGCTGCGTTTCCTTCAGTTGGCCCTCAAGCTCTTTTACCGAACGCCTTTCATTCCACAGTCGTGCCTTAAAGCTCTCCGAAAGCCTCCAGTACATGACCCCCTTCATGAGCCGATGTTTCTCTCTCATCTCGGCCAAATCCGGATCATCCGGATGTGCTGTCAAATACTCCTCGATACGTTTCAAGCGCCCCCAGGTCTGCTGCTCCGCAGGAGTGCCCAACGCCGCGACGTCGCTTGATTTCTCGATCTCATTGATGCGCGACTCGAAATCCACGCGCTTTTGAGTCAAGCCATCGAGATCGGTAGCAGCCAACACGGCATCGGCTTTGGGCACGCGTAGGTTGTAGGCGGCTTGCCGCGTATCGAGCATATTGTCGTAAGCCGAGACATCGTCGCGCCAATCATCCAGGTTGCGGCTCATGAAATTGAGCTCGCGGTAGTTCTTCAGGCCTTCCTGAAATTCATTACTCGCCAAAAGCGCGTACAGGTAGCGCGACTCTGGAGCGTTCGGCACGGTGGTGAGCTGCCAATACCAAGTCAGGGTGTCCTTCTTGTCGTCGTTAAGCAACCGATCGAGCAACTTGCCGGTGCGGATGCCCTCAATCGAGTCATCGATGCGCTTCAACTCATCATCGAAGGACTGGATGGCCGTGTTGTAGTACTCGGCCGCTTGGCCCATGGCCGACAACTGGGCGTATGCATAAGGCACGGTCAGAAAAGATTCCTGCACCGCCGAGTCGAGCAAGCTGCGCTTGCGCAGCTCAAGCCAGGGCACCAGGGCACGTTTGAACTCTCCCATGCCTGCATCCGCCCAGCCGACGCCCAGCAGCGCCTTGCTGGAGTACGGTCCTTCGAGCCGCACTCGCTGCAAAATGGGTTTCGCTTCAGCGGCGCGCTGCACCTGCAGTAGCGCGAACCCGAGTGCCAGGTTGGCTTTATCCTTGAGTGCGAGCAATTCCTCGCTGCGTGTCTGGATCTTGCCGACCCGATCCAGATAGCCGATCGCTTCGGTCAACCGTCCTTTGCGCACCAACGCCACGCCCAGATTGAACTGCGCGTAGGCCGTCCAGTCAGGCGCGCCATGCCAGTTGCCCAATGCAGCAATGGCGTCATCGTAGCGGCCCTGGCGCATCATGAGTTGCGCCAGCAACATGTAGCGTTCGGCATTGATGCGCGGGTCTATCTTGTCGGAAACCTGGCGGAGCGCCCGCTCGGACTCCTCTAAATAGCCGCGCTGGTACCACACCTTCCCCAGGTAAAACCACGCTCTGTTTCGCACGAACTCGGAGGTATTCTTCTTGAGCAAAGCCTCGAAGATCCTGCCCGCCTCGACGTGCTCGCCGAGAGAGAGGTACAAGCCGCCCAATAGCAACTCGGCTTCTTCCGGCGTGTGCGGAACACGTCCGAGTTGCCTCGCGGCGAGCAAGCGCGTGATCGAATCGAAATAATCGTCTTGATAGAAATAGAACAGCACGTCGCCATAGGCCAGATCCTGGATCTGATGCGGCGCCAGGCCATTGGGGTCGGGCTTGACGTTCTTCGCCTGCGATTCCCCAATCGGCATCGCCAGCAGCAATCCGCCCAGAAGCAGCGGCCGAAGTGTGTTAATCAAGCCTTGCACGCATCATTCCCAGTCTTTGATCATGAACTCAGGTTGATGCTTGGGAACTCGATCGGTGATTTTAAGTTCCAAATATTTTGCGCCTACGCCTTTGTCGAAGCTGAGGGTGGCGCCGCGCTTGTACCCGCGCTCGACCGGACCTTTGCCGCTGAAAAATGCCACCAGTTCGTGCTTGCCGACCTTCAAGTTGCCTAAATAGATCTGCTGCACGCCGCCCTTGAGCAACGCATCGGCCTCGCGCGCGGTGTACAGGTAATTCTTGACTTCTTTGTTGTCTATTTTCACCGTCACGGAATCCAAAGCGAAAAATGCGCCGACATCCATCGAAATATAGAGGGCGACTTGGGTGTTGGCGGGGAACAGCAATTCTTCCTGCAGCACGAACAGATCTTTATTCAAATCGACCACATCTTTTTTCAGACCCTGCACTTCCTGATCGAGCGTTCGAAGTTCCGCTGGAGGCGCGTCGGGAGCGGGCGGCGGCGCGTCGGGAGCCGGCGGCGGCGCAGCGGCGTCCGGCGCACTCGCGGCATCTGCGCCCGGGGCCGGTGGCTCGGCAGCTTCGGTCGCCGGGGCTTGCTTGGGCGGGGCATTCTTTGCCATCGCCATCCAGGCAGGAGACAGCAATGCGCTGCAGACCAGGATCGATACAATTCGATTGAGCTTCATAACTGACCTATCTTTTACTCGCGCAGCAATTCGCGGATGTGATCTAGATAAACGCGCTCGTCGCCGCGCCTGAAGCCCACGGCCGAGTAACGCACGATACCCGCGCGATCCACCAGGATTGTCATGGGCATTTTTTGCAACAAATAGTCCTTACCGATCCCAGTCCCCGTATCGAACAAGATCGGATACGTCACGCTCATCGCGGCCGCGAATTCCTTGGCACGCCGCAAGTCCTCGTCCACCGACACGCCCAGTACCACGAGGCCGGCACGCTGATAGGTAATGTTGATGCGATCGAGCTGCGGCATCTGCTGCCGCGAGTCGCCGTCCGAGCGTGTCCAAAAATTCACCAAGACCACCTGACCGCGAAACTCGGACAACCGCACATTGCGGCCATCCAAACCGCGCAGCACGAAATCCGGCGCCTCCTTACCGACGATGGTCGGCGCGGCGGCAATTGAGGCCGCCATGGCGGCTCCAAGGATCATGCTGCCGAAGAACAATGCCTTACGCATGCGGTGCAACGCTTAAACTGACGCCGAAGCGCCGCGATTTATCAACCACGCTGGTAACCCCGCTGTCGTAGGAACACCCCGTAGACCGGAAGCTTTGCGCCCTCGCCTTTCGGGGAGTTTGCCCTGATCAGACCTTATGCAAAATCGCACAATGCAAGCCGCAGTGTCAACGCAACGCACTGGGGATCCCAGAATTTCTATATGACTTGGCGCACATTCGTGAAAACTCATGAAACAGGATCAGCCAGTTGATTATTTACGCAATGTGCGGCGCGAGGAGTGCGTATCTTACAGACCGCCGATTAACGCCGTGTGTTGTCTCTGGAATGAGACAGAAATGCGCTGCCTGAGAATGCGGCGGGCCTGACGCTGCCGTCAGGCCCCGGTATTTCGGCGAGACTTACGAGACCTTGCCGTTCACGAGCCCCGCAAGCGGTTGCCACGCAATCAACGGCTCCAGCGCCGTACCCGAGCCAAGAGTGTTATTCAAGTTGGGCGCCGGGAACAAGGTGGGCCAAGCCGAGATGGCGTTCGCGTTATGCAGCGCCATGTAGTTCAACACGACCATTTGCACCAGATTGGGTACGTTGTTGCCGGCCGGGCTGCCAGTGGTGTTCTGTGAACCGTCTGCATTGAAGTTACCGATCTGCATGCTCATTTCCGGATTGGCCTGCGCGGCGACTGCCTTGCCTTTCGGATTGAAGACCAAGAAATAGGTAGCCGCGACGCTCTGGTTGTCAGCGGTCCAAACGCCCTTACCGCGTCCCCCGACTGAGTTGTCGATCATGCCGCTGCTGGCCAGCGAGCCGTCGCTGAAGACATAGATCATGACCGGCTTGCCGACGCGCGAGGCGTATTCCAAGCAAGCACCGATGCAATTACCGAGATTAAGATCGCGCGCCTCGCCGTCCATGCGGTTGCCAGAGTGATAGTCGAAGCCGCCCATCTCGATGGTGCCGGCGGCGGCATTGCCATCGATGACCAACTTCATGATCGCGGCGGTCTTCTGATAATCGGAATTGGCTTGGTATTCCGCGGTGCTGAAAATGCCGCTCGCTCCCACGATGTTTGGATCCACGTCCGGATTCACCGCGGATGGGCTGTTATACCGATCGACGATGTACGCAGACTTGGTATAACTGCATGCCTCGATGCCTGTAGCTCCGATGGCCGCGGCATTCAAAACGCCATTGGCTGGATATGCGTGAACCTGCGCATATTTGGCGTCGCTGACGCGCTTCATGGACTCGAGCACATTGGTCACGTCTGCCGCATTGGGCAGCAGCGTGCTGAGCTGTCCTGTGCTTACAAGTCCCTTGCTGTCCTGCGAACTGGATACCTTGGTCGGCATCGCGGATGCAATCACCATGGTGGGCGGCGACATCGAATTGCCGCCTGATTGGGAACTGGCAGACCCGATGAGATTCAGCAACCCACCGCGCGCGCCGGCCTGATAAATGCCGTACATGGGATTGTGCGGATTGGTATTGGTATCGTTCTGCGAGAGCGCGGGAATAATCGTGCCGGTCGTGCCCGCCATGGTCGCGGCACTGGCGCGCAGCTTCATTCCCCGCAGGTGCGCACTGTCCGTGTGATAGCGCAGCCCGAAGCTTGAATCGATGAAGTTTCCGGTGGCGCTGGCATTGGGCACCATGGATCCGGGAAGACCCAACTTGCTGTATCCGGCCACTGACAAGAAATCCAGCTGCCCCTTAGGACCGCCGACCAGCACGTTGGAACCGGCAATGTTGCCTCCGCCTGCGAGATCAAAGCAGATGAAGGGGATCAGGCCGGCGCCGGTCGTGATACCGCACGCGCCCACTGCCGTTTGGATGTCGGAGGCCAGCGTCGCGCGCGCCGCCCGCGGATAGGCCAGCATGCCGGCGAGCGTCGGTGCGATCACCGTTGCAGCGCCCGTCATGAAGCTCTGCGCGACAAACTCTCGGCGCGTGCGCGGTCGTGGATGTTCCTGCAGCAGGAGCGGATCGTGGATTCCCAGCGGCTGCTTGGATTTCTTGCTCATAATTACAGACCTCTCCGATTCGTCGTGCTTAATTGATCAACATGTTGGCGCTGCCGAAGGCCGCCGCGCAGGCTGCGGCGGTAACCGCCTGGACCCGCGCGGCGGTGTTGCACGCCGTTGTGGTGCAAAGATTCACTATCAATTTGTCGAGCTCGCCTGTGGCGCCCGTCATGCTCGATACCGGCGGCACGCTGCTCACCCCGCCGCCCAGCACTCGGGCCGCCAGCGGTCCGGTAACCGCATCGATACCGCCTTGCGATGAGAACTGGCCGGCACCCAAAGTCACGCCAGGAAGCACATTCGCCAAGTAGCCGGGATTATTGACCATGACATTGCAGTACTGGACCGCCAGCTGCGCAATGCCCACCTGGTTCGCGGACGAGAAGCCTTCCAGCGTCGGCGTCGGCGGCAACTGCTGCTGCACGGCCAAGTAGGTCGCGTTCGCGTTGGGATCCGTTGTCGGCACAGTCGTTAGCGCCGACAGCGTCGCGTTGATCTGGGCGAAGGTCTTGACGCCGATATCGGCGACCACCGGTCCCGGGGCGGGTGCCGGCGCCGAGGGTGTGGCTTCCACCACCACGTTTGAATGGCTGCCCAGCTTGTCGAAGGTGAGGAAGAACTGATCGGTCAAGGGTCCGCTCTGTAAGCCGATCACCGTGCCGATGTTGGACAGAACTTGGCCCTGCGGCGTGTAGTTGGCCGCAGTCACCGTCGTGTTGAGCGGTATATAGGCCTGCCCCACCTGCGGTACCGTGCCGTTGATACCGATGCGAATTCCCTGCACAGGAATGTTATTCGGCATCGCGGCCGGATCCAGCGAGATGAATGTCGGCTGGTAGAACAGATAGCTGTAGCTGTCGTATTGACTCACCGTCATCATCACGTAGGCCTGCGACACGCCCGTCACCTCGGCCACGTTGAACAGCACGTAGTATCGTTCGCCCACGCCGGCGTTGAAGTTCTGCAAAACCTGCGCGGGGGACATTGAGCGGCTATGGACGGCCACGAACTTGATGAGCCCCTGCCAGGATCGATCGCCTGACACTTCGTTGCCGAGGACCAGTGCGAAGCTGCTATCCCAGTTGGAGATCTTCCCGCCTTTCTGCGGATCGGGGATGCCCGCATTCACGCCATTGACGTAAATCTGCCGGCCGTTCACCGCATCGTAGGTCAGCACCACGTGCTGCAAGGATGCCTGCAGCAGCATCGCTCCGGCCGGTGTCTGCAGTTGCGGCAGTCCGGTGAGCGCGGTATTCGAATCGCGCAACATGAAGTCATAGCTCTGGTTGGTCTGACCCAGCGTGAAATTGCGCGTGGTGTCGCCGCCCGAGTAACTGACCATGTAGGATTTGTCGGCCGCTACCAGCGCGGGGGCCACCCACGCCTCGATGGAGAACTCGCCCGTGGCCTGAATGAAGTTGTAGATCTTCTGGCTCGCTTGGGTCGTCGCCTGCGCCTTGCCGCCGGCGCCGACATTGATACCCCAGCCGCCGGCCAGCGTGACACTGCCTGAGATCGTCAGATCCGCGGACGGGTCGATGCCGCTGGTGTCAAACGTCGTATTGTTGACCACCGATTGGAACTCGTACTTGGCGATGGTATCCGCGTCGTAGCGGCTGGCGCCGCTCGCGATCGTACCCTGAGTCAAGGACAGGGCCTTGCTGACAACCAAGCTCGGATCGATGTTAGCCGGCGTCAGCATTGCGGCGAAGGCCTGGATTTGCGCCAACATTAGACCCGCGTCGGTCGCGCAGTTGTCCCAGCAGTTGTGATTGTCCGTCAGCAGGCGCTGATAGAACCGGGAATTCGTACCGCAAGCGCCGACGCCATTGCCGCTCACCATGGGCGAGCAACCGGTGAAGTCGATCTTGGGTATCGCGTTCGGATAAGCCACCGCGAGAGACGGATCGGCAAAGTACGGCGATTGCTGCACGGACGGATCCGCTGTGGAGGAGTGGCAGCGTACGCAGTACTTGCTGGTAAGCGTGTATACCGTGTTCTGGTAGTCGGTGAAGGCCGCTGGGAAATTCAAGCTTTGCCCGACGGTTTGAACCGGAGGCGCTTGCAACTGCACCGCGGTGGCAGCCGCTGTTCCCGCGGCACCGGCCCAATTAGCGATCCAGGTGGTCAAGATCTGGCCGCAGGCACCGTTGTCGGCGAGCCAGCAGTTATGGCCTCCCGACACCTTGGTGACGATGAGCGAGGTTGACGGGGTACTAAGATTGACCACCGTGTTGGCCTGGGCGTAGGCGAGGTTCACATCGTCGCTGCGCGCGAAATTAGGCATCTGCGCCGGTGAAGTCGCGTTGTGGCACTGGCCGCAGCGGTTCTGCACGCGGATGTTATTCCAGAAATTGACCTGGAATGCCGTGACATCGGCTGTTGCCGCCGGAGGCCCGGTATAGGCGTCCGCCGCGACCGTCTGCGACGGCGTAGGGTTGGTGGTCGTGGGGGCGCCGGCGCCACCGCATGCGCTCAAGACAAACGAGGCCGCGAGCGCTGCTAAGCCGGTGATACGTGTAACGTTCATGCTCAAGTCCCCATGCAGTAGGCGGCGCCTTCAGCGAAGACTTGCCGCAGCGAGTAGTTATGCGATTGGAACGAACTAATCATCGAATTGACCTGGGTGAAGTCGGCCGGGCTGTTCGGCGCGCGCAGGCACACATCCTTGAACACCCGGGTGACCTGGCAGCTGGAGAAGGCCGCGCTGCCTTCAATTTCCTGGCCCAGAGATTTCGCACCGTTGCCGCTGCCGGGGAGAGTTGCACTCCATCCCAAGACATAGTTCGGTCCCGTGCGCCAGCGGTTCTCCCACGCATCGTCCATCGTGTTATAGCCCTGCGGGAAGTTGGTGTTGTTGATGTGGTACTTCGGCTGCACCTGGCCCGCGGTATAGACAATCTGTCCCGTGGTATCGGTGGTAGTCGGGTCGATGTTGTTGAAGTTGTAAAAGGCGAATGCCTGGGCCATCGGATCCATGCCGCTGTGGCAGCCGATGCAGTTGTTGAGGAATAGGGTGCTCACGCCTCCGGGGCTGCGCGTCACGTCCTGGCGAATCCGATCCGGCGGCCGCGTGATGTCCATCACCAGCTGCAGGTCGTTGCAAAGATGGTTCAGCACGGTGAAGCGGAACATCGCGCGGTTGGTGCCGTTGATGAAGAACGCGCTGGCCGCGCCGCGCGTGGTCATCACGCCGGCGGTTGCCGCCGCCGGGATGCCGCTGAGCGCGGACTGGGTGCTGGAAACCAAGTGCACGCTCAGATCCACGTTGTTGGCGTCGAGCGCGTCATACATCGCATTGTTCGAGGGCGAGTACGCCGGCACACCGGCTGCCGAATCGGCGATGTACACCAAATCGGCGCTAAGTAAGGTGTTAAACGGCACGTTGTCCTTCACCATGCCGACTACGGTCGCCGTGTAGTCGTTAAGCGGCACGAACACCGATTGATCTCGGTTGGTCCATGGTGCTGCCATGTTGCGGACGGTGTTGTTGTAGAACGCGGGATCTTGGGTCGCGAGCAGCGCGGCGCTTACGGGGTCTGTCCCCGTCATCTGCGCGAGCTGAGCGGCGGTCGGCGGTATGCCCGCGATACGATTGTATATTCGCGTCGCTTGGTCGGCGTTCGGATTCGCTGCCAGCGCGTTTGCTCCGAGCAGCGCCAGCGCGCCGGCGCAGACCGTTGCGCGTACCGCATTAGCAACAAGATTCGGCGCCGCTGTTGAGGCGCGTACCATCTGCGTCATTGGTTTCTCCATCCCGTTCTTCATATGCACATCCACTCGCATGAGTTGTGGGTTTCGACTTGGGGCGAATATACGCAGGCGATTAACCTACAAGTAATGTCTCATCTGAACGACGTCGGTTTTTCGCGACAGTACCGACCGTTAAGAGCACCCCTATATCCTGGCCTCGATTCCTGTACGGTCTGCGCTGCGTGCACAGAGAAACGGATACGGAGAAGTTCTTCTGTGAGTGCGTTAACAGTATGCGCATGAGCATCGAACGAAGATGCGCATAATGAGACCGATTAAGTTCAATGACGCCGACCGCACGCACGCCGGCTGACGCTTGAGCTGAAACTACGAATATAGGTATTTATATGAACACTTTCACACAGCGTGAACACCGTCACGGATTGCTGAAGCTCGCGGCTTTGGCTTTGCCCATTTTATTTGTGATTGGATGCAGCAGCGCATCCAGCGGTCACGCGCCGGGCGTTGCAGGCGGTCAAACATTGACTCCCGGTGTGACGAATTTTCCGTTGGCCTACATCAAGCGTCCGATCCTGCAGAAAGATATCGACATGCGGGATCTGATTACCTCGATCACCGGCGGGGATTTGTACATCCGCGACCAGGCCAGTGCCGCCGGCGCAGAGGTCAATATTACCGGCACGGTAACCAAGGGCATGGGCGATGTGCGCGATCTCGATGTGTCGCCGGACGGCACGAAAATAGTATTTTCGCTGCGTCTGCCGCTCAATCCAAAAAAGAAAAATACCGACCCGACGCAGCCGAACTGGCATATCTACATATACGACGCCACGGCGAAAACCGTCACGCAACTGACCAATGATGACATCACCGCCGGCCATGATGTGGGCGCGCGGTACTTGCCGGACGGCCGAATTGTGTTCGCCTCGACACGCCAGATAGCCACTCAATCCATCTTGCTCGATGAGGGGCGGCCTCAGTACCAGGCTCAGACAGACGATCAGTCTCAGTCCATATTCTTACTGCATGTGATGAATGGCGACGGCAGCAACCAGCACCAAATCAGCTTCAACACCAACCACGATTTTGCGCCGTCGGTCCTTGGCAACGGCCAAATCATTTTCTCGCGATGGGACACCGCCAATGGCGGGCAGATCAGCCTCTATCACGCGAATCCGGACGGCTCGGGCCTCGAGCTCTACTATGGCGCGAATAGCCACGCTACAGGCGCCAATATTGCGGGGACCAACAACAACGTCATTCAATTCCTCAACGCGCGCGAGCTTGCCGACGGCACGCTGGTCGCCCTCGTGCGGCCTTTCCTCGGCACGCAACTGGGCGGCGACATCGTCAAGATCAACGCTCAGAATTTTGTCGAAATCCATCAATCGGCGACACCCGGCGGCGCGGCGGGCACGGCGCAGACCAGCGCGACCACTTTGGGTGTAACGACCGATGCGAATATGCCCTCATTGGGCGGCCGATTTGCTTCTGTTTTTCCGCTTTATGACGGCACCAATCGCATGCTGGTGAGCTGGTCGCCTTGCCTTGTTCTCGATACCACCGTGGCCCCGAATACCACCAACTTATGCACGGCCTCGAACACCGCGGGCGCGAACGTCACCTTAGCGCCGCCCCAATACACGCTATGGATATACGATCTCGACAAGGGAACGTTGGGGCCGGTGCTCAGCGCGGACTTAGGAACCATGGTAGTCGAACCGATCATCCTTCAACCCAGAAAGCCTGCACCGGTGACCCTGGTGGATGCGGCTCCCGCACCGGGGCAAGCGGCCACCATGGCCGGCGCCGGCGTGGGATTGTTGGACATCAGCAGCGTGTATGACGTCGATGGCGTTGATACGGCGACACCCAATATCGCCGGCGTGGCGGATCCCGCCCAGCCGGCTTTTTATTCGCGTCCGTACCGCTTCATCAGAGTGCAAAAGGCTGTGGAAATTCCCGCCAAGACGGTACGCAAGATCAACCAGTCCGCATTCGGGCCGGCGGGCATGGGTATGCGAGAAATTCTCGGCTACGCTCCCATTCAACCCGACGGATCGGTGCAAATCCAAGTTCCCGCCAATGTTCCGTTCACCATCGATATTGTCGACGCGAATGCCAAGCGGATTTCGCCGCAGCACACCAGCTGGCTGCAACTGCTCCCGGGAGAGACCAGAACCTGCAATGGCTGTCATAGCACCGCCAATAACACCTCGCACGGCCGCGCGGGCTTGACGAAAGCCGTCAATCCCGGCGCACCGAGCACGGGCTCGCCCTTCCCGCACACCAATCCGGCCATTGCCTTGACCAATGCCGGAGCCACCATGGCGCAAACTTTGAGCCTAAGCACCTGTACCCAAAACGGCACGACACCTAACGGCGCCGCCACTCCTTGCTCGCAGATTTTGAGCACAGACGTGATTTACGATGGCATTTGGACCGCCGGCACCACGCCGCCGCAACCGGATAAGGCGTTTTCGTACACCTACGGCGGCACCAGCGGCCTCAACGAACCGCCGCCCACCAATGCGAATTGCGCGACGTGGAGCGCGCAATGCCGGGTCACCATCCACTTCGACATGGATCCGGTGAAACAGCTCTTCATGCAATCGATATGGAGCCTGGCCAGCCGAACCAACACGGTGAATGGCGTCGCCATGACCCCGACCACTTGCTCGGTTTGTCACAACCCGGTCAACGCGACGGCGATGATCCAAGTACCGCAAGGTCAGCTTGACTTGAACGGCTCAGCGTCGAGCGCAGACGTCAGCGTCGTCAGCTCCTATGAGGAACTGCTGTTTGCACATAATGCGCAGACGCTTAATATGGGGGTGCTGCAAGACCTGCTGGTACCGGCGCCGGGCCCTCCCGATCCGGTAACGGGCAAGCCGACCACCATCATGGTGCCTGTCTCACTGGCACCGCCGATGGCTGCCGGCAGTGCGGCGGGTTCGACCACGTTCTTTAGGATGTTCGACGGTAGTTTTCATGACCCTGTACTCGATCACACCGGTTACCTGTCACCTGCGGAGCTGCGATTGATTGCCGAATGGTTGGATATTGGAGCCCAGTTCTACAACGATCCGTTTGTTGCGCCTGTAGCGAACTGACCTGATGCGTCGTCTGCTCGCGCTGGTGCTGTTGGTGCAGGCGTTAAATGTAGGTCTAGCGAATGCGGCGGCGAAAAACCTGGTACTGGTCGTTGCCGATCCGTACCTGGAGATGCGTTCAGGCCCGGGGCGCGGCTTTCCGGTGGTCTACGTCATCGAGCGCGACGAATTAGTCACCGTGCTCTACAGCCGAACCGACTGGTACAAGGTGCGAGCCTCGCGCGGCAATGAAGGCTGGGTGCGGCGCGCCGATTTAGCTCGTACCCTGCTGGAATCGGGCGGACCGGCGCCCATACCGCCGTACCCTGAATTTGCCTCACACCGCTGGGAACTCGGTGCCGGGTATGGCGTGTACAACCGTGAAAACCTTGTCACCGCCTATGCCGATTTCGGGCTGACGACCAGCCTCGATGTGGAATTCGTCGTGCAACAGGCCTTCGGCACGCTCGATGACCGTTATATAGCGAGTATCGGATTGCGTCACACCTTTATTCCGGAATGGAAGTGGTTTTCCCCGACGGCCGGCATCGGCACCGCCTACCAATATATACAAGACAAAGTTCCCCCTGCCCCGCTGCAAAACAACAACGAAATGGCCTACGTTTCGGTGGGCGCAAGAGGGTTCATCACCAGGCGATTCCTCTGGCGCGCCGATTGGCGCCACTATGTCGTCTTTAACAACCAGAATGTGTACAAGGATTTAGAAGAATGGAAATTCGGCTTAGCTGTATTCTTCTAGGCGCGGCGCTGCTCTGCGGCTGTAGCTGGTTCCACCGCGGCCACAAGGCGCCGACGGAGATCGTTGCCGAAGAGCCGCAGGGCGAGCCCTCCATCATCGAGCCGCAAGTCACGCGCCGCGTCGTGAAGACACCGCATATCAAGGCCAAGGATTTCGAACTGGGTGGCTACTACGGCGTGCTCAGCATCCAAGATTTCGGCACCAATCCTTTATACGGCGTGCGGGCCGCATACCACGTTTCCGAAGATATTTTCTTGGAAGGGTTTCTGGCCAGATCAAAGGCGGGCACCACCAGTCTTGAGGATGTGTTTCCGAATATTACGGTGGTCAGCGACTCTGGGAGGCGCTTCACGTATTACGACCTGGACGTAGGCTACAACGTACTCCCCGGCGAGATCTTTCTCGGACGAGGCCGCGCTTTCAACTCCGCCCTCTACGTGACGGTAGGCATGGGCGATGTGAAATTTGCCGATAAAGATCAATTCGCGCTGAATTTTGGAGTGGGTGAACGGCTGCTGATAACCGACTGGCTGGCGGTTCATGTTGATGTACGCGATCACATCTTCGAAACCAGCCTAACGGGGCGCACCAAGAACGTCGACAACCTCGAAGCCACGATAGGTTTGACCGTTTTCTACTGATCAAGGAGTAAGGATCCATGCTTAGCACCTCAACATTACTGAAACGCTGTGCAATGGCGGCTATCGTCGTTGCCTCGACCGCATTCGCGGCGGGCGGCGATGCCTCCGGCACAGCACCCGCTTTCACCCTCACGACGTTGGCCGGGCAGGCAAGCGGCCTGAGCGCCTACAAAGGCCAAGTGGTCATGGTCAATTTTTGGGCTACTTGGTGCGGACCCTGTCAGCAAGAGATGCCCTTGCTCGATCAGATGTACAAGAAGTACAAGCCGGCTGGATTCACCCTTATCGGTGTCAACGTCGACAAGGAAGCGCCCGCGGTCAAGGAGCTGCTGACCCGCAAGCCGGTCAGCTTTCCGGTGCTGTTGGATCCGGCTAACCAGGTGAGCAAGGCCTATCACGTCGATGAGATGCCGAGTTCGGTCATCATCGATCGCAAAGGCCAGATTCGCTACATTCACCGCGGCTACAAGCCGGGCGACGAGAACGATTATCAAGACCGCATCCGTCAACTTATCCGGGAATAATCCATGCGCCTGCGTCACATTCTGATCTTGAGTTCGCTCGCGGGGACTGTGCTGTTGTCGAGCGCCTGCAGCATTCAGCCCTGGGTGAAGCCCTACGAACGCGATCGCTTGGCGGATCCGATCATGGCTTGGGATCGGGATGCCATTTCCAGCGCTTACTTGGATCACATTCGCGAGTCTAGGGAAGGATCGCGCGGCGCTACCGGCGGCGCCGGTGGCGGCTGCGGCTGTAATTGACGGTCAGCATGACATATAGGCAATCGCTAGCTCGCGCAGCAATGACGGCTGCTTTGCTGCTCATCCGCAGCACCAGTGCGGATGTGCTGCCCGACAATCGCGCCGATGTGTTTTACAGCAAATACAGCGGCGGCGGCATGGACATTACCGGCTACTCCGCGACCGCGCGCGCGAAAATTACCGAAAATTTCGCGCTTGAGGCTAACTATTTCATTGACAAGGTGAGCGGCGCTTCGGTCGATGTGTTGAGCCAAGCGAGCGTCATCAAAGATGAACGCAAGCAGAAAAGCGGCACCCTGGAATACCTGCACGACAAGACCACGTACACGGCTTCCTACCAGACGAGCGTGGAGCGCGACTACATCTCGGACACCGCGAGTTTTTCGCTAAGCCAAGACATGTTCGGCGATTTGACCACCATATCGCTCGGGTTTTCGAATTCGCATAACAAAGTCGGAGAAAACAACGGCACTGCGGATAAACCCAACGTCGCCTGGCTGGGGCATGCGCTGAGCCGCACGTACAGCGGCGGACTGTCTCAGATCATCACCAAGAATTTTATCGCCGGCGTGAATCTCCAGGTCATCACCGACGCCGGATATCTCGCTAATCCTTATCGGTCGATCCGCTACCTCGACCCGGGCAACCCCAGAGGCTACAGCTTGGCGAGCCAGATATATCCTGACACGCATACCAGCACCGCTGTGCAGGTGCAGGCGAAATACTATTTGCCCTACCGTGCTGCCGTAACGGGTCTGTATCGGTATTTCACGGACACCTGGGGCGTGGTCGGCAACACCTACGAGCTCGACTACACGCATCCCATCAGCAACAAGTGGATTTTCGAAGGGCGGGCGCGCTATTACAAACAGAGCGCAGCGACTTTCTACAGCGATTTGTTCCCGTTCGCCGGGTCGCAGAACTTCACCGCCCGTGATCAGAACCTCGCCGCATTGGACAATACGACCATTGGCGGCAAGGTCACGTACGCATTCTTGCCCGACGGTTGGAGGATATTCAAGCGCGGCACGGTTACAGCGGATGTGAGCCGCATTCACTTCAACTACCTCGACTTCCGCGACATCAAGGACTTCGGGCCGCCGGCGTACAAGCCGGGCTCTGAGCCTCTATACCAATTCAGCGCGATGGTTTATCAGGCCTATATATCCATTTATTTTTGAGCGCCCGCACCTGCGTGCGCCACCAGGATAAGGCCATGGGCAGCAACGCACTGGCTATGGCAACGGTATCCGCCACCCAATCCCAGAAATCCCGATCTCTGTGCACCTGGGGCGTGCCTTGCACAATTTCTATCGAAGCCCCGAAGCCCGATAACAGCGCGGCAATGAGCAGCAGGTTGCGCCTTGGAAAAGAAGCAACCGCCAGAGCGGTCAGCACATAGAAAGCAATGAAATGCGTCGCCTTGTCCCAAGGCGTCAAGCGCAAGACATGCGCGGCAGGAGCTACGGCGCTGTAAAAAGTGAACATGAGCGCCGCGAAGAATACGATTCGCGCCGTGTTGACCAATAGCGGTATGCTTAGCACTCCATTCTCGCAAAGCGCCAGAATAGCAGGAAGAAATGCCCTTGAGCCGACACCCCGTAGGGAAAGCCGTCACTCGCAGAACGCTCCTCAGAAGTCTGCTGGTTGGAAGTGCGATCGCAGCGGCGGTTGCGCCGCGCCGCTCCTTTGCACAAGCGGCACCGCATGTCGATGTCAAGGACCCGGCAGCGGTTGCCGTGGGGTACATCGAGAATGCGAATCAAATCGATCTGAAGAAACATCCCGACTACATCAAAGGCTCCGAATGCGAGAATTGCTTGCTACTACAGGGCACTGCGGGCGAGAACTACCGCCCCTGCACCTTATTCGCGGGCAAGCTCGTCTCGGTCAGCGGCTGGTGCGATAAATGGAGCCCGGAAATATAAGAATCTCTAACCCGTACGCCGATGGCCGGAAAGTCGACGAAGAAACCATCGATACCGCGGCTTAAATAGCGCTGAATCTCAGCCTCCAGATTTCCACGCCCTGCGGGCTCACTGCCCACCTTGAGATCGTCCGGCAAAAACTCGTTTTCGGCACGGAACGTCCATGCGTGCACACCCAGGTTCTGCGCATGCGCAGCCTCCACCCCTTCTTGAGTCGCAAGGAATTTTGCGATGCCGATTACATCAGCATATGTTGCGATTTCCTTGAGATCGCCCAGTTGGTGCTCCAGCAATTGGACCAACGGCAATGGGGTCATGCTGCGCAGCTGGCGAAGATTGCCCGGATCGAAGGATTGGATGAAAACAGGCGAGCCGCTTTTCGCATAGTCGTAGCGCGCGAGCGCATCCAGTAGTGCTAATTCCAGCGGCAGCCCGATTCCCGCAAAGTGGGCCGGGTGCTTGGTTTCCGGATAGACCCCGATGCGCCGTTCGCACCCCGCTTTTCGGTTGGCACTCGTCACAAGCTGCATAATTTCATCGAAAGTCGGGACGCAGAACTGGCCGTCGTACACTACGTTTTGCGGCCGCAACTTCCCCAGGCGCTCGCGAGACCGCAATTGCTTGATCTCGGATAACGAAAAATCTTCTGTGAACCACCCCGTCATGGATTCGCCATCGACGAGCTGCGCGCGGCGGCGCGAGGCGAACTCCGGATGGTCGGCCACGTCCGTGGTGCCGCTGATTTCATTTTCGTGCCGCGCGATCAGAACCCCATCGCGGGTCATCACCAAATCCGGCTCGATGTAGTCGGCACCTTCCTCGATCGCAAGCCGATAAGACTCGATGGTGTGCTCGGGCCGTTCACCGCTCGCGCCCCGATGTGCAATAACGACGAATCTAGACAAAGGATGCCCCGCTCTCACAGAGCATCCAGTCTAGCCTAAAGCCTTATCGCGGCGGCATTAGGAGCAATCGATCCGGATCGTATGCCGACATCGGACTCGCCGAGCCGGGAACCCATAGCGAATGCAGCTGCGAACGCTGCTCGCCCCAATCCGCCCGAAGCGAAGTGGGCTGCGCTGCGAATGCAGCGCAGATTGCGAAGGCAGCTGCGGCACCGACCGTCACTCTTCGACGATGAACTCTTCGACGATGCATCGTGTCGGCCTACGCCAAATGCGGCGGTACGGTCGGCGGGATGTCCAGCTGTGCCAAATGCGGCGGCACGGTCGGCGGAATGTCCAACTGCGCCAAATGCGGCGGTACGGTCGGCGGAATGTCCAACTGCGCCAAATGCGGCGGCACGGTCGGCGGGATGTCCAACTGCGCCACATGCGGCGGCACGGTCGGCGGAATGTCCAACTGCGCCAAATGCGGCGGTACG
>DASWUU010000004.1:0-3506 GCA_036401515.1 Steroidobacteraceae bacterium
AAGCCGAGCAGCGTGACGCCGCCCGACTCATCCAACGAACCGGCCGTGCCATCGAAAATGATGTCGTAGCGCACGCTGGGGCCAGACAGCCCCGCTCGAGCCGCATCGCGCGAGGGGTACAGGGTGAATTCCGACTCCGCGGCGCTTTGTGTACCGTCGGCGCCGGCGGCCGGAAGTTCCAAGTCGATACCTCCTCCCAGCAATGCGCTGAAGGGCGCGAGGCTCGCATTGAGACCCCCGCCGGCGAGCGACAGCCGCAAGGGTGTCAATCTCCAAAATCGGGTATCCGGTTTGATCAGCGCGTCGTACGGTTGAAAAATAAAAGTTTCAAGCTCGAAGCCGGCCTCACCCTTGAATTTTTCCTCCACCACTCTGCCCACCCCTTGGCCATGAAAGAGTACGACGGAGCCTCTATGAACAGAGCCGAGCGTGCGTGCACTCAACCGATAGCGTGTTCCTTTATCGCCCGGCAACACGAGGGGCGCTTCTTCCAAGCCCTCAAACGTGCGGGTCGGTTCTCCGCCGTCGCCCGGCGCGTAGCCGATGGCAACGCCGGACACCAGAGACTTGAGCGAGCTGATATCGGACAGATTGGGCGAGCCGCCGATCAGCCAAAAGCGAGCATCCGTATTCAAGCCCGGTTTCGCAGCGGGAATGAGCCTCAATTTGAAGTCGAGCCTGCGTCCGTCCTCGTTGGGAAGAATCTTGATCAGTTCTCCCGCTTCGACGCCCTGGTACAAAACCTTCGTGTCGTGAGGCCGCGCATCCGCGGCGCTGCGGAACGTGACCGTGACGATCACGCCTCGTTCGGCCCACGCATGAATTGCTAGGTATCCGACCACCAGCAACGCTGCCAGGGGGACCGCCCACACCAAACCCGGCATCCGCGTGAGTACGCGCCGGCTGCGAGGCAAATCAGGTTGGGGCGGACTCATCATGCGCGTGTAGCTGCGTCCCACATGAGCCGCGGATCAAAAAATTGCACGGCGATCGTGGTCAGAATCACGACGCCGGCGAATGGAGTGGCCGCGGCCTCCGCACGTCCGTTGACCAGGCCATTGAATTCCAAGAGCGGAACGAAGCAGGCAATGGTCAGAGGATCGACCATGGACCAGCGGCCGACTTCCTCCACCAAGCGATACACCCGCGTTTTGGCCACCAGATGTTTCTTCGACTTTCGGAGCGTCGATGTCACGCACCAGGTCAGCCCGGCCATCTTGAGCATGGGAATGGTGAAGCTGGCGAGAAATACGAGGATGGCCAATCCGAGCAGGTTCGACTGTGCGAGATCGATGACGCCGCCCAAAACGGTATACGCCGTGGGCTTAAAGTCGATCGGGATGGTCGCAATGGGATAAAGATTGGCCGGGAAGTAGAGCAGGACGGCCGCAACCAGCATGGCACTTGACCGTGAGATGCTGAACCGAGCTCTGTGTGTGACGATGGCGGCACAACGCGCGCAGCGGCATCCTTCCTGTTCCTGCGGCATCCAGTAACCGCAACTCGGGCAAGCGATCGCCGCTCGGCCGTCGCCGCAATAAAAATCGGTTTTGATCAATTGCCACGCCCGAGGCGCGTCCAAGGTGGCCCTCGCGACCAAGGTGAGTATGGCGGCTGCGACGAAGCACCACATGCCCACATCCACCATCACCCACAGGGCTGCATGTAAGCGTGCGTAGGCAACGGCCACGCCCAACAGAAAGACATCGAGCATTGCCCAGGTTTGCAGCGCATTGCTGGCACGGAAGACAATGCCCAGCCATTGGGATTTCTTCTTCATGCGGATCGAGATGAGAACCAGCGCGAGCGAGGCATAGCGAAGCACCGGGAAGACCACGATGCACAGGAATACGACGACGCCGAGGAGCGGCCAGCCCTCCCGCCACAGCGGCAGCCCGCTTTGAACCATAAAGCTGGTGCGTGTGGCGTCGAAAATGGAGGTGGTCATAAACGGCGCAAACAGCGCGGGAATCAGCAGCAAGAATATTGCGGTCGTGCAGGCCAGGGTAGCGTCGAGGCTCTTGAGGGCGGGGTGAGACAGCGGCGTCAGGCAGCGGCAACACGTAATCTTTTCGGCGGCACTCCTGACCCCGCAATGTTGTACCAAGCCGCACTTCGGGCACTCGATGGTGGTTGCCGGAATCAACTCCTCGACGTCAGGAGTGCCATCCGCAACGCGACCGGCGCCAGCTCTTAACAAGTGCATGCATGAAGCTCCGAAAAACCCAGTATGTATCGGCGATATCCTACGTCAGGCACATCCGCCTCAACCGTCCACATCGCGAGCAGAGCGTTATTTTTTAGTTTACCCTGATTGCCTATGCCGACTCGCGCCGCAGAACAAAATTCGAGCCTTGGAGCCCACGGGCTCGCATCCCTGACCGCCGTGCATCTTGATACCTACAATGCCGAGTTGCGGGATAGCGAGGGTTTCATCGGCGATCGGGCCAGCGCTCGCGCATTCCGCGCCCTGCTCGAGGATGAGCGGGAACGGATGCGTGCGATTGATGAGGATCCGATCGGAGATGTCCCGAGCAGGGACATCAGCAAGAAGAAGCTCGACAAGCTCATGGCGGAGGGCGATCCGGAAGCGGCCGGGGTGGTGCTGGGAGCCATCGAGGCGTTTGCCCAGGAGTTTGCTGCCGTGATCCGGCGCTTCTTGCGGCTCAAAGATTGGCGAGATACCGAGCGCATCGCCGTGGGCGGGGGCTTGCGGGCCAGCCGCATCGGTGAGTTGGCTATCGGCAGAACAGCCGTACTCCTCAAAGCGGCCGAGCATGCGGTTGAGCTCGTGCCTATCCGCCACGACCCGGACGAAGCGGGCTTGATCGGATGTGTTCATCTGGCGCCATCGTGGATTTTCTCAGGCCATGACGGAATTCTTGCCGTGGACATCGGCGGCTCGAACATCCGGGTGGGCATCGTTGAACTGTGTTTGCGCAAAGCGCCGGACTTGTCGAAGAGCAGGGTATGGGCGAGCGATCTGTGGCGCCATGCAGACGACGAACCGGACCGCGACGAGGCGGTTAAGCGGCTGGTGGGCATGCTGCAGGCGATGATCAAGCGCGCGGACAAGGAAGGAATGCGCCTGGCGCCGTTCATCGGCATCGGCTGCCCCGGGATCATCCGCGAGGACGGTTCCATCGAAAAAGGCGGACAGAACTTGCCCGGCGATTGGGAGCACAAGAGCTTCAATCTGCCTGAGCTGGTTCGCGAGGCGATTCCCACGCTCGAGGGACACAACGTGAGCGTGCTGATGCACAACGATGCCGTGGTGCAAGGGTTGAGCCAATCGCCCTTCATGCGGGATATCAAGCACTGGGGTGTCATGACCATGGGCACCGGACTTGGCAACGCCCGATTTACCAACCGAGCCTCGAATAACGACAAGGCGTCCTGAGCGATTCTGAGAGGCCCCATGCGATTTCAGCATGCCATCGTGCGCCGCCCGGGTGAGGAGTTCGTGGACGGCTTGACGAGTTGCCGCGAAGGCCGCCCCGATGTGA
>DASWUU010000005.1:0-44353 GCA_036401515.1 Steroidobacteraceae bacterium
TGAGCCCCGGGGCATTGGTCGCCGCAGCGGTGGGCAAGCCAGTCGAGCTGCTGCGAACGATCCGCAAGACGGGCCAGACACAACGGCTGACCGGCACAATACTTTCCGATGCGGGCGCCGGCATCGTATTCAAATCCGCGCAAGGTATCGAGGCGTTGCGATGCTCGGGCTTGCCGGAAACCTTCAGCTTTGAACCCGTCGCTGGCTTGTCGGCCAAGCCGACATTATCTGTTGAGGTACGCAGCCCCACCGCCATAACAACGCAGATCACGCTCTCGTACCTGTCTCGCGGCTTCGATTGGGCGGCCGACTACACGGCCACCGTGTCGCTGGATGGCAAAAGTATTGATTTAGGGGCCTGGGTCACGCTTGCCAATTCCAACGGCGTTGGATTCCCTTCCGCGCATTCCCAAGTCGTGGCGGGTAGGGTTAATCGCGAGAACGGCGAGGTTGAGCCCATCGAATTTGGCGGGCCGATCTTCGCCACATGCTGGCCGCTCGGTACGACCAGCGATTTGCCCATGATTCTTTCCTTTGCCGACCCACGCTCCAGGATGTTTAAAAAATCAATGATGGATGCACCGGCCCCAATGGCTGCGGCTGCGCTTCAAGAAGTGATGGTGACGGGTGCGAAGAGAGTGCAGCAGGAGCAGCTGGGGGATTTGAAGCTCTACAGGATCCCTTCGCGCACCACGCTGGCGAGCCGCCAATCAAAACAGGTCCGGTTGATGGACCGCGACGCTATCCCGGTGAGCACCGTCTATGCCACGGAGCTGGGCGAGCATCCGGAATCTTCGGTGCCCGCACGCCGGTTACTGCGAACGAAAAACACCACGGCAAATCACCTCGGCCTGCCCTTGCCTTCAGGCTCAGTGGCTGTTTTTGGATCGCATCAAGGGGAGAGAATGCTCGAGCAAGAATCCGGCATGCGCGATATCGCGGTGGATGAAGAGGTGGAGATCGACGCGGGATTTGGTGCCGACGTCCAGGTCACGGCGACCGAGGAGCAGACGAGGGCCGGCACCGCGAATGCCACGATGCTGCCGTTGGTCCCTGGCGTAACGCTACGCTCGGTCAAGATCGAGGATATTGAACGCATCGACATCAGCAATGCCTCAGCAACCGGCATTCAATTCGAACTCACGCTTCTGCTGCCCGAGGGTGGGCGAGTGGTCCGCGCCGATCATCCGCTTGATACCAAAAACGGTCGACCCCTATTCCGCCTGAAGGTTCCCGCCAATCAAACGGCCACTGTCCGTTATCAAACCCAGCGCGTTGAGGATGGAATTCTGCGCACTCCTTAGCGTTTAGCAGCGCCGCCGTGGCTTACAATTGCATTATGTCGAGGATCTTTAGCAAGGCGCAGCCGCGATGGTGAGAAATCGCCAGTCGAGGATCAAAAACTATTTTGCCGAAAATAGGCTCTTTACGATTCGCAGCATCGTGGCAGGCATCATTGCCGGGGTGCTGCTGTGCGCCGTCGCAGGCCGCTTGTTCTACCTACAGGTGCTCAGGCACGACTATTACGCCAATTTGTCGCAGGGTAATAGCATTCGCACCGAGCCCATTCCCCCCAGCCGGGGCTTGATCCTGGATCGTCACGGTGTGGTGCTCGCGGATAACCTGCCGGCCTTCAACGTCGAGCTGGTTCGCGAGCAGGTGGGCGACGTCAAGGCTCTGGATGCCACCTTAACCCAGCTGGTCAGTATCGGACTGCTGCGCAACGAAGAGGTCGGCAATATCCGGCGCACGGTGCTGCTGCACAAAGTTTATGAAAGCGTGCCGATCAAGCTGCTGCTGAACGAGGAGGAGATGGCTCGCTTCGCGGTGCACCGCTATCAATTTTCCGGGGTGGATATTCGCGCGCGTCTCGCGCGCCACTATCCGCTGCACGAGATGGGTGTTCATGCCATCGGCTACGTCAGCGCCATCAACGAACAAGATCTCAAGCAGATCGACAGCGCGGAATATGCCGGCACCAGCCTCATCGGCAAGCTGGGAGTGGAAGGCGCTTACGAGCAGCAGTTGCACGGCAAGCCGGGTTTCCGAGAAATTGAAGTCAACGCCGCGGGCCGACCGGTAGACAAACAAGGAGGCTATGCTTTGAAGCTCACGACGCGTCCCCCGGTGGCCGGTGAGGATCTGATCTTAGGCATGGATGTGCGTGTGCAAAAAGTCGCGGAAGAAGCCTTGCAAGGCAAGCGAGGGTCAGTGGTCGCGCTTGATCCGAAAACCGGCGATATCATCGCGCTGGCGAGCACCCCAGGATTTGATCCCAACGATTTCGTGCGCGGCTTATCAGTGGCGCAGTACGCGGCCTTATCGACCAGCATCGATGTGCCGCTGCTCAATCGGGCCTTGCGAGGCGCCTATCCGCCCGGATCGACGGTGAAGCCCCTGTATGCGCTGGCGGCTCTGAAATACGGAATCATGACTGCGGAGCAAACCACGTACTGTCCGGGTTTTTTCACCTTGCCCGGCAGCAGCAACAAGTATCGGGACGACGAGGTTCATCACGACGTCAATATGCGCACCGCGATTTCCCGGTCGTGCGACGTGTATTTCTACCGGCTGGCGGACAAGATGGGCATCGATCGCATGCACGAGTTCATGAGCGCCTTCGGCTACGGCGAATTGACCGGCATCGATATTCCCGGGGAGAAGGCCGGGCTGTACGCGTCCCCCGAATGGAAGCGGCGCGTCTTCAAGCACAAGGCCGACCAGGTATGGTTTCCCGGTGAAACCATCAGCATGGGCATCGGCCAAGGTCCGATCACAGTCACACCGTTGCAGCAGGCGCACTTTGCCGCTGAAATTTCCGAACGCGGCCAGGTCATCGCGGCGCCGAGGCTGGTCGCGGCAATGCGTGCGCCCGGCTCGCTCACCGTTGTTCCGCAAACACCCACCCTTATGAAGCCGGTGAACCTTGCGACAAATGAGCAGTGGAACGTCGTGTTCGACGGCATGGAAGGAACGGTGGGCCCGAGCGGTACGGCACACGTGGCCGGTGCCAACGCCAAGTACAAATGGGCCGGCAAGACCGGCACGGCCCAAGTCGTGACCGTCAAGCAAACCGAGAGCACCAAGCACAAGGATTCCGACGAGCGCAAGCGCGAGCACGCCTGGTTCATCGCCTTTGCGCCCGCCGAGGATCCCAAGATCGCGATATCGGTGCTGGTCGAAAATGCCGGATTCGGTGCGTCCAACGCGGCGCCCATCGCACGCAAAGTGATCGATGCTTATTTATTGGCGGATGATGCGCCCAGTATCAGGACGCCGGGTTTAAGCGCACCGGGTGCCGCCGCACCGGGCGCCGCGGCGCCGAGCGCCGGAGCACCGAAGGCACCGTGATAAAACTCGCAGCCCTGTCCGGTCTGTGGTTGTGCCTGACGTCGGGTACAAGCCTGGCCGATGGACCATCGAGTGCAACCGGTGAGTGGCAGAAGCATGAGTACTCATTCGTATCCATGGGCTTCACGTCCACGTACTCGTGCGATGGCCTTGCCGACATCCTCAAGCAGTTGTTGATCTCCGCCGGCGCCCGCGGCGATGCAAAGGCACAACCCGGCGCTTGCGCGCGGGGATTTGGACGCCCCGAAACGCTGGCTCGGGCCAATCTCATTTTCTACTCGCTGTCGCCCGTGAGTCAGGCAGCCGACGGCCAGAAGATCGATGGCATCTGGCGCCCCGTGACGTTTGCCGTCCGATCGCCGCGGCAATTAATGCTCGGCGACTGCGAGTTGGTGGAGCAGTTCCGCGCGCAAGTGTTGCCGCTATTCACGACGCGCAACATCGTGGAGAAGACCACCTGCGTGCCGCATCAAGAGTCAGGATCGGTGATCGACCTGAAATTTGAATCATTGTCGGCGGCGCCGCCCTCTACAGCCGCGCGCCCGCGCTAGTACCTCACCGTCACATGCAACCCCCAGTTCCGCGGCTCGCCGAGCTGTACGTATGACTTATTCGTAAAGTCGGGCGGCTCATCGCCGAAATAGAACCCGCGCACCGTGTAATTCTTGTCGAGCAGATTACGGCCCCACAGGTAGAGTTCCCAGCGCGGGGTGTCCCAGCCCAATTTGCCGTTGACCAGCCCGTACGGGTTCGATCGGGTGGCATTCGGCGGTAAGTCATACAAAAACGATCCCATGCCCGTGACATCCAGGCGCGCGTAGGGCCCGCGTGGGTCGCGCCACGTCGCATTGAGCGCCGCTTGCCACGGAGGCGCATGAGGCAAGGCGCGGTCGGGAAGGGTTACACCGTTTTGCACGAAGCCGCGGTAGCGGGTCTGCAGTAGCCCTAGCGAGCCGCCGAACTCGAGGCTGCGCGTCGCAGCCCAGGCGGCGGTGCTTTCCAATCCATAGTTAAACCCCGACTTTGCATTGCCGGTAAAGTAAATGAAGGTGTTGGGGTTGCTGGGATCCAACTGCTCGCCGGTGAGCAGTTGTTCGTTGTGGCGCGCCATATAGAACAAGGAGGTATCGACCCGCAGCCTGCCTTCGTCCAGTTGCAGCTTGTGGCCCACTTCCAGGTTCAGATCCCATTCTGGACTGAACAGCAGTTGATTCGGCGGCAGCCCGGGGCTCAAATTGAAACCGCTCGCCTTATAGCCGCGCGCGGCCAAGGCATACACGTGCTGGCCTTCGGCAACGGCGTAATCTAGGGACGCTTGGCCTCCCCAGAGATTATCGGCAGGACCGAAATTATTCGCCGTCGTCGGCTCGTTTAAGTTTGCGGTGGTGTCGTCGTAACTGCTGGTGTGCCGTTCACCGCGCAGGCCAACCGACCATCGCGTCTTCTCGTTCAAGTTGCCATCGAGCTGGCCATACAGCGCACCGTTGCGCGATTGATATCGGCTGGCTATGACCGTCAAGGTATCGGAATTCTGAGTGGCGTCGAAAGGATCGATGTAGATTCCGGCATTGGTGTCCGTCAAGGACTCGCGCAGCTCGAAGGCGTACACGCCGACTAGCCAGGAGACGCCGTGGGCCGGCTCCTTCGCCGGGGTATCGCTTAGCCGAAATTCCAAGCTGCGGGTCGAGCGGTGGCGCACCTGAACGTCGGTATAGTCGAACGTATAGGGCGCCCACGATATGGGGCTGCCCCAATCGCTGTCGAAACTGTAATTGACCTTGCTGTCCGCATAGGTCGCGATGGTGGTGAGCGTTGCAGCGCCGAGCCCCGTATAGGTCGAGCGCGCAGAGAGGCCCGTAGAGTACTGAAGATCGAGGCCGGGGTGATCCGATTGCGTCGTGCGGCTGTTATCGATGGCAAAGGCGTCGTAGCCGTTCCTCATTTGCGCGCGCAGCACTGTCAAATCCACGCGCCATTCATCGCTCGGCTGATAGCGCCATTTCCCGCGCACAGTCAATTCGTCGCGCCTGTCGGTGTCGCTGCGGCCAAGGTAGGCATTGCGATAAAAGCCGTCGCTTGTAAAGCTCTGCACGGCGAGCCTGAAGGCAGAGTCCAGTGCGCTGACGGGACCTGTGAGCACCGCGCCATAGGAGCGCTCGTTATAGTCGCCGACATCGAATTCCGCACGGCCGCCAAAGGAGTCTGCGGGGTCTGCGCTCTTGACGTAGATGAGCCCCGCGAGGGCGTTCGCGCCATACAGCGTGCCCTGTGGGCCGTGAAGCACTTCAATGCGATCCACGTCGAACAGCGTTGCGGCCGAGCCTAGGCCGCTGAAGTCGATATCATCGATGAGAAATCCCACTGAAGGATTGGGCGCGCCCTGATATTGCTGCAGCTCGCCGATGCCGCGGATTTGAAAATAGCGCGGGCGAGAAGTATCCCCGGCCCAATTCAAGTTCGGCACCAGTGGCAGAGCATCCTCGAAATGTTGCTGACCGGCATCGTGAAGCGTCATTGCGGTGAGCACCGATACGCTGCCGGGTGTCTCCTCGAGCGGGACCGCCCGCAGGGTTGCCGTGACGATGATTTCGTCTAGGGGTGCAGCGTCGCCGACAGTTGTTGCCGCGTTGGCCGCGATTGAAAAAGTCAGGGCGGCAAACAGAATGGTCGGGGAAAGAATCTTACCCATGCTCCCTCCGCCGGTATTAACCGGATCAGGTTCAATGGGTTTGCTGATGTGCTCTTAAGCTGCCAGCATCTCAGGCCTTCGAGGCCACCCCAGCGTTGTACTAGAGAAAACTATATTACGCGAAACTCATGCGAAAAAAAGCGCACGGACAGCACCGATCAAGCCGCCCACTACGAGGATTACCAGGGGCAAGAACGTCATCCCGAAGCCCACCTCCCGTTTTCCGGGGTCCTTCACATACGTGTAGGCGTAGAGTTCCCGGCCGACCAGGTAGACGGCTCCCAAAGCGGCTGCCACCAGGGGGCTGAAATAGTGCGAGAAGAGATAGATTCCGGGCAAAAAAGCAATTAACTGCTCCAGGGTATTTTGCTGAACCCGGAAAACGCGCTCGAAAATCTCGTTGCCCGTGATGGCCGGCGCCTTGATGCCGTATCGGCTGCGGGCCGAGCCCACCTTGAATCCGAACACGATGAACTGCAGAACTGCGAGCGCAGTCACGATATCGACATAAGCCATGGACCTTCCTCCCGTCTTGTTGGATTCTAGCACTGCGTGGCCGGCCGTTTTGCGCCACGCTATACATATCGTCACGACTGAAGGCTTATAGTCCGCAATGGCTTTACCCCGAAAATCCACTCGAAACGGCACACGTGGTTATGCCCACTTGGTGGAGATCGATGTGCCCCTGGCCCGAGTCTGGCGTGCCTTGACCGATCCAGGTTTGATTCGCATCTGGTCCGGACAGGAAGCCGAGATTGATGCAAGACAAGGCGGCATGTACCGCATCGGTAAGCGCACCGGCCGTGAAGCGCACATCGATGTCTTCGAGGTCAACCGCCGCTTGAGGCTTATCTATCTCAATGGCAAAAATTCCCCTCCCAGCGACAGCGCCGCGGTCGATGATTTCATTCTGGACACGCGTCGTGGCGAAGGCACGACTTCACTGCGGCTGCTTGGTTCGGGCATCCCGGAGAGCGCCGAATGGGATCGAAGCTATACGACCATCCGTATGGGCTGGGAACGGTACTTGAGTCGGATCAAGACCGTGCTGGAAAGCCCGCCCGTCCCCAAGAAGCCGGCAAAGACCGTCCCCAAGGACCCGCCCCTGCCCGGACTCGATTATTGAGGTAGCGGCCCGAGGCTGTTTGCTATGCTGGTGCCGAAGCTGGCGGCATAGGTAAGGAGGGGCAATGCTCGGGTTTCTCATTCGCGCAGCGCTGGTGGCGCTGGGACTTTGGCTCGCCACGGATTGGGTCAGTGGCGTCTCCATCGACACCCCTGCCACCCTGATCATGGCCGGCATTCTGCTCGGCGTTGTCAATTCCGTCGTCAGGCCCATCGCGATCCTGCTGACGCTGCCCATGACGATTTTCTCTCTCGGGCTCTTCCTGCTGGTCATCAATGCGGGAATGGTTGCGTTGGTGGCATGGATTCTGCCCGGCATGCACGTCACCAGTTTCGGCGCCGCTTTTTGGACCTCGATCTTGGTGAGCTTGGTGAGCTTCATCGGCTCCTGGTTCGTCGGCGGCAAAGGCCGGGTCGAAGTGATCCGAAAACGCGGCTAGAGAGCTTCGGCGCTCAAGGCGAGGAGGCGAGCTCCAGCGCCTCGAGGCGCGGACCTTCCACTCGTCCGATATGGAGCGAGGTGTCGTACAGCACCACGCCGAAGCAGGCCAACGCGATCAGCAGCGCGATTGATGCCTTGAGATGCCGCGATTCGAATGAGCGTAGCGCGGTTGCAAACCCGATGAACCCCAAGAGGGCAGCCACGACGATGATGGCGTCGACGCTTGCCCGCTGCCAATAGCTGCCGCCCAAGTGAAGCCACATGCCGAATTCATCGAAGGTCAGAGCCATGGCCACGCCATAACCCAAAGCCGCCGCGCGCAAGTCCTGATCGCTGCGCGCGCTGAACAGCAAGTAAGCGGCTACGCCGGCGAGCAGGAAAATTCCGTAGTTCAGATGATGGACATGCGTGCCGCGCAAGAAAAAATACAGATTCGGCATGCGGTGCGACATGATGAGCAGCACAAGAGTGCGTGCCGCGATGAAGGTGAGGATGAATCCGAACAGTGCGCGGCGGGCGAGATGCGCGGGTGTCACGGTCGTGCCTATTGAGCCTTGGGCTCGGCCAGGGTTTTCGGATCGGTGAGACTTCCGCCGGGCAGCGTCAGAATGCACACCCCGACGATGATGACCGCCATGCCGACGAGCTGCAACCCTGAAAGATGTTCACGCAGCACCAGCCAACCCAACAATGCCGCGATCGCAGGGTTCACATAACTGTAGGTGCTGATGATCGTGGGCGTGGTGTTCGTGGTGAGCCAGCCGTAGGCGGTGTAGGCAAGCCCGGAGCTGAGAAAGGTGAGATAGCACAGCGAAATGAGACCTGGGGCATCGGGCGCCCACCGCAGGGAGTCGCCGCGAGACAGCGCGAGAGCCAACAACATGAGGCCACCCAAGAGCATTTGCAGCGCCATGAACATGATTGAGTTCAACTGGGTATTGATGTTGCGGTAGTACAATGTGCCTAAAGACCACGACGCGCAGGCGGTCAGCACGCCCAGTTGGGCCAGCGAGCCCTTCGAGAATACGGGGCCCTTCGGAATCAGCATCAGCACCGCGCCAATGAACCCAATCACCAATCCCAGCACTGCCCATCGAGTCAAAGGATGGCCGCGCCGCCCGAATACGCCCAAGCCGGCGATCCAAAATGCGGAAGTGCCGTTGAGCAACGCCGACTCATTGCTCGGGATGTACTGGATGGCCCAGGTATTCAAGCCATTGCTGACGAACACCATGAAGAAGCCGGCAATGGTGACCTGACGCCACTCGATCAAGCGCGTCGGCAATCGGCTCCCTGCATAGAATTCCGCCAGCAGCGCGAGCAGCACGCCGGCGGTCACGAATCGGATTCCCGCAAAAAGCGCGGGCGGCAGGTGTGCCACCGCAATTTTCGTGAATAGAAAAGAAGATCCCCACACCAGATAAACGGTGCCGAGACAGAGGACCAGCTTCGTGGAGTGACGTGAGTCGCGCAAACTACGCGGAACGGCGCGGCGTTCCGGCGCGGAAAATCCAATAGCAAACGCCGCACAGTATGGCTGCGGCGACCCATTGCGCCGCAGGCACGTGAATGCCCAGCCCAAGCACGTCTGGATTCTTGCTGATCCAAATGCACATGGCGATAAAAATCCCAACCAGCGCTTCGCCCGTGATCAGCCCCGCCGCAAACAGCATGCCGTTCTGCGCCAGCTTCTCGTGATCATCCGGTTCGCTGCGCTTGCGGTGCCAGCGCGAGACGAGCTCGGCGACCAGACCGCCCGCCAAAATGGGCGTGGAGACGTCCAGAGGCAGATAAATTCCCACGGCGACCGCCAATACCGGTGCGCCCCAGCGCGACCCGATGCGCTTAAGATAAAGATCCAACACAATGATCAAGACGCCGACCACGGCGCCGATGGCAATCATGCCGATCGGCAGCGTGCCGCCGAACATACCCTCCGCCACGGATCGCACCAAGTTCGCTTGCGGTGCCGGCAAGGCTTTGACGCCCGCATGGGCCGGCTCGCCGATGCCGTACGCGAAGAGCAGCACATTCATCACCGGAGCCATCACGGCTGCGCTCGCGATGACCCCGACCATCAACATGACTTGTTGCCGCCAGGGCGTGGCGCCCACCAACTGGCCGGCCTTCAGGTCTTGTAGATTGTCGCCTGCCACGGCTGCGGCGTTACAGACCACCGCGCCGATGAACACCACGGCGACCGCGCCGATCGCGGACTTGCCGCCCACCATCCACATCAGCACCAATGAAGCGAACAGAATGGTACAAATCGTAATGCCGGACACGGGGTTGTTGGACGAGCCGACCAAACCTGCCATATAGCCGCTGACCGACGAGAACAAAAAGCCTGCCACGATCATGATGACGGCCATCGCCAGCGCCACGCCCATGCTGCCGACGACCAGGTAATACAACAAGAACAGCGGGATCACGAACAGGGCGATGCCGATGAGCACTGCCCCCATGGGCAGATCGCGCTCCGTGTCCGCCACGGCGGCGCCTCCTTTGCCGCCCACTTTCAAACCGCTGCGAACAGCCGAGAACAGCGATTTGCGCAATGACCAGAGTGCCCACAGCGCGCCGGTCAACATGCAGCCCACGCCGATGTAGCGCACCTGGGCGCGCCAGATGGCAAAGGCCGCATCTTCGGGATTGAGTCCCACCAGCTTCTGCAGCAAGACCGGGTCGTGATTAAAGAAATACGAGTTATAGATCGGGATTGCCAACCACCAGGAAAACAGTCCGCCGGCCGCGATCAGCACAGCAACGTTGAGGCCCACGATGTAGCCGACACCGAGTAGCGCGGGCGAGAATCCGTAGCTGAAAAAGGCAATGCCGCGATCGCCGATGAAACTCTTCACGACGAAGCTTTCCGGCAGCGCGCCGAAGCCGGAAGTGATTAGCTTGAACAGGCCGCCCACCACGCTGGCGATCCCTAAGACCTTTGCACCAACGCCGGGATTTGCGCCGACCTTCAGCACCTCCGCGGCGGCGACGCCCTCCGGAAATTTCAGCTTCTGCTCGATGATCAGCGTACGCCGCAGCGGCACCGAAAACAGGACGCCGAGCAAGCCACCCAAGCCGACGATGGCAAACGTCCACCAGTAATCGAAGCTCACCCAATGGTGCAAAAGAATCAGCGCCGGCAGGGTGAAAATCGCACCCGCCGAAATCGAGGTGCCTGCCGATGCGCCGGTGGCGACGATGTTGTTCTCGAGAATGTTGGTTTTGCCGAACAGCGGCAAGACAGCCATGGAAATGACTGCCGCAGGAATCGCGGTTGCCACCGTCAAACCCGCGAACAACCCGACATACGCATTTGCGGAGGCCAGAATGACGGTGAGGACGATGGAAAGAAGGATGGCCTTCAGCGTGAGCTGCGGCGCCGAGACCTTGGCAGTGATCATTCGACGTCGCCCATGAGCTTTTTCACCGGCCGGCTGATGACGAGCAGTATGGCACCCAATCCCACCGAGAAATAAACGATGCGCATGTACTGGCCGGGCATGGCCGCGACATTATTCGCATCGAAGTCCCCCGCGATCAGGCTCGCCACCAGGTTGCCGAGCGAAGTCGCCAAGAACCACATGCCCATCATTTGCCCGACGAATCGTTTCGGCGCCAGCTTGGTGTAGTAGCTCAAACCGACCGGACTCAAGCACAGCTCGCCGAAGGTGTGCAGCAGATAGGTCGTGATCAGCCAATAGGGCAGTACCTTGGTGCCCGAGGCGACGATCTTGGCCGCAGCGGCCATGACCAGAAACCCCGAGCCCATCAAAATGACGCCGAAGGCGAATTTCGCGGGGGCGGAAGGGTTCAAGTGGCGCTTCGCCAGCACCACCCACAGCCAGGCGAAGAACGGCGCACAGATGAAAATGAAGAACGAGTTCAGCGACTGAAACCAACCGGTGGGAATGACGAAATGCGCCCAGCTAACCACGCGGTCCGTGTAGCGCTCGGCAAAAAGATTCAGCGACGAGCCGGCCTGTTCGAAGCCGGAGAAGAACAAGGCGCAGCCGACGAATAACACCGCCAGCACCACGCCGCGCCTACGCTCCTCGCGGGTGAGGTCGGCGATGAAGAAGTAGTACAAGAAATACAGCACCGCCATCGTGACGATGACATACGCGACCGCTTGCGCCAGGCTCACGGGGCTCACGGGGATGAACCCGAAGCTCACCAGGCCCAAGATCAGCAGTACTAACGCGGTGGCTAGGGCCAGTTGGCGCCACTGTTTGGCGCGCGAGTCAGCCGATGGCTGAGCCGCCGTGCCTTCGATGCCTTTTGCTGCGGCGGGAACAAAGGCGCCCGAGGCGCCCAGATGCTTTCTGGTCAAATAAAATTGCGCGACGCCGACCGCCATGAAAAATGCGGCGGAGGCAAAGCCGGCGCGCTGTCCCCACAGAACTTGCGCTTCCGCGGTTACGAGCGGCCCCAAGAAACCACCGATGTTGATGCCGATATAAAAGATGGTGAAGGCAGCATCGAGGCGTGCGCCTCCTTCCGGATAGAGATCGGCGACGATGGCGCTGACATTGGGCTTGAGCAGCCCCACACCGAGCACGATGACCACTAAGCCGATGTAAAATCCGTGCGGCGTAGTAGACGTTGCCAGCAGGACGTTGCCGATCGTGATGGCGATACCGCCGACCATGACGGCGCGCTGCGCCCCGATCAGCCTGTCAGCAATCCAACCGCCGGGGAGCGCCGCCAAATAAACGGCCGCGTTATAAAGGCCATAGATGGCGGTAGCAGTCTTATCATCGAGCCCGAACCCGCCGGTGGAGACGGCGCTGACGAGAAACAGCACCAGCAGGGCGCGCATGCCGTAGAAGGTGAACCGCTCCCACATTTCCGTCATGAACAGCGTGGCAAGACCACGCGGTTGACCGAACAAGGTCGCGCTCAAATCAGACTCCGGCTTCGCGCTGAGCTTGCTCGGCTTCCTCTTTGTCCCGCGCCGCTATTTTTTCTTTGAGTAACAGTCCGGCCATGATGATCCCTATTTCGTACAGCAAGTACATCGGTACCGCCATCGCGCTCTGCGACACCGCATCGGGTGGCGTAACGAAAGCGGCAAAAATGAATATCCCCAGAAGCACAAAACCGCGATTCTTCTTCAGGGCCTTGATCTTAACAAAGCCCGTCCAGACCAATAGTACAGTAGCCACCGGGACTTCGAAGGCCAATCCAAAAGCCAGCAGCAGCACCATGACGAAGTCGAGATAGCTGCCCATGTCCGTCATCATCTGCACGCCATGCGGGGTCGTGGCGACGAAGAAGCTCAGCATCACCGGAAAAACCGCGTAGTACGCAAAGGCCGCGCCGAGATAAAAAAGAATGATGCTGGAGATCAGCAGCGGCACCGCCAGTTTTTTTTCGTGCTTGTACAGGCCGGGCGCCACGAATGCCCAGGCTTGGTAAAGCACGAACGGAATGGCCAAGCCGATGGCAAGCACCAGCGCCAGCTTGAACGGGACGGTGAACGGGGCGACCACGCTGGTGGCGATGATGGTCGCGCCGACCGGCAATTTATGGATCAGCGGCTCCGCGACGAAGCTGAAAATCTGGTTCATGTAGAAAGCGCAGGGCACGAAACAGATTCCCACCGCCAACATCGCCTTGAGCAGGCGATCGCGCAACTCCAGCAAGTGCGAGATCAACGTACCTTCGGCGAGACCGCCCGGTTCTCCGGGATCACTCATTGGCGGGTTTGTTCTCTGGCGGACTCGCGTGCCAATCTGCCCCTTGCACCGCGGCTGCCTTTTCCGGCGAGTAAGCGGCCGAAGGTTCCTTCACCGATGGCTCGGCCGGCATACCGGGGGCCACCACCGGCGGCGATGCCACGGTAGGCTCGTTAGGCGTGTAATAGGGATCGATGTTGGACGAATCGTAGGTCTTGGGTGCGTTGATCGGGGTCGACTTGGTCTGCTTCATCAGCTCGTCGGCGCTGACCTCGCGTTCCAGTTGTTCCGTCAATTGACGCGCCATGAGCCGCGCCCGCCCGACCCAGTTGCCCACCTGTCGAGCAACCTTGGGGAGTTTCTCAGGCCCCAACACGATGAGTGCTATGGCTGAGGTAAGCAGTATCTCCGAGAACCCAACATCAAGCATGCGACATCAGGCGTTCGTTTTTGGAGGTACCTTGACTTCGCTTTCCCGAGCGGCGCTTTCTCGCGCAGCAACGCTCGGCTCGAAGTCCGCATCTTGCTTGAGCTGTTTGGCCTTCTCTTCCGTTTCGCCATCACTCATGGCCGACTTAAAGCCCTTCACTGCCGCACCCAAGTCCGAACCGATCGAGCGCAAACGCTTGGTTCCGAAAATGATCAAAGCAATGGCCAAGATGACCAGTAGCATTTTTGAATCGAACATCTCGCTTCTCCGACCAGGTTTAACCGATTGGGCGCCAATGATACGCCAAAGATATTATGACATTTGACCGCGTTAGCCCGATGCGTGTTCGGTCGCAATTGCAGTTGTAATCAACCTTCCAGCCAAAAAGTGACCGGACCGTCGTTGGTCAAAGAAACCTGCATATGGGCGCCGAAAACGCCCGTTTGCACGCGTTCATAGCCCGCATTCGCCGTCTTGACCAGGTGCTCGAACAATCGCTGGCCCTGCTGCGGCGGCGCGGCTGTGGAAAAGCCTGGCCTTAAGCCCTTGGCCGTGTCTGCCGCCAAGGTAAATTGAGGCACCAGCAGCAATTCGCCCTTAATCTGCGTCAAGCTCAAGTTCATTTTACCGCCCGCATCGGCGAATACGCGGTATTGCAGCAGGCGGCGAAGAAGCCGCTCGGCGCCCGCTTCATCATCGTCGGGTCGGACTCCGACGAAAACCAGCAAGCCCGCGCCGATTGAGCCCGCGACGATGCCCGCAATCTCGACCTTCGCATGCAAAACGCGCTGCAATAGGGCTATGATGAGATTGTAATTCCCACTTTTATGCTAAAAATCACCAATATGTGTCCTGCAAACCCTATTTCGGTGGGAGCCACATTGGTCGCTACCTAGATCTTTCATTCAGTGCCTTCTGGGCGATTTTTGGTGTTTAGTGGGTCGGACCGCCTTAATTGTCCCGTTGTTTGCCGTCAGGGTGGGTCCATTAGCGCCGCAAATGGCCCTAAAACCCGCCGCGACATACGGGGGCAGGCGTTCGTGCACGCTATCTAAGTCCGAGGAATTGCAAAGACCCCCGGACAGTTTGTCGATTCGGCCTGTCTCGGCAAAGGTGATGGTCAAAGCACCGGTTAGGAATTGGTAGCCCCAATAGATCTCGCGCAAAGGGCAGTCCGGCAGCGCCTCGCGCAAGGCCGCGATGAGCCGCTCCACCAAAGGATCGAAGTACTGGGTCATGAGCACGGGGCCCCATTCCGGGGAGTTGTTCACCTGCGCAATCAACGCGAAATAGCTTTTCCAACCTGGGCCGCCGCGCGCCGATCGCTCGAGCAAGGGATAGGTGAAAGAGTTGATGATGTCCTCCAGCGAAGGTATGCCCGGGAGCGCGGCACGCCGGACTTCTTCCAGGCGCGCCAAACGTTCCGGATTCAATATCTCGGCGCGGCGCTGGAACACAGCGGCGAACAGCTCGCGCTTGCTTCCGAAGTGGTAGTTCACCAGCGCTACGTCCACCTCGGCCGCGTCGGTGATATTGCGGACCGACACCCCGTAAAAACCGTGGCGCGCGAACAGCCGTTCAGCGGCATCCAGGATGCGCTCCTTGCCGGGCTTGGCGCCGGCACTTTTCTTCTTGGTTTTGCGTCGCGAAACGGCCATTCCGCGCATTCTCGCGGGTAACCAACCGCTCCGCAACGCCTGAGGGGTATTGACTAATACTCAACGATCGTTGAATACTTGCCTCAACGATCGTTGAGGTCGTGAACATAATTACAGGCCTGCGCGCCTTTGGGCGTAGCAGCTCATTCGAGGATGGCGCGACGCACTCGTCGGCCTTGGGGAGTGATATGCATAAGACCGTGCTGTTTTTTATCGTCGCGCTGTTGCTTGAGGCCGGAGGGGCGCGCGCGCAGAACGTGACGGCGCCTAGCGCAAATTCCGATTCGAGCGGATTGGCCGAGGTGGTGGTCACGGCTCGACGGCGGGTCGAGAACCTCCAAGACGTGCCGCTGGCCGTGACCGCCATCAGCGCGAATACCTTGCTGCAAGACGATGTCACCTCGCTCGCCGACCTCAACAGCTTCGTGCCCAACATCAAGATCTCGGCGGATCGCGCGACCAGCAGCACCATCAACGTCTATATCCGTGGCGTCGGCCAAAGCGACCCCTTGTGGGGATTCGAACCGGGCGTCGGCGTATACATCGATGATGTCTACATGGCGCGGCCGCAAGCGGCTCTGCTCGATGTATACGATGTGGAACGCTTGGAAATCCTGCGCGGGCCGCAAGGCACCCTGTACGGCAAGAACACCATTGCGGGCGCCATCAAATATGTCACCCGCGATATCGTGGGACCGGCTTCGGTAACCGCCTCGGTCACCGGCGGCAATTACGGTGAGCGTGATGAGAAGTTGAGCGCCTCCACGCCCGTCATCGCGGATCATTTGTATGTCGGCGTTGCGGTTGCGGATCTTCACCATGATGGCTACGGACATGTGGCGTCCCAGGCCGGCACCACGCCCAGCCCTTACAACCGAATCGGCGAGGACGTGTCGAACCGCGACGTGTTGGCCGGACGCGCCAATGCCACGGCGGTGTGGGGCGATAGCTCTAAACTGAAAGTGGTCTTCGACACCACGCAAGATGATTCGAATGCCTCGGGCGGCGAGCGGCTCAACAACGTCCTGGCGCCGCCGACCGGCAACCGTTATGACACGCGCACCGACATGCCCGTGGATCAAGACCGCTATTTTCGCAACGGGCTTGCCGCCACCTACACGCAAGGTGTCGCTCAGAATCTTGACCTCAAACTGGTGGGCGCCTACCGCGAAGGCCACGGGCGTCAATTCATCGACTTCGAAGAACTGAACGCCAATCTGTTTCAGGTGCCCGCCCAGTACAAGGAGCACCAAGGCTCGGGCGAAGGACAGCTGACCTTCACCAACGAGATCGTCAAGGCGGTCGGCGGCGTCTTCTACATGAACAGCACCGCCTGCGGCACCTACAACGCCTCCGTCGGTGTGCTTGCCACGGCCCTGGATTTGTACCTGACTTCGATCGTGGATGGATGCGTGCAGACGAAGAGCAGTGCGGCCTACGCTGACACGGCCTGGAAGCTGACCGATGCGTTGAACCTGGACGCCGGCGTTCGCTGGAATCAAGATCGTAAAACCGCTTTTGTTTACCAGGCGCAATACGCCAGCATCGCGCCCAACCAGCTGCGGGGAAACCAAACCTTCTTCAACCCCTCCCAACCCCCCGCAGGCTTTTTCCTCTTTCCGACGCCGATGGCTGGGATACTCACGGACTATACGAACAGCCGCACATTCTCGAACG
Organism: Steroidobacteraceae bacterium; assembly: GCA_036401515.1. GTDB lineage: Bacteria > Pseudomonadota > Gammaproteobacteria > Steroidobacterales > Steroidobacteraceae > Bog-1198. The sequence continues at coordinate 17,057 of DASWUU010000005.1, forward strand.
TGTCGCCGCGGCTCGGTCTTGACTACCATCTCACTCAGCAGGTCATGACTTATTTCTCCTATAGCAGGGGCTTCAAGAGCGGCGGTTTCGATATGCGCGGCAACGCCGCCGTCTATCCGCAAACCGAGAATGGTTATAACTCCGAGACCGCGGACAATTTCGAGCTCGGACTGAAATCGACGCTGCTCGACGAGACGCTGCAGCTGAATCTGGCGCTTTTTTATGACCCCTACAAAAATGCTCAAATCGGCGTGCAGCAATTCGTCGAGACCGGCGGCGTACCGCAAAATGTCACGGCGGTTCTGAATGCGGGCAAGCAAATCAATCAGGGCGTGGAGATCGAATCCGCTTGGCGGCCTATCAAGGCGCTGGTGCTCGGGCTCAACGTCGGTTATCTGGACTCGTACTACCAGGATTTCTTAATCGGCTGCACTGCCTTGACGCCGGGATGCGCACCGAACTCTCCGCCGCAAAATGTCGCCAACCTGAACCGGCCGATCAACGCGCCGGCGTGGACGGTGGCCACCAAGGCGGGGTACACGTGGCAGCTTCCTGCCGGCGCGCTGCTTGCCCACGTGGGTTGGGACTGGCGGAGCTTCACCAAGGTCGCGAATACCACGGCGAGCGTCACCGACCAACCGGCCTATGGGCTGCTCGATGCTGGATTGGCTTACACCACCTCGGGCGGCGCTTGGCGCTTCTCGGTCGACGGCAAGAATCTCTTGGATCGCTGGTATCGAGTCGCCGGCTATGACTTCGGCGGCACAGGCACGGGCCTGCTCGCCAACGTCAGCCAGATCGGTTTCTACGGGCCTCCGCGCACCTACCAGGCGACTGTGCAGTACCACTACTAGCGGAGCCGCGATGAGCTGGTTCCGGGATCCGGGCCGCTCCCTGCCCGAGTTGATTGCGCTGCACGGGAAATGGCGTGCAGCGCGCAACGCGGTGATTGTAGGGGATCGGCGCCTCACGTGGCGCGAATTCGAACGCGACACCGCCAAGGCGGCCAACGGGCTTCGGTCGCTCGGCTTGCAATCCGGTGATCGCGTCGCGCTGCTGATGGACAACAGCTTGGAGATGGCCGTGCTGTTGTTCGGGATCATGCGGTCCGGCTGCGTGGCTGTCCCGCTGAATGTCTCGATACCGGATAGCGCGGTGGCCGGCATGATCGGCGATGCGCAAGCACGTGCCGTCTTCGCTTCCGAGCGTCATCGAGAGAGGATCGATGCCTTGCGGTCCGTCTCCGATACCGTCGCGGCAGCCGCGCGTGTCGGCCTCGGAGAAAATCGATCGGGGTGGATCGATTTTAATCGTTGGCAGCAATCCGAAGACGGCGAGTGGCAGGGCACGGTTGACCCGCAGCAGGATTGCAACATTATTTATAGCTCGGGCACCACGGGCGTGCCAAAGGGCATCGTGCACACCCACGCGTGCCGAATGCATTGGGCCACAGAGCTTGGGCTAGTGCTTGGCTACCGCAGCGATTGCGTCACGTTGTGTTCGCTCGGGCTCTTTTCGAACATTACCTGGGTGGCCATGCTCTGCACGGTGCTGGTGGGCGGCACCATGGTCATCTGCCCTCAGTTCAATGCCGCCGCCGCGGTCGAATTGATCGAGCGCGAGCGCATCACGCATGGCACTTTCGTCCCGGTTCAGCTCGAGCGGCTGCTGGCGGCTCCGAACTTGGGCAGCCACGATCTCTCCAGCCTCGATACGCTGATGTGCTGCGGCTCGCCGCTGGCGATCGAGGTGAAACGCGAGTTTCCGCAACGCTTCGGCTGCCGTCTCATCGAGCTCTACGGGCTCACCGAAGGCCTGTGCACGGTGCTCAGCCCCGAAGACTTCATGGCCAAAATGGAATCCGTCGGCAAGCCGTTCATCGGCACCGACCTTCGCATCATTGGCGAGGACGATGGCGAGCTGCGGGCGGGGCAAACCGGGGAAATCGTCGGTTTAGGTCCTTTGCTCATGTCCGGCTATTATCACAACGATGCCGCCAGCCGCGATGCCACCTGGACCGATGCGCGGGGACAGCGATGGCTGCGTACCGGGGATTTGGGAAGGCTCGATGCCGATGGTTTTCTCTACATCGTTGACCGCAAGAAAGACATGATTTTATCCGGCGGCCAAAATATTTATCCTGCAGACATCGAAGCCGTCATGCGGCTGCATCCGCACGTGTCGGATGTGGCGGTAGTCGGCGTGCCCAGCCAGCAATGGGGAGAGACGCCCGTGGCGGTGGTGGTGCCGGCAGCGAATGTGGACCTCGTTGCGGACCAGCTCATCGAGTGGACCAACGCGCGCGTTGGCAAGCAGCAACGCATTCGGGGCATCATCTCGCGCGCCTCGCTGCCGCGCAATGCCAACGGCAAGGTCTTGAAGCGCGAGCTGCGGCTGGAATTGGCGCATCTCACCTACTGAAGGACCTCATGCCCGCTCCGTACACAGAGACTTATTGGACGAGCCAGGGCTTGCGCCTTTACGCGCGCGTTTACGACAGCCAAAAGGCATCGGCCCCGACGGTCGTATGCCTGCACGGATTGACGCGCAACAGCCGCGATTTCGAAGATCTTGCCCTGCATTTGCAGCCACGTTACCGCGTGCTCGTTCCAGAGTGCGCGGCCGCGGTTTTTCCGCACGGGACCCCAATCCGCAGAATTATCAGCCCGGGGTTTACGTCAATGACATTCTGGCATTGATGGACACCGTTCAAGCACCAAGCGCGGCCTTCATCGGCACATCCATGGGCGGGTTGCTGGCCATGATGCTGGGGGCCCTGCATCGCGGGCGGGTCTCTGGCATCGTATTGAACGACATTGGACCGGAAGCCGATCCGGCCGGCATCGAGCGCATCAAAGGTTATGCAGGGCGCTTGCCACAACCTAAGAATTGGAGCGATGCGGTCGCGCAAACCAAAATGATGTTCGGCGAAGCCTGGCCTGATCTTGACGAGGAACGTTGGTCCGCGCTCGCCCGCCGCGGCTTCCGCGAGGATGCCGCCGGAATACTTCGCGTCGATGCCGACCCCATGATAGGCGAGGTGATGCGCGCTTCCCCCTCGCCCGCGCCGACTTTGTGGCCCTATTGGACCCTGCTGCGCGCAATTCCCATGCTCGCCATTCGCGGCGCGCACTCGGATATCTTGAGCGCGGCGACTTTTGCCCGCATGAAAGCCGAGATGCCCGATCTAACGCCGCTCGAGGTCGCGCGCCGCGGGCACGTGCCGCTGCTGGATGAGCCTGAATGCCTTGAGGCTATCGACGCATTCCTGGCTACTTGCGCCACAACGTCGGAGTGAACAACACCAGAATGGTGAATATCTCGAGGCGGCCGAGCAGCATGGCAGCCGAGCACACCCAGGTTTGGAATTCGTTGAGCACCCCGTAGTTGCTGCCGGGTCCCACGAGCCCAAGCCCTGGACCCGCATTGTTGATGCAGGCGATGATGGAAGAAAACGAGGTGATGAAATCCAAGCCGCTCGCGAGCTGTAGAAAAACCAGCGTCACGATGCTCATGAAGTACAAAAACACGAATGCCAGCACCGCGAAGACGACGCGATTGGCGATGACGGTGCCGCCGACCTTGAGCGGCCTCACCATGTTGGGATGGACCAGTTGATTGAGCTCGCGGTGGGCCTGCTTGGCGAGGATCAGCGTGCGGATCATTTTGATTCCGCCGCCGGTCGATCCGGAACTGGCCACGATGCAGCTCAAGAACATCATCCACATGGGCGCAAAGATGGGCCAGCGCGAATAGTCCTGTGTATGCAAACCGCTGTCGACGGCGATCGAGATCAGATTGAAGGTCGTGCTGCGCAGCGCGGTTGGGTAGTCGGCATAAGTACCCTTGAAATACAGGAACAGCGAGACGCCGATGCAGCTGCCGAACAGCACCCCGAGGATTGCCTTGGCCTCGGCGTCGCGAAAATACGCCCTGACGCCGCGCTGACTCCAGGCCAGAAAGTGAGTGGCAAAGTTCAATGCCGCGATGATCGAGAAAATGGTCAGCACCATCTCGATGGTGAGCGAATTAAAATGACCGATGCTGGCATCGTAAGTCGAGAAGCCGCCGAGCGAGAGCGCCGAGAATCCGTGGCATACCGCGTCGAACCAGTTCATGCCGGCAAATCTCAAGCACAGGATGCACAGCAACGTGAGCCCGGTATACACGGCCCACAGGAGCTTCGCGGTCTGGCCGATGCGAGGCGTCAGCTTGCTGTCTTTCATGGGGCCGGGCATTTCGGCGCGGTAGATCTGCATGCCACCGACGCCGAGCAGCGGCAGAATCGCCACCGCCAACACGATGATTCCCATGCCCCCCAGCCAGCTCAAGAGATGGCGCCACAGATTGATGGATCGGGGCAGGAATTCCAGTCCGGACAAAACCGTGCCGCCGGTGGTCGTCAACCCGGAGGCCGCCTCGAAGTAGGCATCCGTGAAATTGATGGGCAAATAGTTCCACAGCGGAAATCCGGCCACCGCCGGCAGTGCCACCCAGGTCAACGCCACCAGCATCAAGCCATCGCGCGTTTTGAGCTCGCGCTTGAACCGGCGGGTGCCGAGCCACAACAGCGCCCCGAGCGCGAAGGTCGCCAGCGCGGAGATGATGAAGGACGTCAGCGCAGGATCGAGTTCCCAGACCGCCATCACCAAGGGCGCCAGCATGGTCGCCGAAAACACCATCATGACGAGGGCGAATACGTGGGCGACCGGCAGTAAAATGTCTTTCACAAAAAGGAGGCGGAGCCTTGGAACAGCTTTTCGACGGCTTCTATGTGACGGCGGTCCGTCAGGAACAGGATCAGGTGGTCGTCCGCCTGAACAGTGGTGTCGTGATGCGCAATGATGACTTCCTCGCCGCGAACCACGGCGCCTAAGGTCGTGCCCTCGGGCAGCGAGATGTCTTCGATCCGTCGGCCGATCACTTTGGAGCTGTCGGCGTCTCCGTGCACGACCACTTCCAGCGCCTCGGCTGCGCCGCGGCGCAGCGAATGCACCCGCACGACATCGCCGCGCCGCACGTGCGCGAGCAGCGAACCGATGGTGACGGTTTGCGGCGATATGGCCACATCGATCGAGCCGCTTTCGATGAGCTCGGCATACGAAGGCTTGTTGATCAGCGCCATGACTTTATGCGCGCCCAAGCGCTTGGCGAGCATGGCGGACAATATATTGGCCTCCTCGGAATTGGTCAGCGCCGCGAAAATATCCGCGCTGTCGATGTTCTCCTCCAGCAGCAGCTCTTCATCGGCCGCATCGCCATGCAGCACCGTCGTGCTTTTCAGTTGCTCCGAGACTCGCCGAGCGCGCTTGCCGTCGCGCTCGATGAGCTTGACCTGATTCTTGCCTTCCAATTCGATCGCGAGCCGCAGTCCGATGTTGCCGCCGCCGGCGATGACGACGCGGCGCGCCGGGGCTTCCTCCCGCCGCATCTCCTTCATCACGACGCGGATATTCTCGCGCGCGGCGAGGAAAAACACTTCATCGCCGTCCTCGATGACCGTCGTGCCTTCCGGTTTTACGCTTTTGCCCGCGCGATAGATCGCGGCCACTCGCGCATCCGCCGAAGGAATATGCTCGCGCAGCGTGCTCAAGGCCTGCCCCACCAGCGGGCCGCCCTGCAACGCCCGTATGCCCACCAATCGCACGCGGCCGTCGGCGAAGTCCAGCACCTGCAGCGCGCCGGGATATCGGATCAGGCGTGCAACGTACTCCGTCACCAGCTGTTCAGGACTGATCCAGACGTCCACCGCGATGCCGTTCTCGCCGAACAGCGTGTCTCTCTCGGCGTAGTCGGCCGAACGCACCCGCGCGATCTTCTTCGGCGTCCTATACAGCGTCCAGGCGACCTGGCACGCCAGCATATTGACTTCGTCGCTGTTGGTGAGCGCCACCAGGATGTCGGTGCTGGCGATGCCGGCGGCTTCCAGGACCCGGGGGCTCGAGGCGTTGCCGTTGACCGTGCGAATGTCGAGTCGGTCCTGCAGGTCCCGCAAGATATCCTCGTTCTGGTCGACGACGGTCACGTCGTTCGCTTCTTCGCGAGACAGATGATACGCAGCCGTGCGGCCCACCTGCCCGGCCCCTAGAATGATGATTTTCACAGCGGCGCTACTCTACACGACCGTAAGATTGGCGTAAGACAGCATCAGCCACTTCGTGCCCTGCCTCTCGAAATTGACCTGAATCCGTGCATGCGGCCCGTTGCCCTCGAAATTGAGCACCACGCCGTCGCCGAACTTGGAATGCCGCACGCGGCTACCCATTTTCATCCCGGGCTGCGGCGCCTCATCCAGCGTGCTGCTGCGCTTGATGAACACCGGGCGCGACACCTGCAGCCGCGGCCGGATCTCCTCGACGAGTTCCGGCGGCAACTCGCCGATAAAGCGCGACGGCTGCCCGTACGTGTCCACGCCGTACAGCCGACGCTGCTCTGCATACGTGATGTAAAGATGGCGCATGGCGCGGGTCGCGCCGACGTAGCAAAGCCGCCGCTCTTCTTCCAATCCAGCCAGATCCGCTACGGAGCGCTGATGCGGAAACAGGCCGTCCTCCATGCCGGCGAGAAATACCACGGGAAATTCCAGCCCCTTGGCCGAATGCAGCGTCATCATCTGCACGCAATCATCGTAGGGGTCGGCCTGGCCCTCGCCGGACTCGAGCACGGCATGGGCCAGAAAGGATTCGAGCGGCGATAGCTCGGTTTCAGCCTCGGTCTCGGGCGAAAAGCCTCGCGCCGCGCTCACGAGTTCCAACAGGTTCTCGATTCGTCCTTCGCCGCGCTCGCCCTTTTCCTTTTTATAATGCTCGATGAGGCCGCTCATTTGGATGACGTGATCGACTTGTTCGTGCAGCTCCAACCCCTGGACTTCGCGGCCGAGCTTGTCGATCAATTCCATGAACGATTGCAAAGCCAGCGCCGCCCGCTGCGGCAGAGCGCCTTGGATGCACGCGGTCGCACCGTTCCACAAAGAGGTCGAATTCGCCCGCGCCGTGTCGCGCACCAAGTCCACGGTTTTTGCACCAATGCCGCGCACCGGCAGATTGACGACGCGCTCGAAGGAGGTGTCATCCGCGCGGCTGGCAATCAGCCGCATGTAGGCCAGCGCGTCTTTGATTTCGGCGCGCTCGAAGAAGCGTAAGCCGCCGTAGACCCGGTAGGGCATTCGCGCATTGAGAAACGCCTCTTCGAAGACGCGTGACTGTGCGTTCGAGCGATACAACACCGCAACTTCGCGACGGGCACCGCCCCGAGCGACCCATTCGCGAATGCGGTTCACCACGAAATCCGCTTCATCGCGTTCGTTGAAGGCGGCGTATAACCGGACCCGATCGCCGTCCTCGCCGCTGGTCCACAAGGTCTTTCCCAGCCGGCCCGCGTTATTGGCGATCAATGCATTGGCCGCCTTTAATATGGTGCCGGTGGAGCGATAGTTCTGCTCGAGCTTGTAGAGCACCGCTTTGGGGAAGTCGCGGCGGTATTGATTCAAGTTTTCGACGCGCGCGCCCCGCCAGCGATAGATGGAATTGTGCGTAACAACGCCGCCCGCGATGAAATTATGCGTGCGCTCGACATTGAGGTCATGAACCTCGATATCATGAGTCTCGCGCTCGATGCGCTCGACGACATCGAACTTCCCTGAGTCGACCGCCATGACCATGCCGGGCCGGATGCTCGCCGCCGTGATGAAGGGCAGGGATCTATCGAGCATGTGCCCCTGCAGGATAAAGCGGCTGTCGAGTCGCTCGCGTATGGAGCGCGCAATCGACATCAGCTCGCCGAAGTCCGCGCGGACGGTTTCATAGCGCCAGCTGCCGCCGTGCGATTTGGCGGCGCGGACACTTAAGCCCATGGCCTCAAGGACACCGCGATCCCTTAAGCTGATACCCGCGACGGAGATCCGATGCATCGGCGTGCTGCCGCGCATATCCCCACATAACGTGATGACGATATTGCGCCGGTTGGAATTGCGCCCCTGAGGGCGGTGGTGCGGCCGGTCAATGTCGAGACCCCCTTCTTCCAGCAGCCGTTCGGCGGCCACCAGGGTATCGAGCGAGCTGAATATCCTTCCCAAATGAGTGGCATCGTGTGCGAAACCGTTTAGGCCCTTCCCTTTGCGTGGGACGAAGGGACAGGTCGGCAGGCCAAAGCGCAGTGACGTCAGCACCTCATCGATGCGCGCCTCGTTCTCACTGGCGTGCGTGCGGATGATCCAGAGCGCATCGGCACGCTCCTGCAAGGCGCGCTGCTTGAATCCCACCATGGGCTTTGCTTGGCCCTGTGTATAAACCTGCGAGGTGCCCAGCCTAAAGCCCACGCCTTCTTTGTGCATGAGATATAGGAAATAGGTCTGCGGCGTCTCGCCTAGCACGTAGCCCGCAAAGTGCACGTGCTCGGGCGTGCTCTTGATGATGGCGCCGGAGCGCAGATGCAGGCAGATGAGGTGTCCCTGGCGTCGCTTCGCAAAGCACTCGGTCACCCGCGCCGGACGCAGGTCGCCGCCGCCATAGTTAGACAGCACGAAGTCGCCGGCGACGATCGATTCGATCGGGCGCTTCGTTCCGTTGCCCATCGTCACCTGGGTGCCGGCCGCGAGGCATTGATCATCATCGCCCACCACGAACGGCATGCCGTCAGGGCTGGCGAGCAGCATGAGCCACTTGTACTGGATGGCGTTGGTGTCTTGGAATTCATCCACCAGCACATGCCGGAAGCGCGTCCGGTAATGCTGCAGCAGCGCCGGATTGTCGCGCCACAGTTCGTAGGCGCGAAGCAGCAGCTCGGCAAAATCCACCACCCCGGCCCGCTGACAGGCTTCCTCGTAGGCCTGATAGATTTTGATCAGCTGCCGCCGCGTCGGATCGCCGTCATCCTTGATGTGCTTCGGACGATGTCCCTCGTCTTTCTGGGCATTGATGAACCAGAGAATTTCCCGCGGGATCCAGCGCGTCTCGTCCAGCTCGAGCGCCTTCAGCACTTTGCGCAGCACCCGTGCCTGGTCCTCGGAATCCAAAATTTGAAAGCTCTGCGGCAAACCCACCTCGCGCCAATGGATGCGCAGCAGCCGGTGGGCCAAGCCGTGGAAAGTCCCGAGCCACATTGCCCCGCTCGGCAGGCCCAGCAAGGTTTCGATGCGGCTGCGCATTTCCGCGGCCGCCTTGTTGGTGAAGGTGACCGCCAAAATGCTGTTCGGCGAGGCGCCCTCCACCTGGATGAGCCAAGCCACCCGATGCACGAGCACCCGGGTTTTGCCGCTGCCCGCACCGGCGAGAACCAGCGCGCTGCCTAAGGGGGAGCCGACCGCCTGGCGCTGGTCCTCGTTCAGGCCGTCAAGAAGATGTGATACGTCCATAAGGGCGCGGATTGTACTGCACGTTCCGCCTCGAGCCGCTCTTGTCTTTTAAGAGGTCTTTCAGGAGATTTTAATGCGGCTTTCCTCGGCGAATTCAATCAGCGCAAGCACCAGGCAAAGCAGCACGGGCCCGAGGATGACGCCAATGGCGCCGAAGGCCGGAATGCCGCCTAGGACGCCGATAAATACCGCCAGGGCTGAAACCCTGGCCCGGCCTGAAATGAGGAGGGGCCGCAGCAATTGGTCGAGCCCCCCGAGCAGGCAGCCCCAAATCAATATGAAAATCCCCGCGCCCCAGCGCCTATCGACGAACAGCCATATGGCGGCCGGTACCCAGACGAAGGCCGAGCCGCCGACGGGCAACAACGACAGCAGCGCCGCCAGCACTCCGAACACCACAGGCGTAGGCAGGCCCGCGAAGGCAAAGCCGACCGCGATCAGCAGGCCCTGCAACAGCGCCGTGACCGTCGTGCCGAAGACGATGGCGCGAGTCACGGCGCTCAATTGGGTGAACAATCGTTCCTTCCGATCCTCGGCCAGCGGAATCAAGCGCCGCGCACGCTCCATCATGGTGTCCCCATCGCGAAGAAAAAAGAACAGCAGAAACAACATGATTGCAAAAGCCAGCACCGAGCCTAACGCTCCCAAAAAAAGCGAGCCCCCCCAGCCTGCGGCGCGCTGCATCACTTCTTTGGTGCCGGAAACCAGCCAGGATTGCACTTGCTCGGCGGAAATGTCTGCGTGCGCCTCCAGCCAGGTATTAATCCGAGCGATCCAGGGAAACTGCTGTAAATCCGAAAAAGTCTTGATGTCCATATCGGCGGTTGCTTTTTGAACTCGGCGCAGCAACGCGGATATCTGCGATACGAACTCCACCGATAGCGCGCTCAAGGGCAGCAAGATGACGATGGGCGCAAGAAGCGTGAGCACCGTGGCGGCCAAAGTCTTGCCCTTGAAGCGCCTACGCCAGCGAACATTCAAAGGGAACAGCAAAAACGCCAGGAATGCCGCCCATGTCATGGGCAGCGCAAAGGGTGCGAAAATCAACACCAGCGCATAACCGAGAATCGCGGCGACGGCAAGGGCGAATACCCGGGAGTAAAAACTAGATGTGCTCGCCATCGGAACCCCCTAACATTCGGTATGCCATCCGGGAGTCCCACATTAACAGCATCGCTCGATCCAGTTTCATCGGCGCCTTCATCGCCGCCATGGTGCTTGCCCTCATGAGTTCGCCTTCACCCGGCGCACCGGCCCCCGAGATCGCGCCTTACGGCGCTTGGTCCTCTCCTTTAAGCGCGCAAGCCGTCGCCGCAGGCGGCATCAATTTCGGCGATCTGCGCAGCGTCGAGGGCCGTCTATACTGGACCGAGAATGTACCCGCCGCCGGCGGAGCCATTGCCCTTTTTAGCATCAAGGGCGCCGTGGCCGGCACCTCCGCGGGCGGCGCGCCGGTAGCCGGCACCCCGGTGGCCGAGCCCATTACCGGGCCCGAGAGCAACGTGCGCTCGCGCGTGCATGAAATGGGTGGCGCTCCTTTCGTCGTCGTAGGCGACACCGTATATTTCAGTCAATTCTCGGATCAGCGGCTGTATAGCCTGAAGGCGGGCGGCAAACCGGTGCCGCTCACGCCCGCTAATTATCGCTACGCCGATTGCATCGCCACCGCCGGCAACGCGAATCAGGGCGCGGCGCTCATTTGCGTGCGGGAAGATCACACGGATCCAAAAAACATCCGCAACACGCTGGTGCGCCTGCCGCTACCCGTCACCGGTGCCGGTGAGGTGCTGTTCGAGGGCACCGATTTCGTGGCCTATCCGCGCCTGAGTCCCGATGGCTTGAAGCTCGCCTTTATTTCCTGGAACCATCCCAACATGCCGTGGGACGGCACCGAACTCAAGGTGGCGGATCTCACGGCGCGCGGATTGAGCAATGTGAAACTCATTGCCGGCGGTGCGGCCGAATCGGTGCTTGATCCCAAGTGGGACAGCGACGGCACGCTGTACTTTATGTCCGACCGCAGCGGCTTTTGGAATCTCTATGCCCACCGCGAGCGCACCGCCGGCGACGGCGGCTCCGGCCAGGGCGAGGATGGCGTCAAGCCGGTGTGGCCGAGAGCCGCGGAGTTTGCCAGTCCGCTCTGGTCGCTCGGTCAATCCAATTACGTCTTGCTCGGGGATGGACGCGCTGTGGTTCGCTTCTCGGAGCAGGGTCTGGACCGGCTGGCGGTGCTCGATTTGAAGGGCGGCTTGAAGACCGAGCTTGAACTGCCCTATGTGCAATTTTCGAACCTGGTTCGCGTGGATGCGCAGCACATCGCCGCGGTTGCCGGTGCGACGAAATCGCCCGCCGCCATCGTCAGCATCGACGTTCGCAACGGACAGGCCACGACGTTGCGCACGGCCGGACAATTGCCCTTGGAAGCTGAGTCCATCTCGGTCGCCATGCCGATCGATTTTCCAAGCGCGCACGGTCGCACGGCACACGCCTTTTATTATCCGCCGACCAACCCCCGCTTTCGCGGCACGGCGGGGACTTTGCCGCCCTTGCTGACGCTGGTGCATGGGGGTCCCACCGGTCAATCATCGCCGACGCTGCACTCGAGCGTGCAATTTTGGACCAGCCGCGGCTTTGCCGTCGTCGATGTTAATTACGGCGGCAGTTCAGGTTATGGCCGCGCCTACAGGCGTGAACTCAATGGCAATTGGGGCGTGGTGGATGTGGAAGATGTGATCGCGGCCGTGCGCTTCTTAGTCGAGGCGAAGCGGGTCGATCCCAAACGCACCGCCATCAGCGGCGGCAGCGCCGGCGGCTATACGGTATTGGTGGCGTTGAGCACCAGCGATGTGTTTCGCGCAGGCGCCGATTTCTTCGGCGTCTCCGATATGACCGCCCTCGCCCGCGACACCCACAAATTTGAAAGCCGCTATTTGGATTCGCTCATCGGCCCGCTGCCTCAGGCGCAGGCGGTGTACGACAGCCGATCGCCCTTGAATCATCTGGAGGGTTTCAAGGTGCCGGTGATCGTCCTGCAAGGTGCGGATGATCCCATCGTGCCGCCGAACCAGTCGGAGCGCATCGTAGCTGCGTTGCGCGCGCGTCGCGTGCCGGTAGCCTATGTGCTGTATCCCGGCGAAAGCCATGGCTTTCGCAAGCCGGAGACCATCATCCACTCACTGCAAGCCGAGTTGTCGTTCTTCGGCCAGGTGTTAGGATTCCATCCCGCCGACCCGTTGCCGCCGCTCACCATCGAGGGGTTGTAGCCACGCCTCGAGTAAGGCGTTGACGGCTTCGGGCGCTTCCTGCTGCACCCAGTGGGAAACGTTGGGCAAGTAGTGCAGGGTCAAGTTAGTCACGTACTGGTCCGTGCCGAAGGTGAGCTCCTTCCCGAGCGCCGTATCGACTTCGCCCCAAATCATGAGCGTGGGCACTTCGATGCGCCGGGTACCGCGGCTTCGAGAGCGCTTAAGGCCCCGGATCAACGCTCGATAGTAATTGAGCATGGCGGTGAGGGCGCCCGGCTGCGCGGCGGCTTGGCGGTAGATGCGCAGCACCTCGTCCGGGAAGCGTGACTTGTCCACGGCCATGTCGCTAAACGCTCGGCCGACGGCCTCGCAACCATTTCGCGCCAGGGCCCACTCAGGAATCCATGGCAGCTGAAAGAAAAAAATGTACCAGGACTTGGTCAGTTGCCGCAGGGTGCGTAAGCCCCGCTCCGCAAGCTTAGGATGCGGTACGTTCATGATGATGAGCTTTGAGACAGGCACCCGGCCGAACATGGCGTAGTACCACGCGATGAGGGCGCCCCAGTCATGGCCCATCAACACCACGTCTTGCGCCCCCGAAGCCTCGATGAGCGCGGCCACATCCTCCTCGAGATTTTCAAGCGCATAGGCCGCCACGCCCGCCGGCCGTGAAGTCTTGCCGTAACCACGCAAGTCCGGCGCCCACGCTCGGTAGCCGAGGCGAGCCAGAAGCGGCAGCTGATAGCGCCAGGAAAAGGAGGATTCCGGAAAGCCGTGCAGGCACAGCACCAGGCGTTTACCGGATCCGGCCACCGCAACATTGAAATCCATGCCGTTGGCGCGCACGGTTTCGTAATGCATTGCGGGCTGCATCGGCCTTAAAGGAAACGCAGGTAGTGATCGAGGATGAGTGCTGCGAACAGCAGCATCAAATAGGTAATGGAAAACCGGAAGGTGCGCATGGGCAAGTCGGCGCGCAGTCCCTTGTTGAGCGCCATCACGAAATAAAGGAACCGCGCATTGAGCGCTATCGCGGCGGCGAGATAAACCAGGCCGCTCATGCCGGTGAGATACGGCAGCAGCGTCGTCAAAATCAGCAAGATGGTGTACAGCACGATCTGCAGGCGGGTGTAGGCAATGCCGTGGGTGACCGGCAACATCGGAATGCCCACCTTGGCGTAATCATCTCGCCGTGCGATGGCCAGCGCCCAGAAGTGCGGCGGCGTCCAGGTGAACACGATCAGGAATAACACCAAGGCATTCGGATCGATGGAATTGGTCACCGCCGCCCAGCCGAGTATGGGAGGCGCCGCGCCCGCCGCGCCGCCGATGACGATGTTTTGCGGCGTCGCGCGCTTGAGCCACAACGTATAGACAATCGCATATCCGATCAGCGAGCAAAAGGTCAGTGCCGCGGTGAGCGTGTTGACGCCTTTCCACAATATCAGCATGGATGCAGCGCCGAGCAGGACCGCAAATGCGATGGCGTGGCGCTCCTGCAGATGTCGCGTGGGTAGCGGTCTGCGCCGCGTGCGCTTCATTTCAGCATCGATACGTCGATCCAGGATGTGATTGAACGCGGCGGCCGATCCTGAAGCGAGCGCTATGCCCACCGATCCAAAAATCAGCGCGGGCAACGGCACCCAGCCCGGTGATGCCAGCACCATGCCCACCACGGCCGTGAACACGATGAGCAGGCTCACCTTGGGTTTCGTGAGCTCCAAATAATCCCGCCAGCCGCCGTTGGCGACAAGCGAAATCGGCGGATTATGGGGTACGGTGGCCATCGTCCTTAGGGTATCACGCCCACCTTCGGCGCCTGCGGCGAAGGCGCTTGAGGCCAGAGTAGTCGCAACAGAGCCACTGTACAAAATACAAGCAGGGCCGCCCCGGCATTGTGCAACGTGGCCAGCGGCAGCGGCATGGCCAAGTGCACCATCGCCACGCCGATGCAGATCTGCAGCAGTACCGCGGCCACCAACAGGGCGCCGGCTAGCTTCAACCGGCCGCTTCGAGCGCGTGCCACGCCCAGCGCGCCGACAGCCAGCAGCACCGCCCCCACGACGGCCGCGCCCATTCGATGCGTCACATGGATGGCCACCCGCGCGGGATTCGCGAGCACGCCGCCGGTGTAGTCCACGTCCAACCCACGCCACAGCACAAAAGCATCACGGAAATCCATGGGCGGCCACCAAGACTGCTGGCAGGTCGGAAAATCAGGGCAGGCCACCGCTGCGTAATTGCTGCTGGTCCAGCCGCCGAGCGATATCTGCAACAGCAGCAGCGCAAGTCCCCACAGCGCAAACTTTCGCAACGCCGCTTCCTGCGGGGAAAGCTCACGCCGTTCGGGCGTCAGCGACAGCCACCACAAAACGGCCAAGGTCGTCAGGCCACCGAGCAAATGTGCGGTGACGATCAACGGTTTCAGCAATCGCGTGACCGTCAGGGCACCGAGCGCGCCTTGCACGCAGACCAGAACCAACAGCACCATGACGGCCTTCAGCGGCTGATCGCGCTGCTTGCGATTCCACAGCGCCCAGACCACCAGACTCACGATGATGGCCCCCAACGTGGTCGCAAAATACCGATGAATCATCTCGTGCCACGGTTTGGCGAAATTGTGGCCGGCTTCGGGATAGAGATGCCCATAACATCCCGGCCAGTCCGGGCAACCCAGGCCCGCATCGGTGAGGCGTACCCAAGCGCCGAGCACGACCACGGCGGCCGCCAGCAGCGCACCTGCCAAGGCAAGCCGACGGAACCAGACCAGGCGCCGCTCCGCGTCCATCAGCCAATGGAAGAAAGGCGCAGCAGGCGCTTCAGGTCTTCGAGCATACCCTTCGGTTTCGAGCCTGGTTCATAGAACATCATGACGTTGCTCAATGGGTCGATCAGGTAGACACGCTGCGAATTTCCGACGCCGGCGGGAGCGGGAAGCAGGCCAAGCAAGGGTTTCTGCGCGACGCTCTCACGAATCATGATCAAGTCGGGGTGCGCCGCTTGCAGCTCCTTCAAGTCGCAGCAATCCTCATCCCCAATAAAAACCCGCTGCACGCGATTCATCTCTCGATCGAGCGCCAAGCGAACCTGGCGGGTGTCGTAGAGGCGCTTGCCGCACTCCTCATCGCAATGTCCATGCTGCACATACAACAGGGTCCACTTTCCCTTGAGCAGTTGTGGCCGGGCTTCGCCTCCACCGACGAGCGGCATGTCCACAGCCGGCAGCGGACGCGGAGGTTCGATCAAATCTCCGGCATTGACGCGCCCGCCGGGATGCCACTCCCTCGCATAATACAAGTAGAAGGACAAGCCCAGGGGCGCGAAGAACAGCAGAGCCACGCCGATCAATATGCGCCGTTGGCGGCGAGTGTGAATGCTCGGCAGGCTCATGTCCTCCTTCGAAAATTGGTCACGATGTAAATGACCAACAATGCTAATGCCAACCCAAACCATTGCACCGCATAGCCGATGTGGCGCATCGGTGGAAACCCCGGCGCAGACCAATTGCGCACGTAACCATCCGCTTCCGTAGGGTCCAGCAACACCACTTCCGCGGCAGGCGTCCAGTTCGATTCCTTGAGCAGCTGCGCCACATCCGCGTGCTTGGGAAAATTCGCCACCACCGGGAAGGGAGGCGCCAGCGGCGCCGCAGTGCCCATTTGAATGCCGGCACTGGGCAGGTTGTCCGCCCGTCCGCGAATGATGCGCGGTTCGGCGTCGACGGCGATGGCGGGGCGCTCGGCGCGGCTGCGACCCAAGGGCACCCAACCCCGATTCACCAGCAGCCACCCTCCACCCTGCAGCGCAAAAGGCGTAATCACGTAATAGCCGGCGCGCTCGGCATTCACCATGTTGTCGATCAAGACTTGGCGCGAGTCGTCATAATGCCCCTGCGCTTCAACATGTTGATAACGCGGTACTTTCGAGGTGCTGCCATCGATGGGTCGAGTGGCATCGCTGCCGGCCGCAAAGGAGTCGAACAGCGCACGCTTCTCCACCGCTCGGTGCAACTGCCACCGCCCCAGGGAAAGGAGCATCGCGATCAACACGATCGTGAGCAGCGTCGTGAACGCACGCGGCGCGAATGTACGATTACCGATGTTGATGGGCACGATATACTGCGATGCTTGAGACGGGACGCGCCAGATGGTACTTAAATATCTCATCCTTGGGATGCTCGTGCTGATCTTGATCAGCCTGGGTAGGGCGCTGTTCTATTTGTCGAGCAAGCGCGAGGACGACGGCAAGAAAATGGTCGCAGCGCTGGCTTGGCGCATCGGACTGTCGGTGGCGCTGTTTGTGCTGCTAATCGTTGCCTATTACAACGGCTGGATCGAGCCTCGTGTCTCGGGTCACAGCCAATAAACGAAGAAAAACAGACCGAGCCAAACCACATCGACGAAGTGCCAGTACCACGCGACGGCCTCGAATCCAAAATGTCTCTTCGGGGTGAAGTGGCCCTTCAAGACCCTGAACCAGATCACCGTCAGCATGATGGCGCCCACCGTCACATGCAGACCGTGAAACCCGGTCAACATAAAAAACGTGGAGCCGTAAATGCCGGTGCCCAAAGTCAGCCCCAGTTCAGTGTAAGCCTCATGGTATTCCGTCGCCTGCAGCGCGACGAAGGTGAATCCCAGCAGAAAGGTCATCGCCAGGAAAATCTTCAACCGAGTGCGATGCCCGGTGATCAAGGCGTGGTGTGCGATGGTGACCGTGACGCTGCTCGACAACAGAATCGCCGTGTTCACCACCGGCAGCCCCAAGGCCGGCACGGTTTCGAAGGTGCCATCGGCGCGCGGACCCAGGGCGGCAGGACCATTGGTGGGCCAGATGCCGGCATAGTTGTTCCAGAGCAGCAGCTTGCTGAAAATCTTCACGCCATCGCCCGACAGCCACGGCACCGAGAGATTGCGCGCATAGAACAAAGCGCCGAAGAAAGCGGCGAAAAACATCACTTCGGAGAAAATGAACCACATCATTCCCATGCGGAACGAACGGTCCACCGCCATGTTGTACATGCCCGCTTGGTTTTCGCCGATGACCGTGTGGAACCATAAAATAAACAGCATCGCCAGCATGAGGAAGCCGGGGAGCAGCGCCCACGCCGGCAGCCAGCCATTCAAGGTGGCGATGGCGCCGGACATCAGCGTGAACAGCGTGATCGATCCGTAGATGGGCCACGGACTTGAATGCGGGATGTAGTAGTGATCGGCTTCCGAGTGCGCTTGCGCCATAGTCATCTCTAATCGGTAATGAACAACGTTAGTTTAACGAGCGAATTCAACGCCGTGTTGAGGTTTGGGTGGTGTCGTAGAACGTATAGGCCAACGTGAGCCGGTCCACGTTGGCCGGCAGCTTGGGATCCACGCTGAACCGGACCGGCATATCGCGGCCTTCTCCTGCGCCGAATTTCTGCGGCGTGAAACAAAAGCATTCGGTCTTGTGGAAATACTGCGCCGTGCCGGTGGGCGAAATGCTGGGCACGGCCTGCGCCACCGAGTCCACCGAGGTTAAGTTCTTGGCATAGAACTCGGTATCGTAGAGCTTGCCGGGATGAACGCGCATCGAGGCGACCTTGGGTCTGAATTCATAGCTGCCAACCGATGCCGGGGAAGCGACGAACTCGATGGTGACTTCGCGGTTCGGATCCACCGCTTCCTGCACCACCGCGCGTCCGTCCTTGGCCTCCGCGTTACCGATACCGACCGCGCGGCAAAACACATCGTACAGCGGCACCAACGCCCAGCCGAACGCGAAGCTGCCTGCCGTCATGATCAAGAGGCCAACGACCAGCTTACGATTGGCGCGCTTGCGGTCCATCAATGGTGGCTGCGAAAGACCAGCAGCGCGATAAAGCCAAAATAAAACGCCAGCGCCACGGCCGCCAATGCCAGCGCGGCGTTCCTCACTTTAAGCCTGCGCGGCGTGGCGGTGGCGTTCACTTGACTTCGGGTGCCGTGGTGAAGCTGTGATAGGGCGCCGGCGAAGGCAGGGTCCATTCCAGGCCGTTCGGACGCGCACCGTCCCACACCAAGGCGCTGGCCTTCTGCCCGCCGCGCATGCACTGGATGACCAGGACGGCAAAGATGATCTGAGAAAGTCCGAAACCAAAGCCGCCGATGGAGGACACCATGTTCCAGTCCGCGAATTGCACCGCATAGTCGGGGATGCGCCGCGGCATGCCGGCCAGGCCTAGGAAGTGCTGAGGAAAGAACAGTACATTGACGAACACCGCGGATAGCCAGAAATGTATCTTGGCCCACTTCATGTTGTACATGTGGCCGGTCCACTTCGGGATCCAGTAGTACACGGCACCCATGATGGCGAAAATCGCGCCGGGCACCAGCACGTAATGGAAGTGCGCGACCACGAAATAGGTCTGGTTGTATTGAAAATCCACCGGCACGATGGCGAGCATGACGCCCGAAAAGCCGCCGATGGTGAACAAGAACAGGAACGCCAAGGCGAACAACATGGGCGGTTCGAAGCTCAGTGAGCCGCGCCAGAGCGTCGCGGTCCAGTTGAACACCTTCACGCCCGTGGGCACCGCGATCAACATGGTGGACATCATGTAGAACAGCTGAGCCGCGACCGGCATCCCGTCCACGAACATGTGGTGGCCCCAGACGATGAAGGACAGAAACGCGATCGAGGCGATCGCGTAAATCATCGAGGTCGCACCGAACAAGGGCTTGCGCGCAAAGGTCGGCAGGATTTCCGAGATGATGCCGAAGGCCGGCAAAATCATGATGTATACCTCGGGATGCCCGAAGAACCAGAAGATGTGTTCGAACATCACCGGATCGCCGCCGCCGGCCGCATTGAAGAAGCTGGTCTTGAAGAAATGGTCGGTCAAAAGCATGGTGACCGCCCCCGCAAGCACCGGCATCACCGCAATCAGCAAATAAGCGGTAATGAGCCAGGACCAGCAGAACAAGGGCATCTTCAGCAAGTTCATGCCGGGAGCGCGCATGTTCATGATGGTCACGATGACATTGATCGCGCCCATGATCGAGGAGGCGCCCATCATGTGAATGGCGAAGATCAGCATCGGAAAGGCGTCACCGGTTTGCAACGACAGCGGCGGATACAGCGTCCAACCGGCCGCGGCCATGCCGCCGGGCACGAACAAGGTCGATAACAGCAAAGTGAACGCAAAAGGCAGGATCCAGAAGCTGAAATTATTCATGCGCGGCAGGGCCATGTCCGGCGCGCCGATCTGCATCGGAATCATCCAATTGGCCAGCCCTACGAATGCCGGCATAACGGCACCGAAGATCATGATGAGCGCATGATTGGTGGTCATTTGGTTGAAGAACACAGGATCCATCAGCTGCAGGCCCGGTTTGAACAATTCCGCGCGAATCAGCATGGCCATCGCGCCGCCGATGAAGAACATGATCATGCTGAACAGCAAGTACATCGTGCCGATGTCTTTGTGATTGGTGGCGAAGATCCAGCGCTTGATGCCGGTCGCCGGCTGATCGTGGTGGTCACCCAGATCATGGGCGTGTTCGCTGGGGTGCGCGGTGTTGCTCGCGGGAGACTGGGCCATAGTGGGATAGCTCTCTAAAAAAAGGTTAACAGTTAATTCCGTAATGCCTGCGCGGTGGGCGGTGCGCCAGCAGGTAAGGCGGCGGCAGGTGCCGTAGCAGCCTTATCGGGCGCGGTGCCGGGCAACGCCGCTTGTTTGGCGGCCGCCTTCTGCTCATCCACCCACTTCTTGAAATCATCCGGGGTCCGAACATCCACCACGATGGGCATGAACCCGTGGTCGCGGCCGCACAGCGCGGCACATTGGCCGCGATAAAGGCCTTCCTTGCCCGGATCGACCTTGAACCACAACTCGTTGACGAAACCCGGGATCGCCGCGCGCTTGGCGCCGAAGTCAGGCACCCACCAGGCATGGATCACGTCCTGCGAGGTCAGAAGCAGGCGCACCTTGGTGCCGCTGGGGATCACCAACGGCTTGTCGACCTCGAGCAGATAATTGGGAACCGTATAAGGGTCAATGCCGGAACGCAGCTCGCGCGCAAAATTCGAGTCGCGGGCGATGGTGGAGAAGAAATCGACGCCTTCCGCGGCATCCATGTAGGCATATTCCCATTTCCACTGATAGCCGGTCACGCGGATGGACAATTGCGAGTTGCGCGTGTCCTCTTGCTTGAGAATGAGTTCCGCGGCGGGAATCGCCATGACCACCAGAATGATCACGGGAATGATGGTCCAGATGATTTCCACCTTCGTGCTGTGGAGCATGGTGGTATCGGCCACCGCGCCTTGCGAGTGGCGAAACTTGAGCAGCGTATAAATCATGGCGCCGAACACCACCAGGGCGATGCCCACGCAGATCCAGAAGACCTCCATGTGCAAGCCATACATGTCGCGGGCGAGATCGGTGACGCCGGTCGGCAAATTGTAGCCGTTCGAGGTGTTGGTGAGGGTCGGGGCGTTGGCGAGCGCGCCGCCCGCCGCACTCAAGGCCGCTAAGCCAAGCGCCCTCGGGGAAATCAGCTTTCGCGCCCGAGCGGTGCTGTGATCTTGATTGCCTCTGGTAACTCTCATCTAAACAGGTCCCCTATTTCGCGACTTCAAGCGGCGGCGATTCATTCATGCCGCCGACTAATCTACCCAAACGCTCCGCCAGCAAGCAGCGGTCCTCCTCGGTAAGGAAGCTGCCTACCTCACACGCACGCCCCTTGCTCTCGATTGTGAGCCGGCTGGTCCCTAGCCGCCTCGGCGGACTGCGAAGTCTAACCTTCGCCCAATGCCTCGCAAACTCCTGTTTTGTTTCGCCGCGCTGCGAACGGGTTACGAGGCTGATCTGCGAATCGGTAATGACCACCGTCTGGCTGTAATGTCGCCGCCGCATGCTGGCGTGCAAGGCTACCCCAAGAGCCAGCATCTCCAAAGCCCAAAATAACAAAATCGGCCAAAATCCTTGCAGCACGAAAAATAACGCAAAACCCAAGGAAAACAGGCATGTAACCCCGAAAAAAAGCCGCGCACCCGACAACGTCAGCGAACAATTTGGCGCCAATATGATGCGCTGTTCCATGCCTCGAAGAATAGCTCAAGCGGAGGGCCGGCGGCGTCGGATGAAGCCCTATTTGCGCCGGGGCGCCTTAACTTTTGCGCCGGGCGCGCAATTCACGCTTGATTTCTTCCAGCGATACCGCATTCGACTCCGAGGAAGCGCGCCGCCCCGCCGATCTCGCGCCGCCGGGTACCCACGCATGCGCGAACACCACTTCATAGGTTGCGGGCAATCGCCCGTCCTGCCGGAAACCCTCGTACGCCGCTTCCATCGCCGCGAACTTAACGGGCGAGGTGAGGCCTTTTGCCCGGCCCGCCGTGGCGTTGTGCGCCCCGGTCGCCTTCAAGTCGGCGGCCACTTTGCGTACATCCAGATAGCTCAAGGTGAATCGCTCCACATCCAGCACCGGCGCGGTGAAGCCACTGCGCACCAGCGCATCCCCGAGGTCGTGCATATCGATGAATTGGTGCACATGGCTGTGCGAGTCCACCTGTTTCCACGCTGCACGCAGCTCGCGCAGGGTATCGGGCCCGAAGGCACTGAAACTCAACAGCCCATCGGGCTTGAGCACGCGGCGAAACTCCGCGAACACCGCGTCCGGGTTGCACCACTGCAGCATCAAATTGCTGACGATCAAATTCACGCTCTGGTCGTCTAATGGCAAAAGCTCGGCATCCGCGCACACCCGCTCGAAAGGGCGGAGCCATGAGCGCTGCCGGGCTGCCGCGGCCAGCATGCCGCGCGAGGAGTCCAGCGCCACGACCAACGCTTTCGGGTAGCGCCGCTTCAGCGCACGGCTGGCATGCCCCGTTCCGGCGCCGGCGTCCAGGACGACACGCGGTTCAAGCCGGGTCAGTTCCAGCCGTTGAAGCAAATTCTCGCGGACTTCCCGGTGGATGACGGCGGCAGAGTCATAGCTCAACGCGGCTCGGTCGAAGGAGCGCCTGACCCAATGGGGTTTGAGTGCATACGCCTCGATGTCATCGTTCATGCGCGAACGATGCCACACTCTCCGTGATGGTTGGCGATGTGTCGGCGATGAACTGCGCATCGTCGGCGGATGGTTCGGCCTGGATTTTCAGACGGCGAAACAGCCGCTGGTCGTGCTCGGTGTCCGGATTACCGGTGGTCAGCAGCTTTTCGCCGTAAAAAATGGAATTCGCGCCCGCTATGAAACATAGCGCCTGCAATTCATCGCTCATCTGCGCGCGGCCGGCCGAGAGCCGCACGTGGCTCAAGGGCATGAGAATGCGTGCCACTGCGATCATTCGCACGAAATCAAACGGATCCAAGGCTGCCGCATCAGCCAGCGGCGTTCCGGCCACCCTGACCAGCTGGTTGATGGGCACGCTTTGCGGATGCTCCGGCAGCGTCGCGAGCGTATGCAGCAACGCGACGCGGTCCTCAAGCTGTTCGCCCATCCCGACGATGCCCCCGCAACACACATTGATGTCGGCGTCGCGGACCGCCTGCAGGGTGTCCAGCCGATCTTGATACGTGCGGGTGGTGATGATTTCTTCGTAATACCGCGCCGAGGTGTCGAGATTGTGATTGTAGAAATCGAGGCCCGCACCCTTGAGTTCGCGGGCTTGGGATGGGGTCAGCATGCCCAGTGTTGCGCAAGTTTCCATCCCCAAGGACTTCACCTCGCTGATCATGGCTAAAACCAACCGCAGATCCTTTTGTTTCGGAGTTCGATACGCTGCGCCCATGCAAAAGCGGGTGGCGCCTGACTCTTTGGCGGCGCGAGCGCGGGCACGCACCGCATCGATTTCCATGAGCTCGGAGGTTTCGAGGCCGGTATCGAAGCGCACGCTTTGCGGGCAATAGGCACAATCTTCGGGGCAGGCACCGGTTTTGATGCTGAGCAGGGTGCTGATCTGGACCGTGTTGGGCGCTTGAAACAGGCGGTGCACCTGCTGCGCCATAAAAGCTAAGTCCATGAAAGGTAGGTCGAAAAGCTCTTTAACTTCCTCGAGCGTCCAATCGTTGCGTACGTCCACGGGTACCTCCAGTCATGGCAGTATTCTGGGATCGCTCACGCTAGTCAACTGAAGTGCCACGTTTGGGTTTACCAAAGCGCGCATTCCCACAGAGCGTGCGTTGGAACGACTCGGCCAGGGTGGCTGCCTTCGCGAGGCACCAAGCGTCAGCGATTGAATTGGTATTCGAGCGCCAGCCCGATGAACACCGACATGCCCACGTAATTGTTATTCAGGAAGGCCCTGAAGCAACCTTCCCGGTCCCGCGCCCGAATCAGCCATAGCTGGTAGATGAAGAACAGCGCCGCGGCGACCAAGCCCGCGTTGTACCAGGCGCCGGCGCGAAGAATTCTTCCAACCAGGTATAGCGAAGCCAAAGTCATCATCTGCAGCACGGCAATGATGTGCCGATCCGAATCGCCGAACAATATGGCCGTCGAGCGCACGCCGATCCGGATATCGTCGTTGCGGTCCACCATGGCATACATGGTGTCGTACACCGTCACCCACAGAACATTGGCCAACAGCAACAGCCACGCGACCCGGGGTACGGTTTCGATTTGCGCCGCGAACGCCATGGGTATGCCTGCCCCGAAAGCCAGCCCCAAGTACATCTGCGGCACCGACAAAAACCGTTTGACGAAGGGATACGTGACTGCGATGAAGCCGCCCACGACCGCCCAGAGGAGTGTCAACCGATTCAGCTGCAGCGCGAGCACCAAGGCCGACAGCGACAGTAAGGCGAACAGCACCAAGGCTTCGATGGTGGAGAGCCGCCCGGTGGCCAGCGGCCTGTCCTTGGTGCGCGCCACATGAGAATCGAAGCTGCGGTCGGCGTAATCGTTAATGGCACAGCCGGCAGAACGCATGAGGACGACGCCGGCCACAAAAATAAGAAAAATGAGCGGCTTCGGCTGGCCGCGGCTGCCGATCCACAGCGCCCACAAGGTCGGCCACAATAGTAGCCAGATACCGATGGGACGGTCCAAGCGCATGAGCCGTATATAGTCATGAATAGTGCCGAGAATTTTCGGAAACTCATCGGTGGTCCAGGGATGAAAGCGGATGCGATAGGCATACCAGCGCAAGCGCGCCATGATCATTTGCGCGAGCTCATCCCCGTTGCGTGGCAATGGCACGCCGGTGGTCTACACGCGGCCCATGCAGGGCAGAAACAATTCTTGAGCCAGCAAGGGTGCGCCGCGCAGCGCAATCCGCGCGCGTCTCGCCCAGAGCCCCGCGGGTTTAATTTCTGCATCGCGCAGCGCACGGGCCGTGGCGGCTTCTTCCGTCGGCAACCAAGCGTACTCATACGCGCTGCGTTCGACGCCGGACAAATCGCTCAAGGATTCTCCGAGCGCCGAATCGCCCAATTCCGCAAGCCACGGATGCGCAATGAGCGTCGAGTCGGGGACGATGGTCTGACTGAACACCCATACGCTTTGGCCGCAGCACATTTCCTCGTCGCGGAATAAGCCCGCGTTGTCCTCGAGGCGCAGCGCCGCTTTATGCGAGGCGCCCAAAATGCCTGTCCATTGATCCACCAGGTGCAAAGCAAAGCGCTGGCCGCACGCGCTCTTCAAGCGTAGCGACAGCAGTCCCTTGCCGATCAGCCACGGCCGCAGTTTCCCATCGATGGGCAACTGCCCCAAACGCTCCTGGGGCTGCCATTGAATGGATTCGATCGGACGCGGGGTGCCTCGAGTCATTCGCGAATTCTACCCCACGCGTCCATATTGCTCTGCATGTCCCACCCAACGACGAATGAGCGGCGCGACGTGCGCCGGCCAATCGCGCAGCAAGGACTCCGCGGCGACTTGCACCCGCGGCAAGAGGTCGGCGTCGCGCAACAAATCGGCGACGCGCATTTGCGCAAGCCCCGTCTGGCGCGTCCCCAAGAGCTCGCCCGGTCCGCGCAGTTCCAGGTCGCGGCGCGCCACTTCGAAGCCGTCGTTGGTATCGCGCATCACCGCGAGACGCATGCGCGCCATGGAGGAGAGCGGCCCGCGATACAACAGCAGGCAAGAGCTCGCGTGCAGGCCGCGGCCCACGCGGCCGCGCAGCTGATGCAGCTGAGCGAGCCCGAGGCGCTCCGCATTCTCGATCACCATCAGGGTTGCGTTCGGCACATCCACGCCCACTTCAATCACCGTGGTGGCCACCAAGAGTTGGATCTCGCCTTCTTTGAATCGGCGCATCGTCCCTTCCTTGGCCTGCGGCGGCATGCGTCCATGCACCAAGCCTACTCTAAGTTCCGGCAAGGCAGCGGCCAAGGCCGCAGCCGTTTCCTCGGCGGCTTGGTAGGGCATTTCATCGGACTCATCGATGAGGGGGCAGACCCAGTAGGCTTGACGTCCTTCGAGACAGGCTGTGCGAATTCGCTGCACCACCTCATCGCGCCGAGTTTCCGCCAGCACCACCGTTTTTACCGGCGTGCGTCCAGGCGGCAGCTCGTCGATGACGGACACATCGAGATCGGCATAGGCCGTCATCGCCAGCGTGCGCGGAATAGGCGTCGCGGTCATGATCAACTGATGCGGCTGATGGCCGTCCAGTGCGCCTTTTTTACGCAAGCTCAAGCGTTGATGCACGCCGAACCGATGCTGCTCATCCACCACGACCAGGGCCAGCGAGCAGAACTCCACAGTTTCTTGGAACAATGCATGCGTGCCGATGACGATGGGGGCGTGGCCTAAACGGATTCCTTCGAGCACGGCGCCGCGCGCCTTTCCCGTCTGGCGGCCGCTGAGCAGAGCCACGGCAATCCCCAATGGTTCGAACCAGCGCCGAAAATTTTGCGCGTGCTGATCGGCCAGCAGTTCCGTGGGGGCCATCAACGCCACTTGGCGGCCCGTTTGGATGGCGCGCGTCGCCGCCAATGCCGCGACCAGCGTTTTCCCGCATCCCACATCCCCCTGCACCAAGCGCAGCATCGGCTTAGGTAATTGCAAATCGCTTTCGATTTCCTGAAGTACCCGTTGCTGTGCCGACGTCATGCGATAGGGCAGCGCGGCCAGGAAGTCCAATTTAAGCCGCCCCGGAGAGGTCAGCGGCCAGCCCGGGTCGCTTTGGATGCGTTGCCGCAGCAGCTTGAGCGAGAGTTGATGCGCCAACAATTCCTCGAACGCCAGCCGGCGCTGCGCCGGGTGACGATAGCTCATCAACAGATCCACCGGTGCGTCGGTCGGCGGCCTATGCACGTAGCGCAGCGCTTCGCGCAAACTCGGCAGGCGTGAATCCGCCAGTACCGGCGGCGGCAGCCAATCCTTCGGGTCTTCGGTACCGCTCTGATCGAGCGCGAGTCCGACCAGCAGCCGCAAACGCGCCTGAGTCACCCCTTCGGTACTCGGATATATCGGCGTGAGATGGTCTTCGGGCGGAGGCGCGGCAAGCGGGTCGACACGCCGATACTCAGGGTGTACGAATTCCAACCCTTTGTTTCCCCGGCGGGCCTCGCCGAAACATCGGATTCGCGCGCCGCGCGCCAACCCCAGCTGCTGCTGAGCCGTGAAATAAAAAAAACGCAACGTCAAATAGCCTGAGCCGTCGCCGATTTTGCAAAGCATCTGGCGGCGTCCGCGAAAGGCCACTTCGGTGAGCAGCACCTCGCCCTCGACCGAGGCCCGCTGTCCGGGGCGAAGCTCCCCCAAAGGGACGATGCGCGTGCGATCCTCGTAG
>DASWUU010000006.1:0-28735 GCA_036401515.1 Steroidobacteraceae bacterium
ACAACTGTCCGCTTAGTCGGACGGTAGCAAGGCTTTGGGCTTGACAGCCGTGGCGAGTGCCAGTCTTTTGTCCTTGGTCATCCAGCTAATCTGCAGGTCGTAGCCATTCGGCGTTTCAGTGTGATAGCTCTGAAACGCGGCTTGGTGGATATCGTCCTTCACGTATTTGCCGTCCGGACCCAGATGCGCACTCGAGGTGTCCGCGGCCGCAGGCAAGCCTCGCGCCAGCAGCGCCGCCCGCACGGCGTCGGCATCCCAGGGCGCAATCCCAAATGAAATGTGATCAAGAAATGCGCCGCGAGGCGTCAGAGAACTTGAGCCGAACGGATTGCCGCCACGCACGAGGATGTCGCCCACCTCGCCGATGAGTAACTCGTTTTGCGAGCCCTCATCGTAGGAAGGCGTCCAGCCTAAGAGGCTCGAATAGAAGGACGCGCTCCTCTTGTAGTCGCTCACGTGAAATGACAAGTGGTCGAGCCACACGGTCTGCCAACCCGTGGCAGGATGCGGAAGCGGTTCGGCCAGAGGCGGACTGATCGCTGTCCGGCGGGAGCCCGCAAGTCCAAAGGCATTGCAAATCTGGAAATCCCACCCATCCGGATCCTTGACGTGAAAGCTTTCAAACTTGCCGTTATTTTCAGCGACCGGATTTATGCCGCGTTTTTCCAACTCTGCGGCGATTTGCGCGGCATCCCATGGGTCGATGACGAAGGCGAAACTGGTGACCACACTCTTTCGACCTTTAGGCGGCGGCACAGTGTATTTGCCTGGCATCACTTTCCTGAAAATCGCCGAGCCCCAATCGCCGACGTCGAGCACGGCTTGCTTGCCATCATCGCTGCGCAGTTTCCACCCCAGCAGCGCGATGTAGAACGCGGCTTCCTTCCTATAGTCCTCCATCTCGAAGGTGATGCTTTCCAGCGCGGTGGTCTTCCAGCCCGTCGGCGCGAACACCGGCGGAATCGGGCCCGTGGCAATTTCCCGACCGAGCGGACAACGGCCTTGGCCATAGCCGTCGCGGCATAAACCTTGGGCGAATGCAGACCGGCCAAAACCGACAGCTGCCAGACCGGCTAGTTTTATTAAAGCCCTGCGCTGGGAAGAGGTCGCATCGTCGCCGGCTTTAGACATCGTATCTCCCCGATCCGCCATACCTTGGATGCACTGCACCATCGGCGTGCGTCCGCTCACAAGAAGCTAACACTTTAGCCTTAACCGCCCGCCCCTGGCGCTTTTCCCTTCCTGGCGGTGCCCTGCGGATTTCAGCTAAGGTAGCTGGATGAGCGTGGCCATCCACCACAAAACCGCCATCATTCTCTCAACAATCGCTGGGCTGCTCATCGTGGCAGCCTTCGTGCTGCCCGTGCTGCTCGACGCAAATCGCTACCGGGCGCAAGTTATCGCTTATTTGGAATCGAGTACGGGAAAGAAAGTGGAGCTTGGCCGCCTGCGGGTCACGTTTTTTCCCAAGCTTAACGTCCATGCAGAGGATCTCGGGATCAGGAGCCCGCCGCTGTTTCCGCCCGGTTACCTTCTTAAAGTGGCACGCATCGATGCGCAAGTCGACCCCTGGGCGCTGCTACACCGGAAGATCGTGATCGTCTCGGTTGCGCTGGATGAGCCGCTGGTGAATCTGATCTCTGACCCCGACGGGCCGTGGAATTTCGAGAATCCCAAAGCGAAGTCTAAGCAGAGCTCGCCGCTGTTCGGCGTGGTGCCGCTGGTTAAAATTAAGCGCGGCCACGTGCTGTTGTCGAATCTCTTGCCCGACGATTCACCAGGACCGGTCTTCTTCGAGGCCCAGGACCTGGCAACCGAAATGGATAACGTGAACGTGGACGCCATCACCGATCCATTTTCGAAAACACTGGATGGCAAGGGCTCGCTCAAGGCGGGACTGCTGCGGTTTGGATCGATCGAAGCGAAAAACTTGAGTGCCCATATCAAGCTTCAGGCAAGACAGGTCTTATTCGAGGACCTCAAAGGGGAAACCTATGGCGGGGAAACCCGCGGAGAGTTCTCGATAAGGTTTGCGGGTAAGAACGCGAGCTTCAAAGTCGATGCCACAATGCAGGGAATCGAGGTTGCCGAGCTTCTAAACACCTTCCCGAAAGCCCGCGGGAAAATGACCGGAAAGATGGAGGGCCACTTGAGCATCAATGGGGATATCGCGCACACCGAGCACCCCTTGGACGGATTGCATGGCAGCGGGAAGGTGACCGTGCGCAATGGCCAGGTGCCGAGTCTCAAGCTCAACGCCAATTTGAAGAAACTGGCGCACTACAACGATCTGGGGCCGGCCAAAGACGATCCCTCGTCGTTCAACATGATATCGACCGATCTGGAGCTGGATCACAATCGCATCGTGAGCAAGGTGATCGACATCGATGGCTACGGGGTCGATGTCGATGGCTCCGGGAGCGTGGGCCTGGCTGCCTCCGGTGAACTGGACTACCAGGGCATCGCGCAAATCCCGGCCCAAGGATTTATCACTAACATGTTCGCGCGCCTGGCCGGCGGGAAGCTGACGGACGGCAAGCTGTTGTTCCCATTCCGTATCCAAGGAACGCTGGACAATCCGATTTTCCTCAGGGGCAAGTAACGGTTTCTCCGCGCGGCCTCAGATTTTTTGCAGGCCGAAGCGGCGTATCTTCGCGAGCAACTCGCGATTGGCGGGCCGCGATGGCAGCAAGCCTTGAGCACGGCGCGCGGTCTCCTGCATCGCCTCCGCTGCCAGCAGCCGGTCCCGATCGTTCAGCAACGATGTGGGTGTTTTGGTTTCAAAGCCCATGCCATACAAAACGTATTGGTAGCTCGCGGCGGAAAAGACCTCCTCCCGGTGCGAGAAGTCTTCATGCCAGGGGCAATGGTGCCGCCAATAGTCGAGGCTGTATTTTAAGGATTCGGGAACCGATTCCGGGCGCCTGTTGTCGATCCAAAACGGTGAATCGGTGCGGCGGCTGAGCACGTAGTGCAGCTTGAGAAAATCGATGATACGTTCCCAGCGATAGCGGAAGGTCTCATTAAAGAGTTTCGCCGCAAATTGCATGCTTTCGCGGCAGCCGGGCAGCAGATTGGCGATGGACTTGGCCGATAGCTCGATCATGACAATGGCCGAAGCCTCGAGCGGTTCCAAGAATCCGGCCGACAAGCCCACCGCGACGCAGTTGCGCCGCCAATACTCTTGACGGTAACCGGCGTTGATGTCGATTTTGCGAAAGCTCAAGGCCGCGGTTGCATCGCCCTTCGCGGCCAGGTAGCGCTTCAGTTCCTCGAGCGCCGCATCATCCGAGAGGTGCGCGCTCGAAAAAACATAGCCTACGCCGCGGCGCGTGGTTAGTCCGATGTCCCACACCCAGCCTGAGGACAGCGCGGTGGACCGAGTCACCGAAGCAATGGGCGCATCTTCCGTGGCATAGGGCGTTTGCACCGCCCACGCTCGATCAATGAAAAGACAATCACGCTGCGCCAAAAAGGGCACGCCGAAATGCTTGCCGATCAACAGCGCGGAAAAGCCGCTGCAATCGATGAACAGGTCAGCGGTGAACTGTTCCCCCGATTTCATTCCTAAGTGTGCGATGTCCCCGGTTTCGTCGGACTGCACGTGCACGATTTCATCAAAGACGTGGCGCACGCCGAGCTTCTCGACACAATGCTTTTGCAAGAAGGGCGCGAACTTGCCGGCATCCAGGTGGTAGGCGTAATTCGCGAGGCCGGTATATTCCGGCGTGCTGATGAGCTTGGGTGCCAACCCCGCCTCGCACAGCGGCGTTTGAAAGCACAGGCTGGCGGCGAAGCTCGTGCTCTTGGAAGTCTCGAGCCAATACGGCGCCAAGTTCCTGTCTTCGTAGCCGGCGGGCAGCGTGAACGGATGGTAGTAGCGGTCGGCGGCATCACCGCCATGCGTCCAATTGGAAAATTGGGTACCTTGCTTGAAAGACGCATCGCACTCGCGCAGAAAATCCGTTTCGCTGACGCCGATCTCCTTCAAAGTGGAGCGGATGGTGGGCCAGGTGCCCTCGCCGACGCCGATCGGTGGCAGGCCGCGCGCTTCGATGAGCGTGATGGACATGCCTTCCGCGCCGCGCCGGGGAAAACGCGAGGCAAGTACGCCGGCGGTGATCCATCCCGCCGTTCCGCCGCCGACGATGAGGATGCTGCGCAGCGGCTGCGATTCAGCGCCGGTCATTACTCGCCGCGCCGCCGTTCGCGCTGGGCGCCACCGCGCTGGGCGCCACCGCGCTGGGCGCCGCGATGCGCCGATTCTTGCGCGATACCAGCCCGGAGACATGTGCCACGGAGGCCATCTGGAAATACAGCCATTCCAAATATTGGAGATCGCGCAGCTCCGCCAGCTGCGCCGCCGTCAGCTCCTTGAGCTTGGCCGCCGCGACCCAGTACAGGCCCTCCAATTTAGTTTCGGTGCGGTCGACGAACTCGATGTCGATGCGCACCGGTTCGAGCAAGTTGAGCTCTGTTAGTTTCGCGGTGAAGGCATAGGCTTCCCGCGAGCCGCTCACCAGGGCCGAGAGCATCGAGGTGACGTTCTGCAGATACTGCGTAGGTTGTCCGTCGTCCTGAAACAAACGCTCACCCTCGTGCGTTTGTATATGGGGGCTGCTCATGTCCAGCGCCACATCGAGCGAGGGAGGCTCGCCGGCCGCAAGGTTTGGCCTAGGCAGCAGTGCGAAGGGCTGCCGCTGGATTTGCAGCGGCACATATTGGGCGTCCCACACTCCATCGATGAGAAAAAGGTTCTCGCCGCGCTGGAAACCCAGCAGCGCCGCCGGCTCAAACTGCCCGTTTTCCGAGCTCTTGCCGAAAAAAATTGGATAATTCGCCAGCAGCCGCGCGAATTCGCGCGGGATCACGCTGACGATGTTGACACCGGCGTGATCGAGGGCGGCGCGTGCCGCCGCTACGCGCATAGCGCGGTGGGTTTCGCTGCTGATCGCCGTCAAGTTAGTCATTCTTTATTTCTCGCCCTCGTTACAATCGTGACTATGAATTCATGGCCGACACCCGCGCCTGAATGGCAAGCCGATGCGGAGGTGTTTGAGCACACCATCAAGCCCCGCGGCCGGCCGGCCATCCTGCGCGGCTTGGTGCGGGACTGGCCCGCCACCGCTGCGGGCCGCGCATCGCCCAAGGCGATGAGCGCCTATCTTAAGTCCTTCTACTCTGGGCACCCAGCGTCTTTATTCGAAGCGCCCGCCGCCATCCAGGGTCGCTTCTCCTATAACGAGACGCTGAATGGCTTTAACTTCGAGTCCAAGCGCGCGCGCTTAGACGAGGTGCTGGACCGTCTTTGCGAGAACCTGGGGAACGAGGCCGCCCCGGCGCTTTACTCCGGCTCCGTCTCGCTTCCGATCTATTTGCCGGGTTTTGCCGACGCCAACAACGTGCGCCGCTTCGTGACCTCCCCTTCGGTGCTGGAACAGATCTGGATCGGCAATCGTACCTGCATCGCCGCGCATTTTGACAACACCGACAATCTGGCATGCGTGGTCGCGGGCAGGCGCCGCTTCACGATGTTCCCTCCCGAACAAATCCGCAATCTTTACGTGGGCCCGTTGGACCGTACCCCCGCTGGCCAGCCTGTGAGCCTGGTGGATATTCGCAATCCCGACCTGACACGCTTCCCGCGCTTTGCGCAAGCCCTTGCTTCGGCGGTGGTCGCCGAACTTCAGGCCGGCGATGCCGTGTACGTGCCGGCTCTCTGGTGGCACCACGTCGAGGCGCTGGATGAGTTCAACGTACTCGTCAATTACTGGTGGCGCGACGTGGCCGACTATTTTGACTCGCCCTCGAGCAGCTTGCTGCATTGTTTATTGACCATCAAGAGCTTGCCGCCCGAGCAACGCGAGCGCTGGCGCGCACTGTTCGACTATCTGATTTTTCAATCCGACGAGCCGGCGTTGGCGCACCTACCAGCCGACATCCAAGGCCTATTCGGCACATTGACGGCCGAGAAGGCCGAGCGCATTCGCGCCATGCTCCTCAAAGGCCTATCGCGTAAAATCCGCTAGCCACGCTGAAAGCCTCACTGACGCGAGAAAAACGGCCGGTTCCAAGGCCGCCGTGGGGGACGGACGACCCTGGAACCGCCGGACTCAAAGCGCGACCCGCACGCCCACTTGATAGCGCGCGAACCCTTCATAGGCGGCGATGAACTGCTCGCTGTAGCGCCCGTACTGGCGCTGTGAGGCGGAGGTCAAATTGATGGCATCGAAGAACACGCCGAGGTGCCGGTTGAAGTCGTAACTGGCGCTCATGTCGAGCTGCCCGTAGGCCGCGGTGTATATAGGCTCGTTGGCTTGATCGGGTTGACCTAAACCGGCGAGGAATGCGCCGCGATGGCTGTACGCGACACGGGTCTGGAAGCCCCACTTCTCGAAGAAGCCGACCACGTTATAGGAGCGGCTCAGTCCCGGCAGCGCGAACTGCGAACCGATCACCAGCGAATTCCACTGCGCACCGCCGCTCGGCAGCGACCAGTTGCCCTGTACGCCGAAACCGCTATCGCCGAACAACTGCTGTACGGAAAATTCGAAGCCGTGGATCTGGGTCCTGTTGGCATTGGACGGCGCCGTGATGTCCCAGGTGACCAACGGATCGGCGGGTTGTCCCGTAAAGGAGAGCTTTCCCGGGTTATCGGTCAGCATTTGCGCAAAGATGGTCTGCGCCGAGACGGGCTTGCCCGCCGCTTGCAGTTCGGCTATCGCTTTGTTCGCGATCGCGCCGGCATTGGGATCGGTAATGCCGAACAGCGGCCCCTGCGTCGTGGTCTGCGTCAAGAAGTTGGTCACGTGCTTCACGAACCAGTTTGCCGACACATAACTGCCCTTGGCGTAGTACCACTCGGCCGCGAAGTCGAAGTTATTCGACTCGTACGGCAGCAGTCCGGGATTGCCGGCGGTGGCGGTACGCGAACCGGGCTTCGGAAAGGGAGTTACGGAGGTGGTGCCGATCATGGAGTTGAGGTCGGAGCGGCTGATGGTCTTGCTATAGGAGGCGCGCAGCAGCACATCGGGCAGCACCTGCAAACTGGTATCAAGGCTCGGCAGGAATTCATCGTACGAGGAACGGACGCTGCTATAGGTGGCGTTCGATGCAAAGTTGGTATCGAACTCCGTGGGATTCACCCACGAAATCGAAGTCGGCACTTTCTGCAGACTGTTGGCGGTTACCGTGCTGTGCTCGTAGCGCAAACCCGCCAGTGCACGGAATTTCATGCCGTCGAAGTCGGTATCGAAGTCCATCTGCACGAAGGGCGCGGGCGTATTCTCTTGGATGTGATCGTCATTGTTTGGCGAGGTCGACTGGGCGAATTTATAAGGCGGAAAGTTCCCGTCGGGAGTGCCCGGCGTGCCCGGGGGCGAGCCGGCCGGAGGCGGGTTCAGTCTGCCGCCAGGCTGCGTCGCCGCTATGGCGGCCCCGAGCGGGAAGCTATAAAAGTAAGGTACAGCGATCCCGCAGCCGCCTCCGCTGAAGGACTTCAGAATGCTGCAGCTCGACACCTGCGTGAATGCAGATGCGGGGATCAGCCCAACGTCCACGGGATTGTAATAACCCCAGGCAAAGTTGCCGCTGTTGAAAGCTTCCGATTCGGTCCGCATGCGCTTCAAGTCGACGCCGGCCTTGATGGCCTTAAGGCCGCTCTCCGAGGTGTTCTTCCAGGTCGCGAACAACTTCACCTCGTCGATCACCGTATTGAAAATGTTGTTGTTGGCTTGGCCAAACAAGGGATCAATGGTCGAGGCGGTCAGGTTGCTGGTGGTGTGCGGCGCCACGTACGTCCACGAGGTTATCGGAATGGTGCCACTGCCCAGCGAGAAGTACTTGTTGAGCGATAGCTGCGGATTCTGTCCGACGATGCCGAAATTGTTGTTGCCGAACGCGCCGCCGCCGGAATCGGCAAAGGAATGATGTCCGTCGAATTCCACGGATATGTTGTCCGTTGCTTGCCATTTGACGTTCAATCCCGCCGAGCCGTTCTGATTGAGGATTTCGTCTTGGGCGGAAAAATAGGACAAGTCGCTGCCGGTATCCACCAAATTCGTCACGGTGCCGTGCGGATTGATCGTGGCGCTGGTGGGGTTCGGGCCATAATCAAACCAGGCGCCAAAGGTATGGTGGTTGATGTTGTCCTTATAGTAAGTGTAGGTGTAGTCGGCGGTGGCCACGAGCGAGTCCACCGGCTTGAATTGCAGCACGGCCTGGCCGTTGACGCGGGTGCGCTCATGATCGATCACACCCCAGCCTTCGTTGCGCGGCGCCCAATTGTGGCCGCCCGGATTGGTGTCGCTGCTGGAGACGCGAGGATCGCCGGGAGCGAACTGATCTTGCAGCCAGCCATCGATATTCGCGGCCTGCTCCTGGCTGTTGCGCTTCGAGTACGAACCGTTCACCAGGAATCCCACTCGATTGTCGAAAAAGGTATCGCTGAACAGGCCGGAGAATTCGGGTGTGACCTTGGCGCCGACTTTACTCGAGGTATCGTCGGTGGCCTTGGCCTGGAAGGCCGCCTTCAGCGTGTTGTAATCAAAGGGGCGTGCGGTGGTGATGTTGATGGTCGACCCGATGCCGCCGCTCGGGACATCGGCGCGGCCGGTCTTATACACCGTGATGCCGGTAATACCGTCGGAGGAGACATTCTCGAAATCAAAGGAACGTGTCCCGCCGCTCTGACCCGAGGTGAGGCTGCCGGGCATCGAGCGGCCGTTCAAGAGCACCATATTGAACTCGGGTCCGAAACCGCGCACGGTCACGCGCGAGCCTTCATTGTTGTTGCGGTCGATGGTGACGCCGGGTACGCGCTGGATGGATTCGGCGAGGTTCGTGTCCGGAAACTTACCGATGTCCTCGGCGGTGATCGCATCGACCACGCCGGGCGAGTCGCGCTTGATCATCTCGGAAGTGACCAGCGAATTGCGCAGTCCCGTGACCACGACTTCTTGCAGCGCGATCTGCTCAGGCGAGCCGTCGCTTGTCGCCGCATCGGCCGGCGCGGGATCGCTGGCACCCGCGGCCATCGCGCCAGAACAGTACATCGCGACCAGCACGGCGAGCGGCTTCATGGAAAACTGCGGTAATGGCTGATGCGCCTTTATGCGGGCGCGCGCAAGGCTCGACTTCTTCAATTGACTCTCCCCTTCCCGGCGTCCCGGGAAAACACCGTTTTCTACTTGCCGACGTCAGTGCGTCGTTTCTTTTGCGACCGGTTTCTGAAACCGGTTGCAGGTTTATACTGCCCACGGTTTTTGCAAATTGCAAGAGCCCGCGAGCCGTAGATTGCAATGTTTAATGAAAATGATGGCAAACATGCTTGACAGTGGGCGGCCTCAACAAGCAGCATTCTTGAAACCGGTTGCAGGGAGCGGGCCTGAAGACTCGCATGGTGGGGAGATATATGAGTCGCATGGCACATACCGCCAAGCTAAACGGCGGTGTTAGATTTAAACGCCTCCTTAAAAGAGCCGAAGGCGCAGCGGTCATGGGTAACCCATTAAAATTGTTCGGCATCGCCCTCACGGTGGCCATGGGCGGATTCTTGGTGGGCTTCGATGCGACTGTCATCTCAGGCGCGGTGCCCTTTATCCGCGACTACTTCGATTTAGGGTCCGCCGCCGGCACGCTCAAATTGGGTTGGGCGGTGAGCAGCTTGGGCTGGGGTGCGATGGCAGGAAATTTGAGCGCCGGACCCTTAAGCGATCGCTTCGGGCGCAAAACCGTATTGCTGCTCACTGCGGTGTTGTTTCTGGCCTCCTCTCTTACCGCCGCGCTCGCCACGAGCTTTCCGCTATTCATTGCCGCACGCATTGCCGGCGGCTTGAGCGTCGGTGCCGCCATTCTCATCGCGCCGGTCTATATCGCGGAGATCGCCCCGGCGAGCAAGCGCGGCAGCTTGGTCTCGATCAATCAACTGATGATCGTCATCGGCATCTCGGTGTCTTTCTTTTCCAATTATTTTCTTTTGTCGTTGGGAGCCGATAGCTGGCGCTGGATGCTGGGAATACAGAGCATCCCGGCCGCACTGTATTTCCTGCTGTTGTATTTCGTGCCGGAAAGCCCGCGCTGGCTCATCAGCAAGGGGCGCAGCGCCGACGCACGTTCGGTGCTCGCGTCGGTGCATGGCCAAATTGCTGCTCAAGCGGAGATGGGCTTGATTCAAGCGAGCCTCGTTGATAAGACGCGGCGCGCCCGCTTTCGCGATCTTCTCAGCGGAAGGTACAAGCGTATGCTGCTGTTCGGCTTCGGCATTGCATTCTTCCAGCAGGCCACCGGCATCAACGCCATCTTCTATTACTTGCCGACCATTTTCGCGCAGGCCGGCGGCGAGCTGTCGAGCGCTTTCGCCCAGTCGGTGTTGGTGGGCCTGGTGAATGTCGCCATGACTTTCGTGGCCATCTGGCTGATCGATCGCGCAGGACGAAGGCCGCTGCTTTGCGTTGGGGTGGCGGGCATGGCGGTGTCGCTGCTCGCCATCAGCTGGGCTTTTTATTCGGGCCACGGCTCCATGGCGGGAACCCCTTTCGGCCATGAGCGCGTCGTGCTGATCGCCATCATCGCGTACGTAGCCTGTTTCGCCATCTCCTTGGGTCCGGTGATGTGGGTGCTGCTATCGGAGATTTTTCCCAACGAACAGCGGGCCGCGGCGATTTCCGTCGTGGGCTTTTGGAACTCATTGGTGAGCGCCAGCATCACGCTGGTGTTTCCCGCGGAACTCGCCGCCTTCGGACCCGGCGGCACATTTCTCGCCTACGGCCTGGTGGCGGCTGCCGGATTCGTGTTCCTCACCGCGCTCGCC
Source organism: Steroidobacteraceae bacterium (assembly GCA_036401515.1). GTDB lineage: Bacteria > Pseudomonadota > Gammaproteobacteria > Steroidobacterales > Steroidobacteraceae > Bog-1198. The sequence goes on from DASWUU010000006.1 coordinate 10,811, forward strand.
CCCGAAACCCGCGGCAAGTCGCTCGAGGAGCTGGAAGGCATGCTGGTACGGCCGCTGCGCTTACCGAAGGTCCTACGATGAAGACGAAGTTTCCCGCTCCCCGGCCCGGCAAAAGCGGCCCACGCCCGGGGCCATCCGCCACCTTGCGCATGGTGGCGCACGAAGCGGGCGTATCCGCCAGCACCGTGTCGCGCATTATCAATGGATCGGTCAATGTCAGCGATGGCTTGAAGCGAGCGGTCGAAGCGGCCATCGTCAAGTTCGACTTCAGGCCGAATGCGGCGGCACGCGGCCTGGCCCTAGGTAAAACATCCACCATCGGGGTGGTCGCGCAAGCCATCGACAGCCCTTTTTATGGCGAAGGGCTGCGCGGAATCGAAGCAGGTTTAAGACAACGCGGCTATGCGCCCCTCATCATGAGCGGCAACTGGCGCGTCGAGGACGAGGACCGCTGCGTGCAGGAACTGATTGCGCGCGGCGTGGATGGCGTCATCGTATTTGCCGGCCGCTTGAGCGATGCGAAGCTCAAGAGTTACGCCAAGAGCGTGCCCATCGTCATCACCGGACGCAACGTGCGCACCTCGCGCTTGTTCAGCCTGCAGGTCGACGATGCCCAAGGCTCGATGCTGGCAATACGGCACCTGGTGGAATTAGGACATCGGGAAATTGCCTTCATCAACGGGTCGGAGAATCATCCCGATGCCATCGAGCGGCTGCGCGGCTACCAGCAGGCGCTCACCGACAGCGGCATCGAATTCGACCCCAAGCTGGTCGTTGTAGGCGATTGGCACGAGGAAGGCGGCGTACGCGCAACCCTGCAGCTCATCGACGCGAAATCGAAATTCACGGCGCTGTTTTGCGTGAATGACCAAACCGCCTATGGGGCCTGCCTGGGGCTGTACCGCAGGGGCCTCTCGGTGCCGCACGACGTCTCGGTGGTCGGCTTCGATGATTTGCCGTCCTCGACCTATCGCCTGCCGCCGCTGACCAGCGTGCGCCAATCGATCGGCGAACTCGGCGAGCGCTCCGCCCAGGCCGTTCTCGATCTCATCGCGGGGCGCAGGCCGCGACTGGTGGCCCCCGCCCTCGAACTGGTGGTGCGCGAGTCCACCGGCAAGAGCCCGGAGCGCCCGTCGCGGCGCGGCGCTGTCCATGAGTGATCCTACCCTCGGCTCGCTTAGTAGTCGCTTCCCGCAAAATTTTGCCTGGGGCGTGGCGAGCAGCGCCTTTCAAATCGAGGGCGCCGCCGATGCTGACGGCAAGGGCGCGTCGATCTGGGATGATTTCTGCCGCATCCCCGGCGTGGTCGCCGATGGATCCAACGGCCAGGTAGCGTGCGATCACTATCATCGCCTCGAAGCGGATCTGGATCTGATTGCGGCGCTGGGGGTCACGGCCTACCGGTTCTCGATCTCCTGGCCGCGGATTCAACCGCTCGGCTTCGGACCTCCCCTGAAGGCAGGCCTCAACTTCTACAACCGACTCGTCGATGGGTTGCTGAAACGGGGCATCCAACCCTTTGCAACTCTTTACCATTGGGATTTGCCCTCGGCGCTGCAGATCCAGCGCCGCGGCTGGGCGGATCGCAGCACCGCGTACCGGTTCGCGGACTACGCGGCGATTATCGCGAACGAGTTGGGCGACCGGGTACGGTCCTTCGCCACGCACAACGAGCCCTGGGTGACGGCGACGTTGGGCCATGAACTGGGCATTTTCGCCCCCGGCTTGAAGGATCGGGCCGTCGCGATGCAAGCAGCGCATCACTGTCTATTGAGTCATGGTCTGGCTGCGCAAGCCATGCGCAGCGCCCGCCAACATCTGGACGTCGGCATCGTGCTTAATCTCTCGCCCGTGTTTCCCGCCAGCGCCGGCGCGGCAGATCAGTTGCTGGCATCGCGTGAGGACGGATTGCTGGTGCGCTGGTACATGGATGCGCTGCTGCGCGGCGCGTATCCCGAAGACATCGTTGAGTACCTGGGCGGCGACGCGCCCAACGCGCAGGTCCGCGATGGCCGATTGATCGCGCAGCCGCTGGATTTCATCGGCGTCAATTACTACAACCCCATCGTTTCGATTGCCGCGCAGCCCTTTTCTCCCGCGCGCCCCGGCGTTCCTGTCACCGACATGGGATGGGAGGTCGCACCGGCCGCTCTGACGGATTTACTGGTGCGGCTGGACCTGGACTACGATCTGCCGCCGCTCTACATCACGGAAAATGGCGCGGCCTACAAGGACACGCTGGTCGAGGGCGCGGTCCATGATGAAGAACGGCGCGCCTACATCGAATCGCATATCCGCGCGGTTGCCGATGCGATCGATCAAGGCATCGATGTGCGCGGCTACTTCGTTTGGTCGTTGATGGACAACTTCGAATGGGCGCTGGGCTACAGCAAGCGCTTTGGAATTTACTATGTCGATTACGCGACGCAGGCGCGCACCCTCAAGCGCAGCGGCCATTGGTTCACGCAATTCACGGCCGCTTTCAATCGCCGGCTCGCATGCCACCCCGTTCAAGCTTAGCGATTGCAGTGTTTCTCGCCGTACAGGCGTCGCTGAGCGTCGCGACGCCCGACGCGGCCGCATCGCTTGATCCTGATCAACGGGCGGATTTGGTGATCGCGCAAATGACGCTGGATGAAAAGATCCAGCTGGTGCACGGCATCGGTTGGGGGCCGTTGAAAGCGGGCGCGCCCGTGCCGCCCGACAACAATGGCGGAGCCGGCGAAATATTGGGGATTCCACGTCTCGGGATCCCCGCCGTACAGCAGGCCGATTCGGCGGTGGGCATTCGCATGTCCGCACCGCAGGGCCGTTACGCGACGCTGCTGCCCTCGGTGCTGGGCGCCGCCTGCTCCTGGGATTTGGAAGGCGCGCACTTATACGGCGATGTGCTCGGCCGCGAGCTGCGGGCTCAAGGCTATACCCAGTCGATCGGCGGCGGCGTCAATCTCGCGCGTGAGCCGCGCAACGGCCGGCTGTTCGAGTACCCCGGCGAAGATCCCTTGCTCGCAGGCATGATGGTGGGCCAGGTGATCCGCGGTGTGCAGGACAACCACATCATGGGCGACATCAAGCACTTTGCCTTGAACGACCAAGAAACCGGCCGCACCGTGGTCGATGTGCAGATTTCCAAGAAGGGTGCCCGGGAAAGCGATCTTTTGGCCTTTGAGATCGGCATCCGCGTGGGTCAGCCTGCCTCGGTGATGTGCAGCTACAACAAGGTGCGCGGCGATTGGGCCTGTGAGAACGAATGGCTGCTCACGCACGTGCTCAAGAATACGTGGAAATTTCCCGGCTTCGTGGTATCCGATTGGGACGGCACGCATTCCAGCGAAAAGGCGGTGATGGCGGGGCTCGATGTGCAAATGCCGGGTGAAGAATTTTTGGGCCAGCCGCTCAAGCAGTCCGTGATTAGCGGTCGCGTGCCCGTCCGGCGCCTGAATGACATGGTGCACCGGCTGCTGCGCTCGATGTTCGCGGCCGGCGTCGTGGATCATCCGCCCAGCCCTCGAGGCGTGGTCGATCCGTTTAAAGGCCTTGCCGATGCGCAGCACATCGCCGAAGAAAGCATCGTGCTGCTCAAAAACACCGGGGTTCTTCCGCTGGATGCCGGCGCGGCGCGGTCCATCGCCGTGATCGGTGCTCACGCCGATGCGGGCATTTTGTCCGGCGGCGGTTCGGCGCAAGTGGATGCGCCGGGCGGCAACGCCATCGATCCGACAACCCCGACGCAATGGGGCAAGCCCGCTTACTTTCCGTCACCACCGCTGCGCTACATCCGCGAGCACGCGCGCGGCGCAACGGTGAAGTTCGATCCGGGAGAGGATCCGGCGTCGGCCGCTGCGCTCGCCAAAGCCGCCGACATCGCCATCGTATTCGCCGATCAATACATGAGCGAGGGAGGCGATGCGTCTACATTGTCGCTGCCCCGCCGGCAAAACGAGATCATCGCCGCGGTCGCCGCCGCCAATCCGCACACCGTGGTGGTGCTCGTCACCGGAAATCCCGTGACCATGCCCTGGATCGATTCGGTCGCGGCTGTCATGGAAGCTTGGTATCCCGGCATCGGCGGCGGCCAAGCTATCGCCAATTTGCTGTTCGGCACCGTCGTGCCATCCGCGAAGCTCGCGATCACCTTTCCGAAGAGCGAAAGCGATTTGCCCCACCCGCAGATTTTCGGCGTGACGCCCCGCCCCGTTACCGATCCCGCCGAAGGCGCTTGGGTCGAGGATAAGCAAAGGGTGCAGAGTTTTCCCGCCGATTACAGCGAAGGCGCGCGCTTCGGTTACAAGTGGTTCGACTCCGAAGGCAAGCAGCCGCAGTTCCCCTTCGGCTTTGGCCTTTCGTATACGTCTTTTCAGTACGGTAATTTGAAGGTCGATCCCAAAACGCGCACCGCGAGCTTCACGGTGGCGAACACCGGCCATCGCGACGGCACCGAGATCGCGCAGCTGTACGTGACATTGCCGAGCGCGAGCGACGAGCATTTCCGCCGCCTCGCCGGCTGGCAACGGGTGGTTTTAAAAGCCGGCCAAGAAAAGACCGTGTCGATTTCAATGGAGCCGCTCACGCTCGCCGTGTTCGACGAAAAGAAGGATGCTTGGGTGTGGCTGCCCGGCCGCTACACTGTGTCGGTGGGCGGCTCTTCGCGAAACTTGCCGTTGCAGGTCGAGTCAGCGTTGTACTAGGGTTCGATCGTCATCGACGGCCTGCGAAAGCGAGCGCAGGCGTTTCGTAATAGCTTGCGCTTCTTGAGGGTGCCCAAGGCGCGTTTGCGCCGCCGCCAAAATATCGAGAAGCGTTGGCTCATAACTCTCAACCGGACCCGGAAGAGTCTTGACGATCTCACTCCAGTTCCGGTGAGCCTCCTCGGCGCGAGCCAGCGCCGATAGATCATCCCCCGTCTGCAGGCGGGATCGCTCCAGCAGCAAAAAGGCTTCGGTGTTCGGTACGGAGCCGGCCGCGACCCCGAGCCGATTGAGTACGGATTGGTCGATCTGCAGGGCTTCGGCGCGTTGGCCGCTTTGCGCTGCGATCGATGCCTTTAAGAGCTCTTCGCGCTCACGATAGTTGCGCCAGCGAGCGACCGCAGCATCGTGACTGAGTGCCATGCTTAGAAGCGCGTCCGCTCGCTGCTGTGCGGCGCGCGCGCCATCCGATTGACGCGCCGCTAGCATGCACTCGCCGAGGTTGATCTGATTGATGGCGGCCACGGCGGCCAGTTCCATGTTGTTAGGCTCATTAACAAGCAGAGCCTCCGCTCCTGCGGCTGCCGCACTAAAACGCGCAAGCGCTGCGCTCTCCTCGCCATTGAGCCTGGCGAGGTCCCCCAGAACGTGTAACGCGACGATCGTGGAGTATTTTGCCTGGCGAATCGTGCCATCCTTCGCGAGGATCGCCTGGTAAATTTGAAGTTCGGTCTCGCGATGTGTGCGTGTCTTTGCAAGGCGACCCGCCTTTTGCAGCGCGTCGGCGAGCCATGCATGGCTTTGTCCAAGCGCGAGCTGCAAGCTCAAATCGCCGGGGCGTCGGCGGGCAAGGTCTTGAGCTACCTCGAGTGCAGGTTCAAACGCAGCGGTTGCCTCCTGAACCCGTCCCACTTGAAGGAACAGCACTCCGAGGGCACTCTGAGCGTAACCCACTTCGGCGTGCCAGTCGTCGTTGCCGGCATCAATAGACCTTAGCCGCTGCGCTAACGTCAAATACTGTTCAAACGATGCTTCGGCTTGCTTGATATCTCCACGCTGCCGCGCGACTTCTCCGACCCAAAAGACATTTTGCGCGTGGTTGAAAACAATTTGCCCATCCGTCGGCGCCCTCAAGAGAAGTTCGCTCGTCGTGGCTGAGGCTTGCTCGAAACTAATGAGAGCTTCGCTGAGGTCTCCCCGTTTGATTCCGATTTCGCCCATGAGGCGCAGCGCTCGCGCGCGGCGCGCCAAGGATTGCTCATCAAGGTCTTCCGGCCTCTGCGCCTCGTAATATTTTAACGCCTCGCGGCCTACCCCATCCATTGCGTCCAGCCGACCGCCTGGCTCAAGCTTCTTACGGAGATCGGTTAAGTTAAATTCAATCAGACCCTCCGCGTGAGCCCTTTGTCTTTGTGCATTGTTGCGCGCGATCAGCGCGGCAGTCGCCAGCGCTGTAGCGATCATGACACCCGTTAGTGATGCGGCCGTAATAGCAATCAGCTGACGATTTCTGCGCTGAATGTCGCGCCTCACCAGCTCGTCCAGTCCTACGCCCAACATCCCCGCCAAAAGCTTGAGTCTCGTCATGCGCCGGCCGTCGCCATTCGGGCGCAAATCTGCCGCGATGGGTTCAGGCCGCTTCGCGCTGCTCGGGTCCGCACGATAGCGCAGTGCGGGAGGGAAGCAATTTACTTGGTCGCTCTGCGGGCTGCCGTCCAGGATTACCGTCAGAATGCGTGCATCGCCATGCAACTCGCGGAAGCGCACGATCTCTTCATGTACCCAATGCGATTTCGCCGCGTGCGGAGAGCAGAGTACGATTAGATACGCCGACTCTGCCAGCGCCGTCGCGATGCGCGCGATGAGATCGGGGTCTGCGGCCAATTCAGTTCGGTCACGGAATATCGGTCGAAAATATCGCGGCGCCGGCCCCGCCGGGGTCGTACGCCCAACGAGACGCCGTGGCACCGCATAAGTTTCCAGGGCCCGCTGTAGCCATTTCGCCAAGGCTCGGTCGCCACTGCTGTAGCTAAGAAAAGCCCAGTAAGCGTGTGATAACTCCTGCACAGCAGAGGAGATTCGGTAGCTAGTGGTTTTGGGTGGTATAGGGGGCGTTAATGATTTGCGGATCGATAATGATGGTCCGCCGTTTGCGACCTGGAAGGGTTTGATCCATGCGCAATACGTAATTCAAGACGTAGATGTTTCTATCATTACCCTTGCGCGTGCACGTGGTGAAGAATAACTCTCGATTTGAGCGACCGTCGATGCTCACATCTTTTTTTTTCATACATTCGGGAACTGTCGTGGCTGAAGGCTTAACTTTATCGTCCGCCAACCATATGGAATCATTCCGGTCGGCCTTCCATGCTGCGTGTTGCAACTCTTTGTCGAGATGGAAACGTATGCGTACGACCTGCTCTCCGTCTGAATGATACGTAAGGTTTTGACGTGTAACCACTTCATTGTGATAGGGCTTGCAGCCACCTTGTGCCTCTGGCATTTCCACGGTACCGGCTTTTTGTCGGACGATGACCACGATATCCTCCTCCCCTACGTTACCGCAGTCTTCTTGCTGGCTGGCGGCGGGAAGTTTCGGTGCGGATTTGGGATGATCACCAGCCCAGGAACTCGAGTACGCAAACAAAAGCAGGACGACAGGTCGAATCAAAAATGACACTGAGCCAGCATTGCTTTTCATTGCGCATCCCTTCCTATAGTTGTTCTGAGAAGCTAGAAAACACGGTGCTTTTCGATTGTGCTACTGCCAGTAGTCGCGCGCAAGGCACTTCGCGCCATCCTGACGCCCCATCCGACTGCGCGAGACCGCCGAGCGTGTCCAGCACAAAGGCAGCCGCGACTCAAAACTTACTGATCGAAGCTATTCCAGCGATCATTGTAGTATTTCGCGATGCCGGGTCGTCCCGGAGCATGGTTACCGCGCAAACGCGCAATTAGGTGTGATTCATGGAGCCCCAGATTCGGATCTTGGACGAAGGCGATGCCGCTGCACTTTTCTCGCTGCGGCGCGCGGCATTGCTCGATTCACCCCTCGCTTTTTTAGCCTCGCCCAAGGATGACATGGCAGCGTCCGAAGAAGCCGTGCGGATGCTCTTGAAACGTGGGCCCGAGTCGGTGGTTTTCGCCGCCAGCACACCGCAAATCGTCGGCATGGTGGGACTGCATCGGGCCCCTCAGCTAAAGGCTGCCCACAAAGCCAATCTCTGGGGTATGTTCGTGGTGCGGAGCTGGCGGGGCCGCGGACTGGGCGAGCAACTCTTGAGCGCGGCCATTTCCTATGCGCGAACGCTGCCGGGGCTGGCGTGCGTACAACTCAGCGTCAGCGAGTCAGCTGCCGCCGCCCGACAGTTATATGAAGGCGCGGGATTCACAACGTGGGGCGTGGAGCCTGATGCGCTGCGCGTCGATCATCGATCAGAGAGCGAGCGCCATATGCGCCTGGCACTCTAAGGCGACAACCCGCTGGCGAGTTCGTTCGTTAACGGTGTGTTTTCCGCACACCGTCACGCGGCAGCGATATAATTTTCCTTTAGTTTTGACGGTCAAAGGCATTTTCTTATGGCGTTCAATCACTTGGTGAAGCCGCTGTCGCGTTTCCTACGCGCAGGGGCCCCTTATTCACCCGCTTCGGAGGACCAAGAGGCGGCATCGGCTAGCGGCTCGCCCGAACGCGTTTCGGCGACGTCTCCGGGGAACGCCGATGAAGCGCTGCGCGCTGCGGCCATTCTTAAGCTCCCGGACGGCGAGGATCTGCGGAAACTGGCGGGCTTGCAGGGCGGCCAACCATCGATATCACCGGGCCTCGAACAAGCAGCGCGACAGCGTTTGGCGCAGCTCATCGATACGGCCGCAATAGACTTCGCCGATTTTCTAGTAAGGACCGATAAAGCCGACGCGGCACTGGTCGTAGCCGGTCTTTGCCAAAATTCCGAGTACCTGCCGCAAGCCGTGGCTTCGATCAACGACCCGCGCCGGTTAGCAGACCTGGTCGTGAACGGCACCACCAGCCGAATACGCCAGCTGGCTGCACAACGCATTGAGGATCCCGCACAGCTCAAAGAGCTCTTGAATCAATTGCGCGGCAAGGACAAGAGCGCCTACAAAATTATCAAGCACAAGTGCGATGCGCTGCACGCGGAAGAGCAACGCATCGCCCAAATCCAAATCGACATCGATGCCGCCTATGCATCTCTGGAGCGGCACAGCCATCGCGTCCATGACGCCATCTATGAACCCACCTTCGAGCATTTCGCGGCACGCTGGCGCACGCTCGAGCCACAAGCCGCGCCGGAGATGCTCGAGCGCGCGGGGCAAGCGATCGGGCGCTGTCAGGAAATCATCGCCGAACACGCACGCAAGCTCGCCCATAAGGCTGCCGAGGAATCTCATCAAGCGGCGATGCAAGCGGCTCGAGAGGCAGCTCTTTCGGAAGCCGCCCTAGAAGCTGAGCGGCGCAGCGAAGCGCTTGCTCTAGCTTCGGCAGAAGCGGCTAAAAAATCGGAGGCCGAGGAAAAAGAGCGTGCCGAAAAATTAGCCGCCGAGGCGGCCGCATTGCGTAAGCTTCGCAGTCTCCTGGGCGGCGCGAATGTCGCCTTACGCGAAGGCAATACCGCACGCGCGGCCGGGCTGCGTCACGCCATCGAAACGAAATTGCCGACCCTGCCCGCCGTCCCCGGCCATGTCGCAAGCCAGGTGCATCAGCTTGACGCCAAGCTCACTGAACTCAAGCAGTGGAAAGACTATGCGGTGGCGCCGAAGCGCGCAGAACTGATCGAGCAGATGCAATCCCTCATCGGATCGCGGGAAGCGCCCAGGGCGCTGGCGGATCGGATCAAGCAACTGCAGGAAGACTGGAAACTCGTGAGCAAGGGGATCGTCAGCGATTCCGAAGCGGACTGGCAGCGCTTTCACGAAGCCGCTCAGACCGCCTACCAACCATGCCGCGAATATTTCGAAGCGCAGTCGAAGCAGCGGCAGGCGAATACCGAGAAACGCAAGAGCGTGCTTGGACGGTTACTGGCTTTCGAGAGCACCCAAAGCGGGGAGGATGTGGACTGGCGCACCGTAATCACTGTGCTGCGCGAGGCGCCGCAAGAATGGCGACGCTATATGCCGGTGGATCGCGCTGCCAATCGCGAAATGCAAGACACCTTCGAGGCGACCTTGAATCGGTTACAGGCAAGGCTCGATGCTTGGTATGCACAAAACGTCACCCAAAAGCGCTCGCTCATCCAGCGCGCGCAACATTTGAGCACCAAAGCGGAAGGCCAAGAGGCCGTCGAAGGTGTGAAGCGGCTGCAACAGCTGTGGAAGGACATCGGCCCGGTGCAACGCGAGCAAGAGCAGCAGCTATGGAACGAATTTCGAGAGCAGTGCGATGCTGTCTTCCAGAAGCGCCAGCAAGCGCACTTGGATTACACGGCCGGTCTCGAAGCGCATAAGCGGCAAGCGATCGCGCTCTGCGAGGAAGTCGAACAGATCGCCTCTCTGTCGGGATCTGCCCTGATCGAGGGCCTGGCAAAAGTCCCGCAGTCGCGAGCCGCCTTCGAAGCTCTCGGTGAATTACCGCGGGGGCAGGAGCGGGGCTTAAGAGATCGCTTTGAACGCGCCGCCAAGCTCTGCCAATCGAAAATCTCGCAGCAGCGGGCGAATGAAAAACAACACTCCATCACCCAGTTGTTCGAGGCCGGCCGCCTGATACAGGCCTACGGCTGGGCAGTGGCCCAGGACGCTGCGGCCTCCGATCGGGAATCGCTCAAGCAAACCGCCGAGGCCTTCATTGCCGGAGTGGCGCAGTGGCCGAAGGGCGGCTTGGCGGCGCTTAAAGATGCCTGGGCGAAAGCGCACGCCGCCACAGAGCCCGACGTGGGGACCTGCGAGACGGCGCTGCGAACACTGTGTATACGGCGCGAGATCCTGACCGGCGCCGCGACACCGCCAGAGGATCAGGCCTTGCGGCGTGAGTTTCAAATGCAACGCCTGGTTGAGCGCATGGGACAAGCGCGCGAATCGAATGCCGACGAAGCGCAGGCCCTGACCCTGGAGTGGATACGAACCGGGCCTGTCGCTCCGACTGCGTATGATTTGCTGCTTTCGAGGTTCTGCGCTACGCCGCAGTAGGGACGCCGAACCAAGTACTCAGCGCGTCGGCGAGCCCCAGCTGAGACAGGTCTCCCACCCAGGCCACATACCCATCGGGTCGAATCAACACGGCGGTAGGAGCAGCGACAGCCCCGAGTGCCGGAAGCTCCCACTTGCCCACGTATTCGGCGTCGATCAGCTGAACCCGATCTGCCCATGCAGTGATGTCGAAGCCGCCGGGTTCACCGAGGTTGAGCAGCACAGCCTTAGCATCGTGCAGCAGGCTGAAGACCCGCAGCGGCCCGGCGGCGCTGTTCAGGTCCAGATCGGGCATGCGGCGCCCGAGCAGAGGGTGTCCCTCGCCGAGGTCGTAATGAACGCCCAGACCCGAGATCTCCGCGGCCAGTCGTCTGCGAGGCTCATCCATGCTGAGGACCTCGGACATGATGTTGCCCAGTGCCTTCGTGCGGTCGTCTGGTCGGCGAAGCGCCACTTGCGCCATCGTGTTGTGCAGCACGCGGGCAGCCACCGGATGGCGCTCGGCATGGTAGGTATCCAGGAGGCTTTCCGGCGATGTCCGCTTGACCACCTGTGCCAGCTTCCATCCTAGATTCACCGCATCCTGTACACCGATGTTGAGGCCCTGGCCCCCCACGGGGGCATGCACGTGTGCGGCGTCGCCAGCCAGTAGGACCCGTCGTTCGCGATAGGCCGTCGCCTGGCGAGTCATATCGGTGAAGCTGGAGATCCAGGTGGGACTGTGGACCCCGTAATCAGTTCCGTACACGGCCATGAGCGCCTCACTGAGATCGCGCAGGGTGCGTTCGGGTGCGAGTCCCGGCTGCCGCTCGGTCAACACAACCCCCACCCGCCCCTCGTCCTCTAACCTGCCGAGCGCATGGGTACCGAGGGCGTCGTGACGGAAGCCCCATTCCGGCTCCTCGGACCACTCAACCTCGGCGATCAGCCAGCTCATCGTCGGATCCCAGCCGGAGAACTCGATGCCGGCTGTTTTTCGGATCAGACTGCGTCCTCCGTCGCACCCGACGAGATATTCCGCGCGGAGCCACCGGCCGTCGGACAGCTCGACGTCGACGCCGGTGTCATCCTGGGCGAAGCCCGTCACTTCACGTCCGCGATAGATCGACACGCCCAGCTCATCGACCCAGCCCGCGAGTATGCGCTCGATGGGGTTCGCCATAGGCCGAGCAGGTAGTTGTGCCGGGTGGGAAAGTCGCTGATGTCCAAAGGGATGTGGAAGCTCACGACTCGGTGCACCTGTCCCTGCGAGAGGAACCGATCGGCGATGCCACGCTGATCGAGGACCTCGATGGTGCGTGAATGCAGACCGCGGGCGCGCGTGCCTGCGAGGTCCTGGCTAGCGCGCCGCTCGACAATGGCAACCTCTACGCCCGCCAACGCTAACTCGCCCGCTAGCATCAGCCCCGTCGGACCCCCTCCAGCAATCACCACGGCATGCCCGGTCATTGCGACGCTCCGATGGGCTCCGTCGGCACGTGGACACAGGCCAGCAACGTCGACAGCATTACACACATTTTGCGACTCCAAATTACGCAGGATCTGGTTTTCGCTCGCGATTCTGCGGCGCGGCCGGGGACTTGCCGCAAGTCCCCGCGAGCGCGATAATCTGAAATGGGACGGGGGCGGATATTTTTTCCGCCGGCGGCCTCGACGGTCGATCCCTACCCACGCCGCCTCGCTGAGTTTCTGCAGAACGCTCACCCGCCCAGACTCCCGCGACCATCGCACTGACTTGGAAGACACGCCTAGCGCTTACGGGCGCCATTGCATGGCGGGACGGCGCCGTGCTAAACCCCGGCTCATTTCTAAATCAGAAGACTTGGAGAAATCGCCTTGAAGACCCGGATCACGCAGCTGCTCGGCATTCAGCATCCCATCATCCAAGGCGGCATGCATTATGTCGGCTTCGCCGAGCTCGCGGCGGCGGTCTCGAACGCGGGCGGCCTTGGCATCATTACCGGCCTCACGCAGCGCACGCCGGAAAAGCTGGGGCAGGAAATCGCCCGCTGCCGCGACATGACGGACAAACCGTTCGGCGTGAACATCACCTTCCTGCCGGCCCTCACCCCGCCCGATTATCCGGGCTTCATCGAAACCATCATCAAAAGCGGCGTCAAGATCGTCGAGACCGCCGGCAATAATCCACAGAAGTACCTGCCGGCGCTCAAGAGCGCCGGCATCAAGGTGATTCACAAGTGCACCTCGGTGCGCCACGCGTTGAAGGCTGAATCGATCGGCTGCGATGCGGTGAGCGTCGATGGATTCGAGTGCGGCGGACACCCGGGCGAGGACGACATCCCCAACATGATCTTGCTGCCTCGCGCCGCGGAAGCCTTGAAGATTCCGTTCGTTGCCTCCGGCGGCATGGCTGATGGGCGCTCGCTCGTCGCTGCCCTAGCATTGGGCGCGGATGGCATGAACATGGGGACGCGTTTCATCGCCACAGAGGAGGCGCCCGTGCACATCCATGTCAAGGAAGCCATCGTCGCTGCTTCCGAGCTCGACACGCGCTTGATCATGAGGCCTTTGCGCAATACCGAGCGCGTGCTCGCGAATGCCGCCGTTGATCGGCTGCTGGTGAAGGAGCGCGAGCTGGGACCCAAGTTGAACTTCGCCGACATCGCGGCGGAAGTGGGCGGCGTCTATCCGCGCATCATGCAGGAGGGCGATATGGACGCAGGCGCCTGGTCGTGCGGCATGGTGGTAGGACTGATCCACGACATTCCGAGCTGCAAGGAACTCATCGACCGCATCATGGCGGAGGCCGAAGAGTTGATCCGTCACCGGCTGGAGGGCATGCTCGGCGGAGCCCTGTCAGGCCCGTTGCGCGCACCGAAGTAAGATGCCGGCGGCGCACTCAGGCAAACAGTGCGGAAATGCCGGCGTTGATCGCCAAACCACCGAAGATCAGCCAGCCAAATAACAACGCCGCGAGCGCCAGCGGTCTAATCCCCGCCGTTCGAATCGCCGATACGTGCGTGGTCACGCCGAGCGCAGCCATGGCCATGGCCAAGAGAAACGTATCCAGGTCAATGGCCTTAGCGACCCAAGCGTGCGGCAGAGAGATAAGCGAATTCAGCATCACCACCGCAACGAACCATAACGCGAACCAGGGAATCACGATGCGTCTTTTTGCTGAGGTGGCGCTTGCGAGATTAGCTTCTGCCGTCGCAGGCTGGCGCGACAGGAAGGCCGATAGGAGAATGAGGAACGGTGCCAGCATCATGACCCGTACCATCTTGGTAATCACGGCCGTGTTAGCGGCCGCATCGGTGATCGCGCGGCCGGCGGCCAGCACCTGAGCAACCTCGTGAATGGTGGATCCCGCAAAGATCCCGTACGCCGTAGCAGTTACATTCAGAAAATGGTGGCGCGCATTCAGTTCGTATAACGCCGGATAGAGGAAGATCGCAAGCGTGCCGAAGACGACCACGGTCGAGACGGCGACGGTGACTTGCTCGGCGCGGCCCTTCACGACCGGCTCCGCGGCCATTACCGCGGCGGCGCCGCAGATGGAACTGCCGGCTCCGATCAACATTGCGGTCTGACGATCCAGTCCAAAGAGCCGAGTACCCGCCCACCAGGACAAGGCGAACGTGCTGCTCAATACCAGCGAATCAATGATCACGCCCGTGATTCCCACGTGCGCGACGTCCTGAAAGGTCAATCGCAGCCCGTAAAGAATAATTCCCGCGCGAAGCAATGTTTGCTTGGAGAAGGTCACCCCGCCAGTGCTCGCGGTTGAGAACAACGGATAGACCGTGTTGCCGACGATCATGCCGAGAACGATCGCTAAAGTCAGCGCGCTGATGCCGGTGCTTTGGAACCATGGGAGCCGCCCCAATAGGATGGCCGAGAGCGCCAAGAGCGAAATCAGGGCCAGCCCCGGAAGAAACTTCAAGCTCGTCGATGGGCTCATGCGTAAGCTCTAGATCCTTGTGCCAGCCCTACTATCAAAGAACGGCATCAATTTGTAAAATAGATTAATTCACTATAATTAATCTATTTTCTCTATTAGTATTCATGGCAATGCGTATCACGCTGCGTCAGCTGGACATTTTTCGGGCCATCGCCCTAACGGGCAGCACCAGCGCGGCGGCTCAAAGCGTGCCTTTATCCCAGTCCGCCACGAGCACGGCCTTGGGAGAACTCGAACACAACTTGAATGCGCTTCTTTTTGATCGAGTCGGCAAGCGCTTGCTGCTGAATGACAATGGCCGGGCGCTCCTGCCCATGGCGCTCGCAGTCCTGGATGGCGCTCGGAACATTGAAATGGCGTTCGCATCGAATGACCAGGGACTGACCGTCAATTTGCGTTTGTTCGCGAGCACTACCCTGGGCAACTACATTCTGCCGAAGCTGCTATCGCAGTTTCGGCACAGCGTACCGACGGCGCAGCTCGACGTAAGAATCGGCAACACCCTGGATGTGGTCACCGCTGTGAAGGAATTTTCGGCCGATCTTGGATTCATCGAAGGCCCCTGCCATGAGCCCGATATCAGCATACGGCCCTGGTTTGAGGATGAACTCGTTATCGTGGCAGCGCCTGCACATCCGTTGGCCAACGCAAAATTGACGATCAAGCAATTGCGGGAAGCGCCGTGGCTGCTGCGTGAACCGGGGTCGGGCACCCGCGAGGCCGTCGAGCTTGCGCTGCTCCCTCATGTGGTGAACATTCAGCCGGCAATGACACTCGGTAGTTCCGAAGCCATCAAAAATTTAGTGGCTGAAGGCCTTGGCGTCAGCTGTTTGTCGCGGTCCGTGGTCCAGGACTTACTGTCGGCCGGTGGACTCTGCGTGCTCAAGACAACCTTGCCGCGGCTCCTGCGCCGAACGTCGATTATTCACCACCGCAGTAAACTGCTCTCACAGCCCCTGCGTAACTTCATGAGGCACTGCGAGGCCTACCGCGGCACTTGATCGGATAATATGTCGCCGGCATGAGCACGCCTATCTCAAGCTTGCCAGATCGCCCCTCGGGGTTTTACTACTTATATAACTTCCGCACAGCGCTGCAATGGCTGCGAGACCGATACGCCGATTTGCTGCCGGAAGCTGAAACCCGCTTTATCGACCAGTTCGGCGCGCTGCCCTTGAGTTCGCAGGCCTTGCTGGTCAGACTGATCATGCGCAAGGGCCAGCTTTTTCGCGCGTCGAGGATAGGGTACGCAGAGATCGGCTCCATCGAGCGCGCCGTCGGTCCCCTTGTGAACCTGCAATGGATCGATCCGAATCCCTTGCTGAACCTCGATGAGCTTTTCAAACTCGCCACGCGCGCCGAAGTCGTTGAGATGTTCCAAGAGCTTCCAAGCGGCATATCGAAGGCTAAAGCCTTGGAGGTGTTATGTGAGTCCTGCGACGAAGCCCGCCCGTTCCAGGAATGGCGAGGAAGCGTGGCTGAGCGCGTCTATTTTGTGGCGGTCGCGCCCTTGTGCACGCGCTTGCGGCTGCTTTTCTTCGGCAACTTTAGGCAGGATTGGTCGGAATTCGTGCTGGCGGATTTGGGCATCTTCAAGTACGAGGCGGTGCGGCTTTCGGCTTCTTCCAGGGCGTTTCATTGCCGCCAAGACATCGAGGATTTCTTTGCGCTGTACGAGTGCCGGCGCC
The DNA here is from genome assembly GCA_036401515.1 of Steroidobacteraceae bacterium. Taxonomy (GTDB): domain Bacteria; phylum Pseudomonadota; class Gammaproteobacteria; order Steroidobacterales; family Steroidobacteraceae; genus Bog-1198. Next base: position 27,250 of record DASWUU010000006.1, read on the forward strand.
GGCTTCAGGAAGAGTCGAGCTTAGAAGAAGTATTGGCTCAACTGCCTTCCAATACTTTGAATCACGAATGGTTGGAGAGCCGACGCGCGAAGCTCATTTTCACGATCGCACGGCACTATGAACGCAGCGGCAAGCGCGACGCCGCGCTCGGCCTGTATTTCAAATGCAATTACCCGGGCGCGCGGCTGCGCGCGATCAGAACACTGGAAACGGGCGGGCGTCATACCGACGCACATGAACTTGCCCTCGCCGCCTCCGCCTCGCCCGAGAGCGCCGCCGAAGCGCAGAGACTGAGCCGGATTATCGTAAGGCTGGAACGGCATCTTCGTTTTCCGGCCCGGGAACTGGGGCGAGCGGCCCGCGCAGAACGCATGGACCTGATTGTCCCACGGCCCCTGGAAAAGCGGGTCGAGGAAGTGGCGCGTGATCATCTGGCGGGGCTTGCCGCGCCTGTGTACTACGTCGAAAACGCGCTGGTGAACTCCCTGTTCGGGCTACTGTGTTGGGAAGCAATATTCGCACCCTTGAGCGGCGCGTTCTTTCATCCGTTCCATTTTGGACCAGCGGATCTTTACAGCGCCACGTTTCGGGCGAGGCGCGCAAGTCTCTTCGACGAGTGCCTCGGCCGTCTCGACAGCAACGAATATGAGAATTCGATCAGAGAAACATTCGATCTAAAATATGGCACGCAATCCCCTTTTGTTTCGTGGGGACTGCTGAGCAGAATGCTTCTTGATACTGCACTAGCCTGCTTGCCGCCGGCGCACTTACGAATGATGTTCGATCGGCTCCTCGGAAACCTTTACGAAAACCGCAGCGGCCTCCCGGATCTGGTGCAGTTCTGGCCCAACGAGCGGAAGTATCGAATGATCGAGGTCAAAGGGCCCGGCGATCGACTGCAGGACAACCAGCAGCGCTGGATGGAGTTTTGCATTCAAGCACGAATCCCCGTGGCGGTGTGTCACGTGCGCTGGGCCTAGAAGGAGACGCGGTTTACCTATCTATGCGTTGTATCCTGCCGAAAGTATAGGCGAACGTGACCAACCAATGTCGCCAACCGTCTCGTGGGTTAACCCAGGCAGGACCGTCTCGGCCGTTGAGTACATTGCATCGCTATTATCGCCCAGAACTCGATGTCCTGCGATTCTTCGCCTTTTTTATGGTCTTCCTCAGCCACGTCGTTCCCGGTGATGATGTGTTCTATAGGCAACTGCATATCCCGCCAAGGGCTGCCGATCTGATCGTGAACGCGGCCTCCGGTGGGGCGTTTGGCGTCGATCTCTTCTTCACTTTGAGCGCGTTTCTGATCACTACCCTGCTTCTTCGCGAAAAGGAGTTGCACGGAACGATCAATATCTCGTCTTTCTATGTTCGGCGAGCGCTCCGCGTTTGGCCGTTGTATTTTGCTTTTCTATTGATCATCGCGCCTCTCATGGATCACCTGATCCCTGACCAAGTCATGCGGCTCAAATACCTTCTGGCCTTT
>DASWUU010000007.1:0-1933 GCA_036401515.1 Steroidobacteraceae bacterium
CCCAGGCCACTGTGATCGTATCGCCGTGGGCTGCGAGAGGTACATCCTGCGCCCGCCACACGTCCGGCAAGGCGGCACACATCAACTTCATGGGGTGCGGCCCGGTGGTCAATCGTTGCGTGCGATAATCCGCCCGCATCCGTTCGACCGGGTTCATGGGCTGCAATGGCGACGCGGGCACTTCAAATTGCGACGTTGGATCGAAGCGCGAGAACAAGCGTGCTGGATAAACTGCCCAAAAGCCTCCAGAGCCGAGCCAAGGAAAGGTTGCATGACTTGTACCTGGCCCCCACGCACCAAGCTGCCTTGGCCGCCTACGACCGGTTCCTCACGAACTATCAGCTCAAATACCCCAAGGCTTGCCATTGCCTGGAAAAGGACAAAGTGGTGCTTTTCACGTCCTACAACTTCCCGGCCGAACATTGGTCGCATTTGCGGACCACCAACCCGGTTGAATCCACGTTTGCCACCGTCCGGCTCCGCACGAGAGCGCACCAAAGGGTGTGGGTCGCGCGTCGCCACGCTGACGATGGTGTACAAGCTCGAGCTCGAAGCTCAGAAGGCGTAGCGCCGCCTCAACGGAACCGACCAGATCGCCAAAATCATCGCCGGAACCCGCTTCGTGGATGGCGTCGAAATCACCGAGAATCAGCAGGCCGCTTAGTCACAGAGAATTAAGGATGCGTCGCCGCCCCATACACAACATTTGACAATATCTCGCTCCGCAACGGCCGAAAGCGATTTCTCCTCTCCCGCTTGTTGGAATGCCAGTCGTCATCGCCGGTCAAGTTGATGTGTTCTTTTTGCTTGGTGCCGCAGCGCGCACTGGTTATACTTGCCGGTTCGCCCCAACACCCCCTAACTAAATCAAATAGGAGAATTTCACCGTGTCGGATATGTCGCTTGACCAGACGATTGGCGGCCCCTCCCCGTCGGCATCCGCGAAGGGCCCGCCGGTCTCACCCGAGCTATTCTGGGAAACTGCCTGGGGCTTTCAGAAGACGGCCGCCATCAAGGCCGCCATCGAACTGGATGTCTTCACCAGGATCGGAGCCGGGGCCCATGGGCTGGCAATGCTCTCCGAACAAACCGGAGCTGCGCGGCGAGGTCTCCGCATCCTGTGCGACTACCTGACGATCTCCGGTTTCCTCGAGAAGCTGGGCGAGGATTACCACTTGACGCCCTCAAGCCAAGCCTTCCTCAACCGCCGGTCGCCGTCCTATTTCGGCGGCGTCCTTGATTTCATCGCCTCGCCCCAGATGATTGGGCGATTTCTCGACGACCCCGCCTCGTTCGTCCGTAACGGGGGCGCGGTTGAGCTCGCCAATGTCGCGCCAGACAATCCTGTGTGGGTAACCTTCGCCGAAACCTTTGCCCCACTGGCCGCCCCGATCGCGGAGGCTCTGGCCGCCCACGTCGCCTCGTGGCCGCAACCTCCACGAAAGGTTCTCGACATCGCCGCTGGCCACGGAATGTACGGCATTGCCGTTGCCAAGGTGGCGCCGAATGCCGAGATCGTGGCTGTCGATTGGCAGGCTGTGCTGGCGATCGCCGTGCGCAACGCGGAGAAAGCGGGCGTCGGCGACCGCTACCGCACGATCGCCGGAAGCGCCTTCGAGGTAGACTGGGGCAGCGGCTACGAGCTCGTACTTCTGCCGGGTTTTCTTCACCATTTCGACCACCAAACCTGCGTGGCGCTCCTCGCGAAGGTTCGCGCTGGCCTTAGTACCGAGGGCCAGGCATGGGCGGTCGAGTTCGTGCCGAACGAAGACAAGGTGTCGCCAGCGCCGATGCCTGCTGCGTTCGCTTACGCCATGCTTGCAACGACGCCGAAGGGCGACGCCTACACGGCATCGGAACTGAACGCGATGGCGCGAGATGCAGGGTTCCGTGGAGCCACCGTCACTTCCCTGACCGCCGGACCCGAAAGCCT
>DASWUU010000008.1:0-3833 GCA_036401515.1 Steroidobacteraceae bacterium
TTTTGGACGCCGCCGTCCCGAGGACGGCCGCATCGACTGGCGCGGCGGCGCCAGGGTGGTGCACGATCTGGTGCGAGCGGTGGCGCCGCCATTTCCGGGCGCCTTTACCGAAGTCAACGGGTGTCGGTTGGGTGTGCTGGAGACCCGCCTCGACCCGCAGCCCTTGATGTACCCGGGTCAAACGCCCTGCTTGTACGCCTCCAAGGGTGCTTGGTACGCCGATTGCGTGGACGGGCGGCGGCTTAAGATTTTGCAATTGACTGTAAATGACCGCTTGGTGGCCCACAATATCGTGCCGCCGGCGCTTCTTAAGCAACCGCTAGCGCTTAGCTGAAGCCGTATCGAAGGTAGGGGTATATGTCGAAAAACGTTTTGATTCTCGGCGTCAACGGATTCATCGGCCATCACCTGAGCAAGTACATTCTCGCTCACACTGACTGGCATATTTACGGCATGGATCTGCAGTCGGAGCGCGTCGCCACGATGCTCGACAACCCGCGCTTTCATTTCGTGGAAGGCGACATCACCATCAATCTCGAGTGGGTGGAATATCATGTGCGCAAATGCGATGTGATTTTGCCGCTGGTGGCGATTGCCACGCCGGCCACTTACGTGCGCGAGCCGCTGCGGGTGTTCGAGCTGGATTTCGAGGCCAACCTGCCCATCATCCGCCACTGCGTGAAGTACAAAAAGCGCGTGGTGTTTCCCTCGACCTCGGAAGTGTACGGTGCCAGCCGCGACAAAGAATTCGATCCGGAGACCTCGGAGCTGGTCTTGGGTCCCATCCATAAGCAGCGCTGGATTTACTCGTGCGTGAAGCAGTTGCTGGACCGAATCATCTGGGCCTATGGCCAACAAGGACTTCAATTCACCTTGTTTCGGCCCTTCAATTGGATCGGATCGGGTCTTGACAGCATGGATGATCCCAAAGAAGGGAGCTCGCGCGTGCTGACGCAGTTCTTGGGCCACATCGTGCGCGGCGAACCGATTAAGCTGGTCGACGGCGGCACGCAGACTCGCGCCTTTACCTTCATCGACGATGCGGTCGAGTGTCTGACCACCATCATCGACAATCCAAAGGGCATTGCAGACGGGAAAATCTATAACATCGGCAGCCCCTACAATTCGTATTCGATTCGCGAGCTCGCCGAAATGATGCTGGAGATCGCTCGGTCTCGTCCCGAGTACGCACCGACCGCCCGCAATACGACACTGATCGATGTCTCGGCGCTCGACTACTACGGCAAGGGTTATGCAGACATTCCCGCCCGTCTGCCCTCGATCAAGAACACCACGGCTGAGCTTAACTGGACGCCGAAGACCGATATGCGCACCGCGCTCAAAGCCATCTTCGATTCTTACGCCCACGCCTTGCCTTCGGCTTCCGCCTTGCTCTCGCGCGATGCTTAAAGACGCACACATCGGCCTCAAGGTCGATGTGGACACCTTGAGGGGGACGCGCGAGGGCGTGCCCCGCCTGACCGCGCTATTCAAGAAGCTGGGCGTGGACGCAACGTTCTATTTCTCGGTGGGCCCTGATCATACCGGCCGAGCGGTGCGCCGGGTATTTCGCAAGGGCTTTGCACAGAAAGTGGCCCGCACCTCGGTGCTGAAGCATTACGGATTAAAGACTTTGCTGTATGGCGTGCTACTTCCGGGACCTCATATCGGCCGTGAAGCGGGTGCGGTGATGCGAGGGGTGCGTGATGCGGGTTTCGAGGTAGGACTTCACACATTCGATCATGTGCGTTGGCAAGACTACGTGGCCAATGCCTCGGCGGCCTGGACCCGCATTGAGTTCGAGCGCGGCATGCAGGCCTTCAAGAGCGTGTTCGGGTTCTATCCCAAATCCCATGCCGCTGCGGGCTGGCAACTCAACGCCTACGCGCTCGAGCTGGAGCGCGAATATGGGCTGCACTTTGCCAGCGACACGCGTGGACGCACGCCATTTTGGCCGATGCTGACGCAAGGGCGAAGCACGTGCCTGCAATTGCCCACCACGCTGCCGACCTTCGATGAGCTGCTGGGCCGCGAGGGCGTCGACGAGACGAATATTGCAGAGGCCGTGTTTCGCCTTTCGGATCATGGCGGCGCGAGGGGTTCCAACCCGCTGCATGTTTTCACCTTGCACGCCGAGCTCGAAGGCATGTTGCTCCGCGGCTCGTTCGAGTCGCTGCTGACAAAGTGGCAGGCGGCGGGGGCCAGGATTACCCGCATGGCGAGGATCCATGAACTCGGCCTGCTGCAGCCCATGCCCGATCAGCCGGTCGTCATGGGCGAAGTGCCGGGACGCTCAGGGCTCTTGGCGATTCAACCTGCGGGCGCCGAGACGACGTGACTCAAGCCAATGGCCTCAATGAACGCGAGCGCTGGACATACGCGGCTCTTGCAGCCCTCGTGGTGCTCGTCTGGCTCGCCGCCGCAGCGAGCCGTCCCTTGTTCAATCCGGACGAAGGCCGATACTCGGAAGTGCCCCGCGAGATGCTGGCGGACGGCGACTGGGTGATTCCGCACTTGAACGGCGTGGACTACATCGAGAAGCCGCCGCTGCAGTACTGGGTGACGGCGCTGATCTATCGGGTCTTTGGCGTGAATGAATTCTCCGCGCGGCTCTACACCGCGCTCACGGCGTTGGCCACGGTCGCCGTGGTGGGGCTGCTGGCAGGTCGACTCTGGAGCCCGGCGACAGGCTGGCGAGCCGCCGCAGTGCTGTCAGGAATGTTGATCTTTATCATCTTGGGCGAGCTTGTGACCCTGGATATGAGCCTGACTTTCTACATGACGGCCAGCCTCGCTGGATTCTTGTTGGGGCAACGATCGGAAGCATTGGCGCGCCGCTGGATGCTGGTGGCCTGGGTCGCCGCCGCCTTAGGCGTTCTAACGAAAGGCTTAGTGGCGGCGGCTATTCCGGCCGCGGTACTCCTGATTTATAGCCTCTGCTCGCGGGACTTCACCCCGTGGCGCAGGCTGAACCTTAAGTGGGGCCTGCTGCTGTTTCTGGGTCTAGTCGTTCCCTGGCACTGGGTCGCGGCGCAGAGGCTCGATGACTTTCTGCAGTTTTTCTTCGTGCATGAGCACCTCGCCCGCTATTTGACTCCCAGCGCCGATCGACAAGAAGCGTGGTGGTTTTTCGCGTACGTATTCTTGATCGGCACGGTGCCGTGGACCGTGCCCGCGTTGCGCGTGGTGGCGACGGGATGGCGCTCTCGCGCGCCTCACGGTCAATTCAACTCAGGCCTATTTCTTTGGATATGGGTATTGTTCATCGGCGTGTTCTTCTCGCTCTCCGATTCAAAGCTCATGCCTTACATTCTGCCCGCCATGCCGGCAGTCGCGGTGTTGATTGCGGCGTTGCCGGCCGCAACCTTGAAGCGCGATTTTCGGCTCACCGCCATCCTCACCGCAGTCGTCGGTCTCGCTTTGGGCGTGGCCAGCTTTTTTCTGGCTCGCCTCGTCCCGGTATCGGCAGGACAATCTTACTTTCTGCCTCTCGCCATACCGCTCAGGGAGACGGCGGCGCTGCTCGTGGTATCGGGGGTGTTCGTGTGGGTTCAACGAGCCGGGGATGAAACGCGTGCCGGCGTATTTTTAGGGACGGGCTGGTGCCTCGCGGGATTGCTCCTCATGAGGTCCGCGGCGCTGCTGGAGCCCCTTTATTCGGGCATCGATCTCGCCAATGCGGTGCCGCCCTCCGAGCGCGACGCGCCCATCTTCAGTGTGCGCACGTATGATCAATCCCTGACCTTTTACTTGCGCCGGACCGTCATGTTGGTAGCGTACCGTGGCGAGCTGGACTATGGACTGCGCAAGGCTTCCGGCCGAGAGATATCCGA
>DASWUU010000009.1:0-56904 GCA_036401515.1 Steroidobacteraceae bacterium
GGCACGGTCGGCGGGATGTCCAACTGCGCCAAATGCGGCGGCACGGTCGGCGGGATGTCCAACTGCGCCAAATGCGGCGGCACGGTCGGCGGAATGTCCAACTGCGCCAAATGCGGCGGTACGGTCGGCGGGATGTCCAACTGCGCCAAATGCGGCGGTACGGTCGGCGGGATGTCGAATGTAGCAAAAGCGGAACTAGCAACTGCACAGCCGGCGACCAAAGCGATTAGAATTACCTTCATAATGGGCTCCCTAGTTAAAGAATTGACAAAAAAACCGGTCAGAGCCACGTGGTGTGGCCCATTTAGTTAAGCGACGATGGTTCGAAAATTCCCTCACCTTGTCTGAGAATGTAGGGAGTAAGGGAAAGCCTGACGCGACAGCGCGAACGAAGCCCTTCTGTGGCTTGTGAGTAAATGACGATGCAGGTGCCGGCTAATTTCACGCAGCTACTCACCGAATGGCGGTCCGGCCATCCTCAAGCCCTGGATCGCCTGACGCCTTTGATTTACGACGAGCTTCGCCGCCTGGCGCGCGGTTACATGCGCGCCGAGCGCGGCAGTCACACCTTGCAGGCCACGGCAGTCGTACACGAAGCCTTTCTGCGTTTGATCCAGGCGAATGTGGATCTCCAGGACCGGGGGCATTTCTTCGCCCTGGCGTCACGGCTCATGCGTCGTGTGCTGGTCGATCACGCAAAATCTCGTTCGAGGCTCAAGCGCAACGGGGGCATCCGCGATTTATCGGCCGAGGATGCGGGGCTAGCGCCCTACATCGGGGTCGATGTCGTCGCGCTGGATGAGGCGTTGGAGAGCCTTTTGCAGCTTGAACCCAGGTTAGCACAGGTCATTGAGCTGCATTATTTCGGCGGCATGACATACGATGAAATTGCTGCCGCTGTAGGAGCTTCCGCGGCCACGGTGCACCGGGACATTCGCCTAGCGAAAGCCTGGCTGCTCAGCGAAATCGGCGGCGCAGGCGCACAATGATTCCCCGCGCCCGTTGGCAACAAATTCAGTCCTTATTCGAGCAGCTGGCGGACTTAGATGCCCCTGCCAGAGCGGCGCACTTGGATAAAAGCTGCGAAGGTGACGCCGAGCTGCGAGTGTCAGTCCAGTCGCTGTTGACCTTGGATGGGGCTCCCGAAGATGCGCTCCTGAATGCCGTGGGGGCGGCGGCCGAATCGCTGCTCGATGATCATCGGGACCGACTGATTGGAACTCGCGTCGGCCCGTACAGGGTGGTCTCCATCCTCGGCCACGGAGGCATGAGCACGGTGTACCGGGGTGAACGCGATGATTCGCAATATCACCAGACCGTTGCCATCAAGGTGCTGCAACAGGCGAGCGTTCACCCGCGGCTGCGCAGCCGGCTTCATAGTGAACGCCATATTCTTGCCACTTTGGACAATCCTTCGATCGCACGGCTGATAGACAGCGGCGACTTGGAGGATGGCACCCCCTATCTGGTGATGGAATTCGTCGATGGCGAGTCCATCGATGTGTATTGCGACGCCCGAACCCTGTTCGTTCGCGAACGGATCGAGCTGTTCATCGCCGTTTGCGGTGCGGTGCAATATGCGCACCGAAACCTAATCGTGCATCGAGATATCAAGGCATCTAATATCTTCGTCACCGACGAGGGCGCGCCTAAGCTGCTGGATTTCGGCATCGCGAAGCTGCTGGCGCCGGAAAGCCTTTCGCATACCCTGCCCGTGACACGCCTGCAAGAACGGATCCTCACGCCGGAGAATGCTGCACCCGAACAAGTGCTGGGACGCCCAATCACCACCGCGACCGATACGTACGCACTTGGCGTGCTGCTTTATTTGCTGCTGACGGGTAGGTCGCCGTATCGTTTGCTGAGCTTCAGCCAGCTGCAGCTCGAGCGCGCCATATGCATGGATGACCCGGCGCGTCCGAGCCAAATGGTGGTCGCCAAGCTGAACGGCGAGACCGATATCGATCGTAGCCGCATCTCGGATCGACGAGGCTTGTCGCCGCAACGCCTGCGCACCCGTTTGAGCGGGGATATCGATGCAATAGTCGCGATGGCGATGCGCAAGGAACCCGACAAGCGCTACCCTTCCGTTGAAGCCCTTGCCGATGACTTGCGCAGGCACCTAGCGGGTCAGCCCGTGCAAGCCCGGCAAGGCGATTGGCGATACAACGCCGTCAAGTTCTTGAGACGTAATCTGCTCGCAGTTGTGTCTGCTGCGGCAGTGTTTCTTGGCTTAGTGATTATCGCGGGCGTAACCCTATGGCAAAACCATCGAATCGGGCTCGCGCGGGATGCAACCGCCGAAGAGCGGGACCGGGCCCAACAAGTGTCCGCATTCATGGTCGACGTATTCTCCAGAGCCGATCCATTCAACGCGCAGGGCCAATCATCCACAGCGCAAGAGCTGCTGGACCGCGGCGCCGACAAGGTCAAAGGCAACGCCAATTTGCAGCCGGAGGTGCGCGCCCAGCTTCTTGAAAGCATCGGCCTCGCTTATCGCCGACAGGGATTGTATGAGCGCGCCATACCGTTGTTCGAACAAGCGGTTTCCATCCGCCGCAACGCGTCTCCGCTAGATCGGCGCAGTCTCGCCGCCGCACTGGCGAATTTAGCCCAGGGGTTGACTGACGCCGGAAGCCTCGTTAGCGCGGAAGCCTATATTCAGCAGGCGCTGTCGCTTTCCCAGGCGAGCGGACCGCCGTCGGCCGAAACCGCTGACATTTTGTTTCAGTACGGACACTTCTTGCTCAATGCAAAAAGCGATCCCGGACGCGCCAGCAAGCTCTTGAGCGACGCTCTCGCCATCTATCGCAGCATTCCCGGCGATCAACATTTGTCGATCGCTGCGACCTTAAGTTCGCTGGCAGCCCCAGCCATGTGGGCCGGCGATTTCGTGGTTGCCGAACAATTCCAGCGCGAGGGGCTGAACTTGCTGCGCTCGACCGTCAGCCGCAACTATCCCGACTATGCGGCTTCTCTGGAAGGTCTCGGCTATATATTGACCCAGCGCGGAAAATACGCTGAAGCTGAACAGACGCTCAACGAGGCGTTGCAGATCGAGCGGGGAGATTTCGGCGCCGATAATCAGCGCGTCGCCGCGATCGAGGCGAATCTCGGCGAGATATACGAGCGCCAGGGTGACCCGGCCCGCGCCATGAAAGTAACCAAGGACGCCTTGCGAATCAGCAGCGATCACATGACGCCCAATCACTATATGACAGGGTATTATCTGGATGCCCTCGCCAATCTTTACCTCAATGCGGATGATTTAGGGAACGCGGAGAGCAACGCGCGTCAGGCCCTTGCCATCTATGGTCAGGCGCTTCCTGCGAGACATTTATACGTCGCTGCCACTCGGCACTTGATCGGCGAGATACTGTTGCGGCAGCGCCAATTCCCGGCTGCTGAAAGCGAGCTTCGCACCGCGCTGGATATTGATTTGAGTTTGGCGGGTGCAGGCAATTGGCGCAGTGCCCGCACCCAGGCGAGCTTAGGCTGGCTCTTGATCGAGGAAGGTCGAGCTGCGGAAGGAGAACCGATGCTGGTTGCTGCGCAAAAACAGCTGCTGACGACCCTAGGTCCGCAACATCCCGAAGTCATCCAGGCCACAAATCGGCTCACCCAATATTACCGCTCGCATCATCGTGATGCCGACGCGGCCAAGACCCATTCGTAGAACTGAAGAGCGCCACCTCCCCCTCTTGCGGTAGACTACGCCGCAATATTAGAGGGGTCCCTGATGCCAAACAGAAAGAAACCGATCGCTGCGCTATTGGCGGCGCTTTGCGCTGCCGCGATTGTAAATATTGCTCAAGCCGGTGCTCGAGAAGAGGGCCGTCTGCTTACCGCGACGGAAGTGCTGGAAGAGGTGCGCGCCATGCCCGATGTGCGCCTGCCCGACACACTGCTGCAGCATGCCTACGGAATCGCCGTGATACCCGACGTGACCAAGGTGGCCTTCATTTTCGGCGGGCGCCATGGCAACGGGGTTGTGTCCGTGCGAGATACGCTCACCTCGCCATGGAGCAATCCGGTTTTCGTATCATTGACGGGCGGCAGCTGGGGATTCCAAGCCGGTGCGCAATCCTCGGACATTATTTTGGTCTTCACCACCAAGGCGGGCATCGAGGGTATCGCGGGCGGTAAGCTAACTTTGGGAGCTGACGCGTCGGTTGCGACCGGGCCTGTGGGCCGACAAGGTTCCGCCGCCACCGACATGACTTTCCACGCCGAGATTTATTCCTATGCGCGCACCCGAGGATTATTCGGCGGCGTGGCCTTGGACGGCAGCGTCTTATCCATCGACCGTTCGGCAAACGCGGCGTTTTATCACAAGAGCGGCGTTAGCGCCTCGGAGATCTTTTCAGGGCATGCCCCGGCTGCGCCGGCCACTGGCCAACGCTTTCTTGAACGCTTGGCCCAGGCAACGGGAACCGCAGTGCGCGGCTCACCCGTGCCGCAAGCGGATGTTCCGGCGACGGCCGGACAACCGAACGCGGCCCCTACGGCTGTCGCGCCCACCGCTGAACCAGCACGCACCTATCCTTTGGAAGAACAGAAAAAGTGACTTTGGGTGGTCTCGTCGGCCGCGCAATCCGGCGGTCGGCGCGGATTCTGCCCTGCTTTTTCTTATTTTTCTCCGCGCTCGTGCAGGCGCGTGCACCGCTCGTCTTGCTGACGGACTTTGGAACGCAGGACGGAGCGGTCTCCGCCATGAAAGGGGTTGCATACACGATTTCCGAAGACCTGCTGATATCGGATCTTAGCCACGAGAATCCAAGCATTTTCGACGGCGCGTATCGACTCTATCAGAGCGAACAGTTTTGGCCGCAAGGTACCGTGTTTGTCGCGGTGGTGGATCCCGGTGTGGGCACCGAACGCTTGTCGGTGGTGTTGAAGACGCGAACCGGCCGCTACTTCGTAGGTCCCAATAATGGACTGTTGTCCCTGGTTGCCGAACGCGACGGCATCGAGGGCTTGCGTCAAATCGATGAACGCATTAATCGCCGCCCAGGCTCCGACGATTCTCACACTTTTCATGGTCGCGATGTGTTCGGCTACACCGGCGCCAAACTCGCCGCCGGCCTGATCACTTTCGAGCAAGTCGGACCGCCGCTGCCCCCGGGCACCCTGATTACGCTCGATTACAGAAAGCCGCAGATCGAAGGCGCGAAGGTGTCCGGGATCATCCCGGTGCTGGATGTGCAATTTGGGAATGTCTGGACGAATATTCCAAAAGCGCTGTTCGACGAATTGCACATTGCGCTGGGCACACCGCTGCACGCGCGCATATATCACAACGGCAAGCTCATCCAAGATACGCGGGCACCCTATCAGCGTACTTTCGGCGAGGTCCCCATCGGCAAGCCGTTGGTGTACATCAATAGTCTTTTGAATCTCGCCGTAGCGCTCAACCAACGAAGTTACGCAGCCCTGCACAAGATTGAATCCGGTCCGGATTGGTGGATCGAGATCAGCAAGGACTAGGACAACCTTCGGCTGCGGCGTTGTGTATGATTCCAAGCGCCGAGAAAACAACAATGGACAGAATGCGTTGATATTTCGCTGCAGCGGCAAGACCGGATTCTCTCCGGAAGTTTCCGGACACCCGCAACGTGTCGAGGCTCGAAAACTCGAGCGCGAGGTTGAAGTTCGCTTCACAAACATCGAATGCACCGTGCGAACACCCGAGGGCTCGGTACGCGCGCATCCCGGCGATGCCATTGTCACCGGCAATGGCAATCATCAGTGGCGCGTGTCCCACGCAAAATTCGCGCACAAATACCGGCCGCTGCCTCCCACGGCGGCGGGAGAATCCGGTCACTACATGAGCCTGCCCAATCACATTCTAGCGCTGCAGCTGCAAGAACCCTTCGAAGTCCAGCTCGCCGATGCAGTCTCGAAGCTCAGCGGCCACGCCGGGGATTGGCTCGTGGACTACGGCGACGGCAGCCTCGGCATTGTCGCTCGGGACATCTTTGCCACCACCTATGAAATATCAGGCTAACGGCCCATGAAGCTGCACCAGGGAATTCAACGGGTGCTGCTCATCGGGGTCCGATTAAAAATTCCGCGGCCGCCGCAGCCGTTCAATCCACCCCGCCGATTATTGCCCCTGATCGAGACGCTGGCGCCGGCCCACCTCAAGTTCGACGCGCGTGCCCTGCTCTACGGGGACCGCTACCGCAGCGGCTTCTGGGCGATTTATCTGCTGAGCGCGCTCGCAGTGCTGTGCGCCATGCTTCCGTTGGCGCTCGGGTGGGACAACAAGCTGCACTTGCAGCACCCTTTCGCCCGCCTATGGGCGTTTACTGAAGTGCTGATCATCGGCACGGTGAGCACCATCTACTGGCTGGGTCATCGGCGCGATTGGCAGGGTCAGTGGTTGCGTGCCCGCACCACTGCGGAGCTGATCTGGTATCTGCCGCTGGTCGCCCCGTTGCTCGACTTCACCGAGCCGGCGACATCGGCAAACTGGTACATGCGCGTCTTCGACCCTGGCAATCACCTGCGAAGCGGCGATGACTTTGAGGCCATTTGCAATCAGACCGAGCCGCTTGCGCGCTCGCTGCTCGATGAAGCGTGGACTGAGGAGGCGTTCGTCGCCGAGTACGCGCTGTGGACCGTGGGCGTGCTTGAGACCCAAAGGCATTATCATCAACGGGTCGCGCTGAGGCAGCACGCCTTGTTGCACCGGGTCCATTCTGTGAACATTGGGTTGTTCGGGCTGACTGCTCTATGCGCGTTGTTGCATCTTGTCCTGCACACGATTTGGCTGTCGCTCATTACGACATTCTTTCCTGCGCTGGGGGCCTCATTGCACGGTGCTCTCGCACAATCCGAGGCATATCGGCTAGGCTCGACTTCCGAACGCCTCGAGGCGGAACTTCAGCGCGCCATCAGCGACATCCGCGCGGCTCTCGCCAGCCACGTCGCGGCACCGGACCCGGGCCCCATCAAGGATTCGGTCCAGTCTGCCATCGAACTAATACTCGAAGAGCATCAGGATTGGCACATGCTTGTGAGGCCGCATCATCTTCCGTTGGCGTGAAAGAGCCATATCGAGTTCCTCGCTGGTCGACAGGGCAAGCGAGCCGTATCGCTGTGCGGGCTTTTTCGCCTATAACTTTGCTCGCGGCAAGCTAAGCGGCGATCCGGTGTTCAGCGCCGTGCTTCAGCACGGCTTATTGTTGGGACGCGGCCGGATTCTGGATTTAGGATGCGGCCAAGGGCTGTTGGCATCTTGGCTTCGCGCCGCCCTGCTTTGCTACGACAATGGTGTTTGGCCTGACGGCTGGCCTCCGGCACCACGGCCACGCTGCACCCGCGGAATCGAGCTGATGATCCGCGATGTAAAGCGGGCGCATGCTGCCCTCGGGCCTGCATGCGAAATATCCCAAGGCGACATTCGCAACGCCGAATTCGGAGCCACCGATGCGGTCGTAATCCTTGATGTCTTGCACTACATCACCAAGGAAGAGCAACTCCACGTGTTAAGGCGGGCGCGCGCCGCTTTGCCATCGCAGGGGTTATTGCTGATGCGCATCGGCGATGCAGACGCCGGACTTCGCTTTCGCTACAGCCAGTGGGTCGACAAGCTGATAATGCTTTGCCGCGGACATGCATCGGTGATAACGCACTGTCGAAGCGCCGCGCAATGGGGCGCGCTGTTGCGCGAATGCGGCTTTGAGGTTCAATCCACTCCCATGAGCGAGGGCACAAGATTTGCGAATGTGCTCTTGATCGGGCTGGCCACCGATAATGCGGCGAGTCCCGACATTAGAGTTTAACGTTAGACTAAGTGTTTCCCTCAGCTTAAGTGAGCCCTCCTTAATGAACTTTAGGATCCAGTGTCTTGCGAGCCTCCTGGCGTGCCTGATCGCGCCCATACCTCTGTCCGCCCAATCGCACTCGCCGCTCAAGCCGATTACCCATGAAGCGCTTTGGATGATGAAACGAGTCGGCAACCCGACGTTGAGCCCTGACGGCAAATGGGTGGTCTACTCCGTTGTAGAACCCTCTTATGAACCTGACAAAGGTGTGAGTGATTTATGGCTGGTGTCCGCCGACGGACTTAAGGCCCCGCGCCGAATCACCAATACCAAAGCGCCCGAGACAGATGTGGCATGGTCGCCGGATAGCAGCAGCATCGCGTTCGTCACCAAGCGCGAAACGGACGATGTCGATCAAATCTACATTCTCAATCTGGCCGAAGGCGGCGAAGCACGGCGGCTGACCAGCGTCTCCACCGGCGCTTCGAGTCCGAAATGGCGGCCCGACGGCAAGGTAATTCTGTTCGAGTCATTCGTCTATCCCGATGCATTGGACGATGAGGCGAACAAGAAAATCGCGGCGGATCGCAAGGCCCGCAAGTACAACGTGCGGATCTACGAGCATTTTCCGATCCGTTATTGGAATCAATGGTTAGATGATCGACAACCCACCCTGATGGTGCAATCGGTTGATCCCAACTCTGCCGCGAAAGACATACTCTCTGCCACGGCGCTCGCCCGGACTTCCGGATTTTCCGGGAGGGAAACCGAAAGCAGCGTCACGCTCGCGCCATTGTGGAGTCCGGACGGGCGTGAAGTGGTCTTTACCGCAACGACGATGCGATGGCATTCTGCGTACGAGCCGGTGGGGTATCGCCTGTATCGGATGGCTACGCAGGGTGGCGAACCCCAGCTTCTCAGCGAGGCGGTCGGCGAATATCAAGAGGCAAAATTCAGTCCGGATGGCAAGTCGCTGTTCTTCAAGTACGAGCCCCATGATTCGGAGGTCTATCATCTCGCTCGGCTCAACCGGATTGCATGGCCCGCGGGCGGCGAATCGGTGCTGGTGACACGCGACTTCGACCGAGAAACAGCGCGTTATGCCTTGACCCCCGACGGGAAGTTCGCTTACCTGCTGGTCCCGGAAGCCGCCAAGGAAAACCTCTATCGGGTTGCTGCGGCTGGCGGCAAGCCGGTGCTGATAGTCGAGCCGGCCAGCGGCGGCTACACGTCTTTGGAAATCCCCGAGAAGGCAGCGAAGCCCGCGTTGATTGCGGGTTTCGGGAGTTCGGTCCTTCCAACGGAAATCGTGCGGGTCGATGTCCCGCGCCGCACACATGTCAATCTCACCCATGTCAACACAGCGGCAGCAGCGGCCATCGATTGGCAACCCCCTCAGCACTTCTACTTTACCAGCGCCAAGGGTCGGACTATCCACAGCATGATCGTGCTGCCGCCGGCTTTCGACGCAGCCAAGAAATATCCGATGCTTGTCCTCATCCATGGCGGTGCGGCGAGCAATAATCCCGACCAGATCGGACTACGCTGGAATTATCATTTGCTGGCCGCGCCGGGCTACGTCATATTGATGACCGACTATACCGGGTCGACCAGCTTCGGCGAAAAATTTGCCCAGGCCATCAAGCTTGATCCCTTGAAAACACCAGGCGATGAGATCAACCAGGCAGTCGATGAGGCCATAAAGCGCTACCCGTTTATCGATGAATCGCGGATGTGTGCGGCGGGAGCGAGCTACGGCGGGCACCTGGCAAACTGGCTTGAGGCCACCACCACCCGATACAAGTGCATCGTCAGCCATGCCGGCGAGGTCGACCTTCTCAGTCAATGGGGCACAAGCGATGGCATCTACGGCCGGGAACTAACCAATGGTGGCCCTCCGTGGGAAGGAAATTCTGTGTGGCGCGATCAAAGTCCCATCATGTACGCTGAGAATTGGAAAACACCCATGCTGCTCAGTATCGGCGAGCGCGACTTTCGGGTGCCCATCAACAACACGCTGGAAAATTGGAGTGCTTTGCAGCGTATGAAAGTGCCAAGCCGCCTGTTGGTGTGGCCGGATGCCTGGCACTGGATTACGAAGCCGGAGGATAGCCGTCACTTCTATGAAGAAGTGCATAAGTGGCTGGCGAGCTATCTCACGGATGGAACAGCCACCGGCTGAGCGCGGAGGCGGTGGGCTTGCGCTCCACCGCCTTCTCGCGCCGCCGAGCGCTTGCGCGAACGACGTGTATGGTTCAGCTACCGGGTGTGCTGGTGCGCCGAATGAAACCCGCCACGTTGTCGTGCAATAACTTCAGCGATGAATCCTTCGCATACACCATATGCCCTGAATCGTAGAATTTGTACTCAATATTCGCCTGCAGACTTGCCGGCATCGGCAAATGATGCATCTCGTAAATGCCCTGATAGAAAGGCGTCGCGAGGTCAAAGTATCCGGCGTTCAGCTGAACCTTCAAGTTCGGATTGATCTTCATCGCATTGGCCAGATCCGGCATGACATTGGATCCCTGCCGGGCCGATGCGGGCCGCTGAGTTTGACCCGGTTGTTGATGAACCCAATTCCAACCCCGGCCGGCGGCCTGCAGCGAGTGCTTGAAATCCTTGCCCTCGCCGAAGCGCAGATCCTTGCGCACGTAGTCGTTAAACGCCGAAACATAGGCCGACCCCAGCGCTGTGGATTGGGGATCATAGTCCGCACGCTGGCTCAAGGGATCGATGTCCGGTCCGGAAAAGCGCGTATCAAGCCGCCCGGTAGTCAGCCCGGCATCCTCCTGCAAATTCTGGCGAAATTCACCGCCATCGATGCGCAAGTCCGCCTTCAGAATGTAGTCAACCGATAAGCCAGTGTACTGGTGAAGTTTCTCGGCGACTGCCCGTCGATCCGCCGGTTGAAGATCTGACCCGGCCGCCAGCGCGCGGGCGTAATCGCCCATGGCGAATTGTTCGACTTCGGACAACAGCGCCTCCAAATCTGTGTGTTCTGCCGGCAATTTCTTGTGATACCAGGCAGTCGCCGCATAGGTGGGCAACACGGTTTGGTATGGAAGATCGATTCCCGGATTGCCGGTCGGACGATCGGGACTGAGATCGAAGTTTAAAATCTGCGATAGGAGAATCACGCCATTGAAGTCAATGCTGCGATCGGATTCGAGCTGGTTGATGAGCACCGCCGAGCGCGGCGTTCCGTAACTCTCCCCGAACAAATACTTGGGCGAATTCCAACGGCCATACTTCGATAGAAATTGCGAAATAAATTCAGAGAAAGCGTACGCATCTTGGTCCACACCAAAAAATGCCTTCTCCTTGTCCTTGCCGGCGATGCGGCTAAAACCGGTGCCCGGCGCATCGATGAAGACAAGATCAGTCGCGTCGAGCAAGCTCGAGGCGTTGCCGACCAGCGAGTACGGGGCCGCTGGTGTGTGGCGGTCGGTCGCGGTAACGATGCGTCGCGGCCCAAAGGCGCCCATGTGCAGCCAAACGGTGGAGGAACCTGGACCGCCGTTATAAATAAATGTGATAGGCCGAGCGGCGCCGCCGCTCTTGAAGTAAGCCACATAAAACATGGAGGCTTCAGCAGTGGGATTCTTCGGCTCCCCCGCCTCCTCGGGCTGCGACGGTCCGCGCTCCGCTTTTGGATCGCGCGGCACGTCGTCCCAATCCTTCGGATGAATGACCAGCGTCCCCGCGACCGCTTGATAGGAAATTGATTGGCCGCCGACGGCAACCGTGCCGTTGCTGCTGACCGATTCGGGCTTGAAGGGCTGGAATTTCCCGTCCGTTTTCTCCGTCTCGCTATTTGGCTTCTTGTCAGCTGGGCTCGGTGCGCTGGGCGCTGCCAACAAATACGCGGGCAATGCCAGCGCAAGGATCGCACTTAAGCAAGCACCGAATTGGAATCGACTCATGTTCAACCTCCTAGTGATACTTTTCCTTCAGGCGGCGAAGTTTAGCCGTACCGTCAGGCAGAAGTAAGCTTGTAGTGACGTCACGCGGGTTGTGCCACACTCGGCGCTGGGATAAGAAATGTGAAGATGAGGGTTGGACGATGAAAGCGACCATTGGCATGACGGCGGCATTCGCATTCGCGCTGAGTCTTCAATCGGCCGCCAATCCGCCCACGCCCCAATCCACGGACGGCCTGTATTTCCCGCCTGCCATTGGCCAGACCGAGACTGACGAATACACGCGTTACGAGTTGCTCGCGCCCGAAACGGCAAGCTTCAAGATTTATTATGAGGTTTCAGCCACCACGCCGGGCGCGAAGTATTTTTATAATCCGATTCGCTCCGGCAGTGCCGCGAGCGATGAAAGCGTTTACGACGCCATGCTTGGGACGCGGCTGCATTTTGAAATCGTGAGCGGCGCGCAGGCGCGAATGGACGCTCTGATGCCCGATGCCGATCTGAGTACCAGCTACATCAAAGTAACCTTGGCAAGACCGGTACCCGATCAAGGTCAAGGCCGCGTGATCATCGTCAAAACCTACAAGGATCCGAAAAGCTACTACTTGGACGGCAAGACCCTTGTGTTTAATCGGCCGCTCGGAATCAAGCGCAACAAAGTGGTGCTGCCGCCGGGATACGAAGTGGTCGGCTTGACGGTGCCGTCGCAGATTTTGACGGAGAAAGACGGCCGTATTGCCATTAGCTTCATGCATGCGGGGGATGGCCAGGCACCGCTCATATTGCGCGCGGGTTTGGGCGCGCAAGTCGGAACCGCGTCGCTGCCGAAGGCACTCACGGCACAACGCAGTTGGGAATCGCCGTTCACGGGTGAGACCGAGCAAGAACGGCTGTCGGAACGCGCCCATCAGGATCGAGACATCGTCTACTTCCTGCAGCAGCCCGAGACACATGCTTTCAGCCTGTACCATGATTACACTGAATCGAGACCCGGCATCAGCGGCTACGCGAACGTGGTGCGCGAGGGCAGCGTAGCCAGCCACCCCTCGGCCAGCATTTTGGATACCGGCGAGCGTTTAAAGACGCTCGAGATGAGCGGAGCCGAGCTGACTTCATCCAAAATCCGTGTCGGAGGGGAATCTATCGCGGCCGCAGCACACGTTGTCGTCATCCCCTTCGCGCCGGTGTCGCAGGGCCAGAGCTTGAGGTTGCGCATCGCAGAGACCTACACGGCACCTGCGAGCTACCGATTGGACGGCGAGGAACTGGTATTCGACCGCAGTCTAGGCAGACCGCGAAACGCAGTGGTGTTGCCGTCGGGTTGGTACTGCACATTCAGCGCCGCTCCGGCAACGGTAACGCAGTTGCCTGACAAGCGTGTGCGGCTGGATTATTGGGATGATCGGCCGGAGCCGGTGGCCGTATTGATAAAGGCCAAACGGCGAGAGACTAAGGGCGTGTCTGACTAACCGTCGGAACTTGCGGGTTCTTCGGCGGCGGCGTCGGCTCCACAGGAATCACGGGCAAATGATAGGCATCTACCTTAGTCTTTGACTCCAGCTCTTGGCGTTTCTTATCTTCGCTGACCCGCAATTGCTCACGGCTGCGTTCGAACTCCTCAACCCGCTTGGCCTCTTCGGCGGGATCGACTTTCGCGGCAAGCCGTTCGATGGCAATGCGTGCATTCAAGCAATCCGTGTTGGAGCGTGCTTTCCCAGGGTCGCGGTTGCACTTCATCAGCACCCCATCCAGCAGAACACGATCCTCCATCAGATCGGTTACCGTCAGCGGCGGAATACGCCGCGGGCTGCAGGCTGCGGCCATCAGCAATATCGCGGTCAGGACCCCGGTCAGGCACGCGCCGGCGGCCATTGATTTGATTGAAATTGGCATATAGTTTCCCACCAGCAATGTTACCCAAAATGGGCCGTCAAGCGACCCCTGGGCTGTGACGTGTCTCACGACTTGACAATGTTCCCTCCGCGCCAGAGCGCATGGGCTGCGTTTGACCCCGCGGAAGCGCATGTGTACCGTTCCGAACCATGCCGATCCCGAAAACAACAAACCACGAAACCCCTGACTTCGAAACGGCCATGCGCGATCTGGAAGAGTTGGTCGAACGCCTGGAACATGGGGATTTGCCGCTGGAGGAGTCTTTGGCGGCATTCGAGCGCGGTGTCATGTTGACTCGTGCGTGCCAGAGCGCGCTGAAGGAAGCCGAACAGAAAGTTGAGATCCTGCTAAAGAAGGCCGGCGAGCCAGCGATTGAAGACTTCATGCCCGACGAACCCAAAAACGGTTGAACTTGGGAGGCTCCTAGTGAATGCGGCCGCGATGGAGGCGCGAATGCGTGCATACCAATCGCGCGTCCAAGCCGTATTGGACGCCGCGCTGCCGGCGGCGGAACTGGTGCCGCAGCGACTGCATGCGGCGCAGCGCTACGCGGTCCTCGGCGGTGGAAAGCGGTTGCGCCCGTTGCTGGTCTATTTCACCGGAGAAGCATTGAACATCTCTGCAGAGTTGCTCGACGCTCCTGCTGCAGCCGTGGAACTCATTCACGCGTACTCCTTGGTTCACGATGATCTGCCGGCGATGGACGATGATGATTTGCGCCGCGGGCAGCCCACCACGCACCGCGCCTTCGACGAGGCCACGGCGATACTGGCTGGCGATGCGCTGCAAGTATTGGCATTTTCGTTGCTTTCTCGCGATCGCACTGCGGGCATATCTCCGGAGGCTCGCTTAGAGATGATTCAAATCCTCGCGGACGCCAGCGGCACCACCGGCATGGCGGGCGGCCAAGCGATCGATTTGGCGGCGGTTGGACAAGCCCTAACTCTTGAACAACTGGAAGCCATGCACCGGCTGAAAACCGGCGCACTGATTCGCGCAAGCGTGCTCATGGCCGCGACTTGCGCGCCGAAATTAAACGCTGAGGCGTGGGATGCGTTGGAGGGCTATTCGCAAGACATCGGGCTCGCCTTTCAAATTCAGGATGACATTTTGGACATTGAGGGAAAGACCGAGGAGATCGGCAAAACCAGCGGTGCGGATGCGGCGCGCGCCAAACCCACTTACCCCAGTGTTCTGGGGCTGGAAGCCGCCAAAAGTCGTGCTCGGGAGCTCCGCGAAAGAGCCTCCGAGAGATTGGCGCCGTTGGGGGAACAGGCCAATGTACTGGATTGGCTGGCCTCCTATGTGATTCAGCGCCGCGTTTGAGGCTACTATGCGCCCCAGGCTGCCGCCTGGCGCCATCCCCCGATCCGCCTGTCGGTTGCCGCTTCCGGATGACGCTCGGCCAACCCAAGCCGAATGGTTTAACATCCTTGAGATACGCGGTTCCGGCACCATTTCGGGCCTGAACGCCTCAATAGGACCGAAACATGAACGTGGTCATGCCCCTTAAAAAGCCGAAAGTAAATTCCGTGGAAGATGTCCAGGGGCACGCCGACACCCGGCGGATCCCAATCAACAAAGTCGGCATCAAGGACATCTTTCACCCCGTGAAAGTCAAGGATCGGGCGCGCGGCGAGCAACACACGGTTGCGAATTTCAACATGTACGTTAATTTGCCGCACAATTTCAAAGGCACGCACATGTCGCGTTTCGTGGAGATCCTGCATCGCCATGAGCGTGAAATTTCGGTGGAGTCATTCGGCATGATGCTCGCGGAAATGACTGAGCATTTGGCGGCCACTTCCGGCCACATCGAGATGAGCTTTCCGTATTTCATCATGAAGAAGGCCCCTGTGTCGGGCGTGGAGAGCATGATGAACTATCAGGCGACGATTTTCGGCGAGCACCGCGACGGCAATACCGAGGTCTGGCTCAAGGTTGTGGTGCCGACGACCAGCTTATGTCCGTGTTCCAAGGAAATCTCCGACTATGGAGCGCACAATCAGCGCGCGCACATCACGCTAACGGCGCGGCTCAACGAACACATGTGGCTGGAGGAACTGATCGAAATCGCCGAGCGAGAAGCTTCCTGCGAGGTTTACGGCATTTTGAAGCGGCCCGATGAGAAATTCGTTACCGAGCGCGCCTACGATAATCCGAAATTCGTCGAAGACACGGTGCGCGACGTCGCCGTGGCGCTCAATAAGGATAAGAGGGTGCGCGCCTATATCGTCGAAGCGGAAAACTTCGAGTCCATTCACAATCATTCGGCCTACGCGATGATCGAGCACGACAAGGAAGTGAAAGCTTAGGAAACGGCCCGCTCCGCGCTTTGCAGGCGCCCTATCATGCTGCGCAAGAATACTTGATTGAAACGCAACTGACATTCGGCGGAAACCTGCTCCAG
Organism: Steroidobacteraceae bacterium; assembly: GCA_036401515.1. Taxonomy (GTDB): domain Bacteria; phylum Pseudomonadota; class Gammaproteobacteria; order Steroidobacterales; family Steroidobacteraceae; genus Bog-1198. Next base: position 15,999 of record DASWUU010000009.1, read on the forward strand.
CAGCGTGGAGCTGACCTTCATGACAGTCACCAAACCGGACGCGAAAATCGTCGCAGTGCGTTTTGCGCCGCGCACATAGCTCGTTTCGCCGAAACAGTCGCCGCTGTCGAGATAGCCTAGGGCTTTGGCGTTGCGCTGAACGCCGACGCGGCCCTGCACGATAATGTAGAAGCGATCGTCCATCTCGCCTTCCTTGACTATCTCTTCCGCATCCGCATAGTCCTGCCAGCTGCTGGCGCGCAGTACTTCCCAGATCTCGCCGTGGGAAAACTCATGGAAGAACTTCAATTTGCGCAGCAGGCTGAACTGTTCCTGCTGGTCGATGCGATTATACTGCGCGCGCAACTTTTGATGCACGCGGGTCAGTTCCGCGGCGAAGTCGAGTCCCGTCTTATAGCGCTTTGCCGGATCCTTCTGCAGCGCCATGGCAGTCACGTTCTCGAGTTCCTCGGGGATCTCCGGACGCAGCGTATGGATGGGCGGCGGCGTGGCGAACACTATCTGATGCAATAGTTTCTGAAGATTGCCGGCCCTGAAGGGCCTCGTTCCGGTCAGAAGCTCGTACATCACCGCACCCAAAGAATAGAGGTCCGAGCGATTGGTCAATTCTATCGACTGCACCTGCTCGGGCGACATGTACGAGGGGCTGCCGGCGATCCCTTCGATTCGCGAGATCTCCGAATCGGCAACGAGCGCAATTCCAAAGTCGATGATTCGCACATCGCTGTCGAGGGTCAGCATGATATTGCTGGGCTTGATATCGCGATGTATGACGCCGCGGCTATGTGCGTAGTGCAGCGCGCGCGCTGCTTTGTAGACCAGTTCCACGACATCGTCGATGCGCAGCAAGTTGTCCGGCCGGCAATAGGCGGCCAGCGTACGCGCACCATGCACATGCTCGGTCACGATGTAGCAGTGGCCGTTCTCTTCACCTGCATCGTAAATCGGCAGAATGTTCGGGTGCTGCAGCATGCCCACCATATGGGCTTCCGACAAGAACATCTTGCGTGCGATTCGTTTGCGATTCTCATCGCCGCTGGCATCTACGTTGTACACCTTGATGGCAACGTCGCGTCCGTAGTACGGGTCATGCGATAAGTACACGACTCCGGTACTGCCGCGGCCGACTTCGTTGATGATCACATACTTGCCGATTTTCTCGGGCAGCGATCCACGTCCCGGTTGGGCATTCACAAGACTTGTGGAGCGAGTGTTGATCAATGGTAACCGTGCGCTGCGCAGCGTCGTTCGACTTCAATGACGCGAGGATACTGGGGTGGCTTGCGCTAAACTGTGATTTGGGTCGAGGCTCGGCCAAAGTGGTCATAACCTGAGACCCGGGGTATGAATTCCTCACCGTTTAAAGACCACGTCACACCACTGCCTAAGCGCAGTTCTCCGATAGTGGACAACGTTAAGTTCAATCGATCCGCCGCCGCCTTGAGTGCGGCGAACCGCTGCGCGGGCACGGCGAACAATAATTCGTAGTCATCGCCCCCGCCCAACGCCAAATCGAGCACATGGTCATTTGAGCTCTCGGCGCTGCGCAAGGCCAGAGACAAGGGCAATCGATCGACATTAACGTGTGCCGCGAGACCGCTTGCCAGCGCGAGTTTCGGCAAATCCCCTACCAAGCCGTCGGACAAGTCCATGGCTGCCGTCGCGATCCCTCGCGCCGCCAAGCCGAGTTGCACCCGCGGCGTGGGGTAGTCAAAACGCCGGATGAGCTCATCCACATTCCCTCGCTCCGGACGCTGCGGCGTTTTCAGAAACGAAAGACCGGCTGCCGCATCTCCCAAGGTGCCGCTCACGGCCAACAAGTCTCCGGCGCGCGCGCCGCTTCGGCGCAACGCAGTTCCTCGCGGAACGCTCCCAAGAATCTGCACGCTTATGGTGAGCGGGCCACGCGTCGTATCGCCGCCGACCAGCTTAACGGCGTGCAAGTCCGCAAGATTCACAAACCCCGCCGCAAATTTTTCCAGCCATTCAACGTCAATGCCAGGCAAGGTCAGCGCCAGGGTTGCCCACAACGGCGTGGCCCCCATAGCCGCGATATCGCTCAAATTAACCGCGAGGGCTCGATGCCCGATCGAGCGGGCATCGGTTCCCTCCGGAAAATGCCGACCGGCAACAATGGTATCCACGGCGGCCACCAGGTCGCATCCCTCAGGAAGATCAAGCAAGGCCGCGTCGTCACCGATGCCGAGGATCACTCCGGACTTGCCGTCCGCATCGCGCACGAAGAATCGACGGATTAAGTCGAACTCGCCGAGATGCGAGGGAACGAAACTCATTACTCTACCGGACGGCCATACTCGTGCGGGCGCGATTCCTTGGCAACTCGATCCAACACCGCATTGACGAACTTGTGTCCGTCCGTCGCCCCAAACTGCTTGCTCAAGAGCACCGCTTCGGCCAGTGCGACTCGGTAGGGCAATTCAGGACACGATTGCAGTTCGTATAGTCCAAGCCAGAGAAGGGCATGTTCGATTGGGTCCAGCTGCGGCGGCGGAATCTCGCATAAGCCCGAGAGCCGAGCGTCCAGAACCTCGCGATTCGGCGCGATACCCTCAATGAGACTTTGAAAGTAAGCTCGGTCGACCCGCTCCGCCTCAGGGTCTGCGGCAAATTGCTGCAACACATCCTGCCAGGGCAGCGGATTTATCTGGATCTGATAAAGCGCCTGCAGCGCAAGGCGACGCGCGAGACTACGAGCTCGATGCGCCGCGGCCCCGGCGTGCACCTAATTGTCCAGGCGGCGCAAGAGATTTGCCATCTCGATGGCCACCAATGCCGCATCCGCGCCCTTGTTGCCTGCCTTACCGCCGGCTCGGTCTACCGCCTGCTCCGCCGTATCGGTCGTCAGCACGCCGAAGCTAATCGGTACCCCGGTCTCCAGGCTGATGCGCGCAATGCCGCCGGCGCACTCGCCCGCGACATAATCAAAGTGCGGTGTTTGACCGCGGATCACGGCCCCGAGAGCGATAAGTGCATCGTAGCGCTGGGACATCGCCAGCTTGCGGGCAATAATCGGGATGTCGAAGGCACCCGGCACGCGCACGATTTCGATCTGCTTTTCCCCGACACCATGGCGCTTCAACGCATCGAGTGCACCGCGCATCAAAGGTTCCACCACGAACTCATTGAACCGCGCGGCAATGAGCGCAAAGCGCAAGTCACGGGCCAGCAGTTCTCCCTCGATTACCTTCGGCTGATCATTCTGCACAAACAATCCTCGCAATGGCGATACCGCAGTATAAGCTGAAGCGGCGTTCAGTCATCGCCATCCACGTAACTGGTTATTTCAAGGTCAAAAGCGGCAAGCCCTTGCAGTTGCTTCGGTGCGCTCAGCACGCGCATACGCTTGAGCCCCAGATCCTTGAGTATTTGCGCGCCGATACCGTACGTTCGCACCACCGTAGCCCCCACGCGTTGCTGCGCGGGCTTGGCATCCAGCTGCCCGATACTCTCCATGAACTCTCGCGGAGATTCCTCGGGCCGCAATATAACCACGACGCCGGAAGCCTCCTTGGCGACGCGCAGCATGGCGGCCCGCAGCGGCCAGCCGAGCCGCTCGCTGTTGACGCCGACGACATCGCGCAGCGTATCTTTGATGTGCACCCGCACCAGCGGCGGCAAGCTGGAATTCAGATCGCCTTTGACCAAGGCAATGTGCACTGTCTTGTTGACATGATCCTCATAGCAGCACAGGCGGAAACCGCCATACTCGGTATCGACCGGCTGGTCGTAAATCCGCTCCACGGAACGCTCATTTTTCAAGCGATAGCGGATCAAATCGGCAATCGTGCCGATCTTCAAACCGTGATTCTGTGCGAACAATTCGAGATCCGGCCGCCGCGCCATGCTGCCGTCATCCTTCAATATTTCCACGATCATGGCGGCCGCGGAAGACCCCGAGAGCCGTGCAAGATCACAACCTGCCTCGGTGTGTCCGGCGCGGGTCAACACCCCGCCGGGCTGCGCCATCAGCGGGAAGATATGCCCTGGCTGGCGCAAGTCTTCCGGCTTCGCATTCGGTGCGACTGCCGTTTTGACCGTGTGCGCACGGTCGTGTGCGGAGATTCCCGTGGTCACCCCCTCTGCCGCCTCGATTGACAACGTGAAATTAGTGCGATGGGCGCTGTCGGTGTCGCTCACCATGAGGGGCAGGCGAAGTTGGCGGCAGCGCTCGCGAGTCAACGTGAGGCATATAAGCCCGCGGCCGTATCGGGCCATGAAATTGACGTCTTCAGGGCGCACGCATTCTGCGGCCATGATCAGATCGCCTTCGTTTTCCCGATCCTCGTCGTCCATGATCACCGCCATCTTGCCGCGGCGCAGGTCCTCGAGGATCTCATCGATCGTGTTAAATGCAGCCATGTATCGCCTAGGTGCCGGTTTTTACCATGAGTTTCTCGAGATAGCGCGCGATGACGTCGATTTCGATGTTGACCTCATCACCGACCCGCAACTCCCCCAATGTCGTGACGGCGTGCGTGTGCGGGATGATATTCACGTCGAATTGCACGCCTTCGATGTTATTGACCGTCAGACTCACGCCATTCAAGCAGATCGATCCTTTGGCCGCGACGAACCGCGTCAGGGCCGGCGGCACTTCAATCACCAGCCGCCATGATCGCGCATCTTGATCGAGACCACGCAAGTTGCCCACGGCGTCCACGTGGCCGCTCACCATATGGCCGCCCATGGCATCGCCAGCACGCAAGCTGGGCTCCAAATTGACGTTCGAGCCGACTTTCAGCCTGCCCAACGTCGTCTTGGCCAGAGTCTCCCGTGATACGTCCGCAAAGAAACATACGCCTTGTTTACGCGTCACGGTGAGACATACCCCCTGCACGGAGATGCTGTCGCCGATCGCAATTCGCGCAAGGTCAAGCTCTGCCGCGTCCACACCCAATTCCAGGTCGCCGCCGCGTTCCGTGAGCGACGCGATGCGTCCCTTGCTTAATATGATCCCGGTGAACATCATTCGCTCTTCTTGAGTTTTAAAATCAGGCGCACATCATCGCCAAGCTGCCGCAGATCGTGGAACTCGAACGACGGCGGCACGGCCAAGCCGCTTGAGCGGGTTCCTATCAATGGCGCCGCATCACTCCCTAGCAGCTTGGGCGCGACATACAGTACCATCTCATCGACCAGCCGCTTGGCGACAAACGCCCCAGCCAGGGTGGGGCCGCACTCGAGCAACACTTCGTTGACCTCGCGTGCAGTCAAGTTCTGCATGATGGCGTCCAGGTCCAAGCCGCCTTCGGCACGCGGCACTCGCTCCACCTGCAGATCCTTAAATGCACCGAACGGTGCTTCCGATGCCGCAAATATCAAAGCTCCTGACTCGCTGAATATTTTCGAAGCGCGCGGCGTCGAGAGCATGGTGTCCAGCACGACACGCAGCGGCTGTCGCACCCATGGCCCATAGTTCAAGCGCACATTGAGCTGCGGATCGTCGCTGCGCACCGTGCCCGCGCCGGTGAGCACGGCGGAGCTGCGTGCCCGCCAAGTCTGCACATCCGCGCGCGAAGCTTCGCCGCTGATCCACGTTTGGCTGTCGGCAGCAACAGCTGTGCGCCCGTCCAGACTCATCGCCAACTTCAGCCGGACGTAGGGGCGGCCCCGCTCGAATCGGGAAAAAAACCCCGGATTGAGCTTGCGAGCCTCGTCGGCCAATGTCCCTACCTCCGCCGCGATACCGGCTTTGGCCAAACGCTCGATCCCGGCGCCGGCAACTTTAGGATTCGGATCGCGTGTGCAGCAAACCACCCGCACAATGCCCGCCGCGATTAGGGCATCGGCGCAGGGCGGGGTGCGTCCGGTATGGCTGCACGGCTCCAACGTGACGTAAGCGGTCGCGCCACGCGCCTGCTGCCCGGCGCTGCGCAGTGCGAACACTTCGGCATGCGGTTCGCCGGCCCGAACATGCCAGCCTTCTCCGATGACCCCCTGTGCATTCGCAACTACGCATCCAACCCTGGGATTAGGATCGGTGGTGTATAGCCCGCGCGCGGCCAATTCGAGCGCGCGTGCCATATGCACCCGGTCAGGCGATACGCCCTTATCAATCATCATCCTCATCCTCGGTGGTCTCGCCCGGCAACAAAGGCAATTGATCCTTGCTGGGTTCGCGACGGCGGCGATGCCGCCGCAGCTGCTCGATTTCCGTGCGGAAGGCATCCAGATCCTGGAAGCTTCGATACACCGACGCAAAGCGGACATACCCCACCTCGTCCAGATGGCGCAGCTCCTCCATGACCATTTCGCCGATGCCGCGCGCGGCAATCTCTCGCTCGCCTAAGCTGCGCAGCTTGTGACAAATTCTGGCAGCAGCCGCTTCAATCGCTTCGCGCGAAACAGGGCGCTTCTCCAACGCCTTTTGCATGCCGGTAAGTAGCTTTTTCTCGTCGAAAGGTTCGCGGCTGCGATCGCCCTTGACGACCGTCGGCAGCAATAGCTCCGCTGCTTCGAAAGTGGTAAATCGTTCGGTACATGCCAGACACTCGCGGCGCCTGCGAATTTGCCGCCCCTCGCCGGCGAGGCGAGAGTCAATCACCTTAGTCTCGCTGTGACCGCAAAAAGGACAATGCATCAGGTACTCTCATCGATGCTTAGCCGCCATAGACGGGAAACCGCCTACAGATCGCCAATACTTCTTTGCGGGCGCTCTCGATGGCCGGTTCATCTCCCATATGATCGAGGACATCCGCGATCCAGCTGGAAAGCTGCTGAACTTCAGGCTCCTTGAACCCGCGGGTGGTCACGGCAGGGGTGCCGATCCGCAATCCACTGCTGATGGAAGGCGGACGTGGATCGTTGGGGACTGCATTTTTATTGACCGTCATGTGCGCACGGCCCAAGGCGGCGTCCGCGTCCTTGCCAGTGATGTCTTTATCGATCAGATCGACCAGAAACAAATGATTGTCGGTGCCGCCGGAAACGATCTTGTAGCCGCGTTGTTGCAGTACTTTGGTCATGGCCCGCGCGTTGGCAATCACCTGCGCGGAATAGGTTTTAAATTCGGGCTGCAGCGCCTCGAGGAAAGCCACGGCTTTCGCGGCGATCACGTGCATCAGGGGGCCTCCCTGAGTCCCGGGGAACACCATGGAGTTGAACTTCTTGTGCAAATCGGCGTGCGGCCGCGCCAGAATCAGACCCCCGCGTGGACCGCGCAGGGTTTTATGCGTGGTCGTCGTTACCACATCGGCGATGGGTACCGGGTTCGGGTACAGGCCTGCGGCGATCAAACCGGCAACGTGAGCCATATCGACGAATAGGTACGCGCCGATCGAATCGGCAATTGCGCGAAAGCGCGCCCAGTCAACGACCCGCGAATAGGCCGAAAACCCGGCGACGATCATTTTGGGGCGATGTTCTTGCGCGAGGCGATCGACTTGTTCGTAGTCAATGAGCCCCGTGTCCGGCAGGATGCCGTATTGCACCGCTTTAAAAAACTTACCCGAGAAATTGACCTTGGCGCCGTGCGTCAGATGGCCCCCGTGATCGAGGCTCATGCCAAGAATGGTATCGCCGGGACTTAAGAGGGCGAAGTAAACCGCGGCATTTGCCTGCGAGCCTGAATGCGGCTGAACGTTGGCGTACGCGGCGCCAAATAGCTGCTTGGCGCGGTCAATTGCCAGGCTTTCCGCTATGTCGACAAATTCACAACCGCCGTAGTAGCGCTTCCCAGGGTATCCCTCGGCGTACTTGTTGGTAAGGACGGAGCCCTGGGCTTCAAGAACTCGCGGGCTCGCATAATTCTCGGAGGCGATCAGTTCGATGTGATCCTCCTGGCGGCCACGCTCACCATCAATAGCATGGGCTAGTTCAGGATCGAAGCCGGCGATAGACATTTGGGCGCTAAACATGGTGTATCTCCTACAGATAGCCGGTAATTGTAGCTTATTCAACTAGGGTTCCCTAGCGAGAAACCCGCATCGTGACAACCACGGGCGACTCGCGGATAATTAGTGAAGCCCCGCGATTTCACGCAATCACTTCAAATATAGGTAATAGATGGCTCAGTTCATTTACACCATGAACCGGGTCGGCAAGGTCGTGCCGCCCAAGCGCATCATTTTGCGCGATATCAGCTTGAGTTTTTTCCCCGGCGCGAAAATCGGCGTGCTGGGACTCAATGGTTCCGGAAAATCAACTTTGCTGAAAATTATGTCCGGTCTCGACAAGGACATCGAAGGCGAGGCTCGCGCCCAATCGGGCATCAAGGTCGGCTACTTGCAGCAAGAGCCTGTGCTCGATGAAACCAAGACGGTGCGCGAGGTGGTGGGCGAAGGCGTCGGCGACGTGCAAAGCCTAATAGATCGATTCAACGCGATCAGCGACAAATTCGCCGAACCGATGTCAGACGATGAAATGAACAAGCTCATGGAAGAGCAAGCCAAGATGCAGGACAAAATCGATGCAGTCGGGGGCTGGGAACTCGAGCGCAAGCTCGAAATCGCCGCTGACTCGCTGCGTCTACCGCCATGGGATGCGGTGATCGGCAAGCTTTCCGGCGGCGAGAAGCGCCGCGTTGCCCTGTGCAGGCTGCTGTTATCCAAGCCGGACATGTTGCTGCTCGATGAACCCACCAACCACTTGGACGCGGAGTCGGTGGCGTGGCTCGAGCACTTTTTGGAAGAATACCCGAGCACCGTGATTGCGGTCACGCACGATCGCTACTTCCTCGACAATGTGGCCGAATGGATCCTGGAGCTCGATCGCGGGCACGGGATTCCATGGCAAGGGAACTATTCGTCGTGGCTGGAACAAAAGGGGCAGCGCTTGGCGCAGGAAGAGCGCCAGCAAGATGCGCTGGCGAAAACCCTCAAGCGCGAGCTGGAATGGGTGCGCACCAATCCGAAGGCCCGGCAGGCGAAATCCAAGGCGCGCTTGCAGCGCTATGAGGAATTGGCTTCCCAGGAATTTCAAAAGCGCAACGAAACCAACGAAATCTATATCCCACCCGGCGACCGTCTCGGCGACCTGGTGATCGAATGCAAGAACTTGAGAAAGGGCTATGACGATCGGCTGCTGATCGATTCCTTGAGCTTCCAGTTACCGCCCGGCGGAATCGTGGGCATTATTGGACCTAACGGCGCCGGCAAAACCACGCTGTTCCGCATGCTCTCAGGCATAGAAAAGCCGGACAGCGGTGAAATCCGCTTAGGCCCCAGCGTCAAACTCGCCTATGTGGACCAGTCGCGGCAGGCGCTAAATGATAAGAACACGGTGTGGCAAGAGATTTCGGGCGGATTGGACCTGATCAAAGTCGGCAACTATGAAACCTCCTCTCGCGGTTATGTCGGCCGTTTCAATTTTAAAGGAGTACAACAGGGGCAGAGCATCGGCGAGCTGTCGGGCGGCGAGCGCAATCGGGTGCACCTCGCGAAAGTATTGAAAGCCGGCGGCAACGTCTTGTTGCTCGACGAGCCGACCAATGATCTCGATATCGAGACCCTGCGCGCTCTGGAAGATGCTCTGGTGGCGTTCCCAGGCTGCGCGGTGGTCATTTCCCATGATCGCTGGTTTCTCGATCGGATCGCGACGCATATTTTGGCTTTCGAAGGCGACTCGCAAGTCGTATGGTTCGAAGGCAACTACCAGGAATACGTTGATGACTACAAAAAACGCAAAGGGGAAGATGCCAACCAGCCCCATCGCATCCGCTACAAACCACTTTCCGGCTGACCTTATGAGCATTTACATCACGCCTCAAGACGAGCTGCATGTCGAGTATCAGGGCATTGCTCTGACCTGCCCGCATTGCCAGACGCTCACCCATCTGACGCCCGTCGCGGTTCCGAAATTCGAAGATCTCAGCCGGCGAAAACCCAAGCATGTCGGGATCGTGTTTCGCTGTGACACGTGTGCGGAGCCGATTTTCCTTAAGTTTGCCACGAAAGCGTATACGGCACTGCGCGTCGAGCTTGCGCCGAATTTCATGGAAATCGAGCGGGCGCGTGAGAATTTTCCGTTGACCTACTTGCCCGAAGAAGCCGAAGGCCTGTTCAAAGAAGCCCTTAATTGCTATTCGGCTGCATGCTACAACGCCTTCGGATCCATGAGCCGGCGCACCGCACAATCGTTGTTTCGCGAGCTAGGCGAGCGCGGCAAACTGGAGCTTTTCGACACCCTGCAAGAGGTCCGAACCTTGGCGGACCTCGACGATGACACCTTTGCGACCCTGCGCACCGTGCTATTCGGCACCGACAGCGACCCATGGCCCAATCATCCTAACTTGGATTCCGAGCAGGCGGGCATACTGCTGGAGGTGATGCGCGACCTCCTTTATCAGACGTTCGTGCGCAAGGCACGGCTGGTGCAGGCGATGACTTTTCGCAGGTTTGTCGCACCGAATCAAGCCGAGGTCGGTTGACCTGTCTGCGGAGATAATTGCTGGCGACCGCTACGCGACGAACACCCGTGCGTTGCGGAACAACCGCAACCAGCCTCCATCCTGCCCCCAGTCTTTCGCAACCCAGGAATTTTGCACGCTGCGGAACACGCGCTCCGGATGCGGCATGACGGCCGTGACACGCCCATCGATGCTGCACACTCCCGCCAGACCCAGCTGCGAACCGTTGGGGTTGAAGGGATATCTCTCGGTAGGCTGATCTCGATTATCCACGTATTGCAGGGTGACTAGGCTGCGGGCCGACAACGTGCCGGCACCCGATGCTGCATCGAATTCCGCCCTACCCTCCCCGTGCGCAACGGCAATGGGCAGCACCGAGCCGTGCATGCCGCGAAACAGCACGGAATTGGACTTAAGGATGGTCACCAGGGACAACCGCGCTTCGTATTGTTCCGACGTGTTGCGCACGAACCTTGGCCAATCGGCGGCGCCGGGGATCAATTCTTTCAGCGCGGAGAGCATTTGACAGCCGTTGCAGACGCCCAAGGTGAACGTAGCCTCGCGGTCGAAGAAGGCAGCGAACTCCTCACGAGCGCGCTCGTTGAACAGGATGGACTTGGCCCACCCTTCGCCGGCGCCCAAAACATCGCCATACGAGAAGCCGCCGCACGCCACCAGTCCATGGAATCTACCTAATGCCACGCGCCCCGCCAGAATGTCGGTCATGTGGACATCGTAAGCATCAAAGCCGGAGCGCGTGAACACTGCGGCCATTTCCGCGTGGCTGTTGACTCCTTGTTCGCGCAAGATCGCGATCGCCGGCCGCACGCCGGTGACGATGAACGGTGCCGCCACATCTTCTTGCGGGTCGTAGCTCAAGCGCGCGTGCAGACCGGGATCGCCTGCATCTTCGAGCCGCGAATACTCCTCCCGCGCGCAACTCGGATTGTCGCGCAGCTCCTGCATTCGAAACGACACTTCGCTCCAACGTCGGTGTAAAGCGATGCGCGAGGCCGAATAGATCATCGTGCCGTTTGCGCTCAGCTGCACCTCGGAGCCTGACGTAGGCTCGCCGATATCGACGATCAGGTCTTTGAGTCCGTGGCGCTCAAAGATGTTTTGCACTTCCGCCAGTTGCATGAGTGGAACTTGGATGACGGCTCCCAACTCCTCGGAAAAGCAAGCGGCAATCGTGTCCGCGATTGCGCCTAAGTCGATTCGCAGGCCGCAATGGGCGGCAAAAGCCATCTCGAGCAAAGTCACCATCAAACCGCCGTCCGATCGGTCATGGTAGGCGAGAACCAGGCCCTGATTTTTTAGCTCGCGCAGCGCCGCAAAAAATCCGCGCAACAGCTCAGGGCTATCGAGATCCGGGGGGATTCCGCCGCTGCGCATCTGCACCTGCGCCCAGCAAGAACCTCCCAAGCGATTCTGACCGGCACCTAAATCGATGAGCAGCAGCCGGGTGGGCTGCGACAAGACAAGCTCGGGTGTCAGGGTCTCGCGCGCATCCTCGACCGGCGCAAACGCCGAGACAATCAGCGAAATGGGCGCAAGCACGGTACGCTCGGCGCCGCCCTTATCGCGCCACGTCGTCTTCATCGACAAGGAGTCCTTCCCCACTGGGATGGTGATGCCCAGCGAGGTGCACAGTTCGCTCACGGCGCGCACCGTGGCATAGAGATCGGCATCTTCGCCTGGCTCGCCGCAAGCAGCCATCCAGTTTGCCGACAGGCGAACGTCGGTCAAGCGACGCACATCGGCTGCTAAAATATTGGTGACGGCCTCCGCGACGGCCATCCTTCCCGATGCCGGCGCATCTAACAGCGCCACCGGAGCGCGCTCCCCCATCGCCATCGCTTCGCCGCTGTACTCATCGTAACTGCTCAAAGACACGGCCACGTCTGCAACCGGCACCTGCCACGGGCCGACCATTTGATCGCGGCTGATCAACCCGCCGACAGTCCGATCGCCGATGGTGATCAAGAACGACTTGTCCGCAATGGTCGCCAGAGACAGAAGGCGATCCAGGGATTCCTCGATGGTTACAGTGCCGGTGGACAGGGCAGCCGCGGGCTTCAGTTGGGATCGCACATCGCGCGTCACGCGCGGCACCTGGCCCAGCAGCACCTCGAGAGGCATATCGACGGCTGTGTCGTGCAGGAGGGGATCGAAAACCTTGAGCAGCCCGTCGCCGGTAATTTCGCCCACCACGGCAAAAGGGCAGCGCTCACGTTCGCAGAGCACCGCAAACTCCTCGACGCTCCCTGGGACAAGCGCCAGCACGTAACGCTCCTGCGCTTCATTGCACCAGATCTCCATGGGCGAGAGTTCCGATTCGGCGCTGGGTATGGTGCGCAAATCCACACGCCCGCCGCGCTCGCTGTGCGCGATGGCCTCTGGCAATGCATTCGACAATCCGCCCGCGCCTACATCATGAATCAGCAGGATAGGGTTCGCGGTATCGAGCGCGACGCAGCGATCGATCACCTCTTGGGCCCGGCGCTGCATTTCGGGATTGCCGCGTTGCACCGATGCATAGTCCAGATCCGAGGAGCTTTCGCCGCTGCCGAGCGAGGAGGCGGCACCGCCGCCCAATCCGATCAGCATGGAGGGGCCGCCGAGCACTATGAGCGGCGCGCCCACGACGACATCCTTTTTCTCGACGTTTTGGCGGCGCACATTGCCGAGGCCGCCGGCGACCATGATGGGCTTATGGTAGCCGCGAAGCAGCACGCGGCCCGCTTCTTCACTCGGCTGCGCGAAGACGCGGAAATATCCGCAGGTAGCCGGACGTCCGAATTCGTTATTGAAAGCGGCGGCACCCAAGGGCGCGGCGATCATGATGTCGAGCGCAGAGGCAATTCGGTCCGGTTTGCCGAAATCGTCCTCCCAGGGTTGCAACATGCCCGGAATCTTAAGGTTAGATACCGAAAAACCGGTTAGTCCCGCCTTCGGTTTAGCGCCAATCCCGGTGGCGCCCTCATCGCGAATTTCGCCGCCCGACCCAGTGGCGGCGCCGGGAAATGGCGATATGGCCGTGGGATGATTGTGAGTCTCCACCTTCAACAAAATGTCGATCGATTCCGTAGTGCCGCCATAGCGCCGGGTCAGAGGATCCGCGAAGAACCGCGTGGCGCGCGCACCTTCGATGACGGCCGCGTTATCCCGATATGCGGACAGCACGCCCTTCGGGTTGCGCACATAGGTTGCGCGAATCATGTCGAAGAGCGAGTGCGGCATCGGCTCACCATCAATGATGAACTTCGCATTGAAGATCTTATGGCGGCAATGCTCGGAGTTGGCTTGCGCGAACATCATCAATTCGACATCGGTGGGATCTCTGCCCAACTTACCGAATGCCTGCACCAGATAATCGATCTCATCGGCCGATAGAGCCAAGCCCCATTCTCGGTTAGCCCGCGCCAAAGCTTCGCGGCCCTCAGCGGCCAGTGCAACCCGGCGCAGGGGTCGCGGCGGCGCGGAGTGAAACAGGCCGGTGGGCTCTGAGGTATCGAGCCAAACCGATTCGGTCATGCGATCGTGCAAATGCACGGCCAGCTTGTCCAGATCTGCGATGTCGAGCGAACCTTCAGACTCGACGCCATACAGGGTGCCGCGCTCGACGCGCGTCACCGCATCCAACCCGCACACGTGAACAATGTCGGTGGCTTTGCTCGACCAGGGCGACTCGGTGCCCAAGCGCGGCGTGACCAAAATGCGGTGGCCGCCATCGCGGTGGCCGTCACTGCGGTGGCCGCCATTGCGGTGGCCGTCACTACGGTGGCTGCCGCGACCGTCATTGGATGCGAGATCAGCCTCCGCATCGCGCGCGCCGTAAGTCAGGAGTTTTTCCAGCACCTGACTTTCACGTTCAGCAAGCACGCGGGAGGTATCGACGAAGTGCACCCAGCGGGCTGCGAGGCCAGCTACCCGCGGCTCTTCCGTTTTCAGTGCTCGCAGCAGCAGATCGAGGCGGAATTTCGACAGCGCCGGTGCGCCGAAAAGGCTAAACATGCATCATTCTACAGGAGCGCCTATTTTCGGGCGCTGGAATCTCCGCCCGGCGTATAGATGGGAACGGGGAATTGGGCGACGTTGGAGCCCTCCAGCGCCACTATCTTGCTGACGCCCTGTTTTTTGACTTCATCGATGCGCAGTACCGAATGCATCGGCAGATAGGTGCGCTTAACCTCGTGGAACTCCGCTTTGATCTTCTCTTCGGCAGGGTCGACCACCACCGTCGAGCGCTCGCCGAACACCAATTCTTCCACTTCGATGAAGCCAAATAGGTTGCCGTGACTCACTTTGCGGGCGTAGATCTCATAGACCTTGCCCTGATTTACGAACAGAACTTTAAAAATGTGACTCGCTGCCATTGTGTAGGCTCCAACCATTGCTAGTATTACCATATTATACCGGCACTTAGCGCAAACCTTGACCCGCTGGATGGATTGACTATGGCCCTGCGCTTACGCGTCGTCAGCGAACACTCAACCCGCCTCGGAGGACTTGCAACGAAAGTCTTCGGTGTCCACGGAGGCACCATTGGGCGCGCCACTGACAATGAGTGGATTCTACCCGACCCGGAGCGTTACCTCTCGGGCAAACACATTCGCATCGATTTTCGGGCCGGCCAGTACATTCTGGTCGATACCAGCTCCAACGGTACTTACGTCAATGGCGCTCAAGTACCGTTAGGCAAGTACCACGACTACCCGCTGCAGGACGGGGATTACGTGCGGCTGGGCGAGTACGAGCTTCTGGTCAGCATCGATAAGAGCAACGACTTCCCGCCCGAAGAAAGTGCCATCGTCGCTTACGATGGGCAGTCCCCTTCTTCCGCGGCCAAGAAATCCACAGCTGATGATTTGGGTGCAGACCTCGACTTAAGTCAGCTGCTGGAACCCAGCAACTTGCTCGCCGGCGATCCGGGCGGTCCCCGCGACGCCTATGGACAACCCCTGTCCACAGTGGCACGACCGCCGGCCACGGAGGGAGCCGGAACACCCTGGCACATGATGACGCGGCCTTTGAAGGTAGAACCTCCTAAGGCAAAGGCGGCGCCCACACCACCGGCGCCGGCGGCGGCGCCCGTGAGTGAAAACACGCCGAGCGTGTCGAGCCCTCACTTGTCGCGCTCGCACAGTCTCGCGCTATATGAGGGCGACTTCGACATTGGCTTATCTTCATTCTGCCGCGGTGCGGGAATCGACCCGTCCTCCATCACCTCCGAGGCGCGCAGCGCGGCGTTGCAACTGGCCGGCCAGATGCTGCGCGAAGCCGTCTTGGGATTGATGGAACTGAACCAGGCCCGCAACGAGTTTCGCAACCGATTCAGGATTGCAGCGCCTGCCGCAGATGCTTCTGAGTCACCTTTGAATTTCTCGCGAGGCGTCGATGAGGCCTTGGTACGATTATTGACCACAGTCTCGACTCGCGCGGGATCCGTTGAGGCAATCCGGGAAAATTTCCGCGAGCTCAAAGCCCAGAATGCGGCAACCCTCACTGCGACGCGCGCGGCCTTCGAAGAATTTTTAACCCGCGTCGACCCTAAGGAACTCGAAGAACGCTTCGAGCGAGTGGGTAAGCGCGGCGTGTTTGGCGGCCAAAACAAGGCCAAGTATTGGGACCTGTATGCCGAACTCTACGCGGGGCTCGCACAACGTCCTACCGATGGATTTCCCCATTCATTCACGGAAACCTTTGCGAAAGCGTACGAGGCCAAACTGCGCGCATTGGTTCCCCCGCGCCGCACCGGTTTCGGCGCCGACCGAGAAGAGCCGAACAATCCAACCGGCCAAGCTGTCGGCGAACCTTAAGCGTTTAAGTAACGGCCTTGCCCGTAGTAAAGTGACGCGTGCGGCTATTATTAGTAGAAGACGATGACCTCGTGGCCGATGCGATCCTGCGAGGTTTGAGCGCGGCCAATTATTCCGTGCACCGGGTCATAAGTGCAGAGGCCGCTCAGGCGGCAATCGCCAACGAAGAATTCTCGATGGCCGTGATCGATGTCGGACTGCCCGGCGCCGACGGCTTGACGTTGGTGCGCCGGCTGCGAAGCGCCGGGAAGTCCCTTCCGACCCTCATCCTTACGGCGCGCTGCACCTTAACGGACAAGGTCAAAGCGCTCGACTTGGGAGCCGATGATTTTCTCAGCAAGCCCTTCGAGGCGGCTGAGCTCGCGGCGCGATGCAGAGCGCTCATGCGCCGCTCCCACGGCGCGGCCAGCGGTATCGTCAAGCTCAATAGATTGAGCGTCGACCTCACAGGTAAACGGCTTTGCATCGACGAGGCGGAAGTCGAGCTGACCGCCCGCGAATGGCTGGTGCTCGAGTGCCTGGCACGCCGCATCGGGCAAATCGTGTCCAAGGAGCGCGTACAGCAGGCCGTGGCGGGGCCTGATCAAGACATTACCCCCAACGCGGTGGAAGTGCACATCTCGCGGCTGCGCGCCAAACTCGGCGATGCGGCCATCATTCGCAGCCTGCGCGGGCTCGGCTATCGCTTGGAAGAAGCGAAGGCCGCGTGACCTCCTCCATCAGCCGCCAGTTAATCTTGTGGTTGGCCATCCCACTGATGCTGGTGGCGCTGTGCGGCGCCCTGATTCACTACTTCAATAACATAGCGCCCGGTGTCATCAGCAGCGATCGCAGGCTCAAAGACGCCGCGAATTCGCTGATGGCACACGTGGCCGTGAACCAAGACCGGATTACCCTTGATCTTAACCCTTACAAGCGTCCGTTTTTGCCGACTGCGGACACCATTCGATATGCACTGCGCAATTCGCAAGGGCATTTGCTATCGGGCGATCCGCAGCTTCCGATAGTGGCCATGAGCAGTGAAAGCTCTCAACTTTTGGCCATGGCACAGGTTGATGGCCGCAGCGTTCGCACCTTGACGACGCGCTTCGATTCGCCCGCCGGCCTCATCACTATTACGGTGGCCGATATCAAAGCGACCTCCGAGCCCGAGGCGCGCTTCGGATTAATGAGCACGCTGCTGTGGGACTTCGTGCAGCTCAACATCACCTTGGTCTTGGTGTGGGTGGGCATCCAACTTGGGCTTCGCCCGATCAGACGGTTGCGCGATGAAATCGCCAGCCGCTCGCCGCTGGACCTGCGCCCCATCGACGAATCCTCTGTACCGCGCGAGATTGCACCGGTCGTCGTGACGCTGAATCGATTGTTCGGAATGTTGCGCACTTCGGTTCAGTCGCAGCAGCAATTCATCGCGGATACTGCACACCAACTGCGCACGCCAATCACGGGAATGCAGGCGCAACTGGGTCTGCTCGCAGCCGAGCCTGCGGCGCAACCGGTTAAGGCGCGACTCTTGAGCCTGCAAGAAGGCGTGAAGCAACTCGCGCACTCGGCCAACCAACTGCTTAGCTTGGCGCGCGCCGACCCGGCGGCCAACTTAAGCACTAAACACCAGAGCGTGGATCTGCAGGCCATTGTCAATGAAGTGGCCGCCAAGTTTTTCGATCGCGCGCTGCAATCCGATATTGACTTAGGCGTCGAGGCGGCACCGATCACCATCCGCGCCGATCCTTCCCTGCTCGACGATCTGTTGAGCAACCTAGTCGACAATGCCTTGAAGTACACGCCGGCTGGCGGCAGCGTCACGGTCAGCGCCGGTGACAAGAACGGCAGGCCATATCTCGCGGTTGTTGACACGGGATCCGGAATTCCCGAATCCGAGCGGCAACGCGTGCGCCAGCGATTTTATCGAATGCCTAATTCCCCCGGCCACGGCAGCGGCTTGGGGCTGGCCATCGTGGAAGACATCGCCCGGCTGTACGAGGCCGCCATGAGCATCGAGCCGGGAATCGATGGACGAGGCACGCGGGTTTTGATCCAGTTCCCGGCCCGCACTGTGAGCTAAGTCGCACTCTGATGTCTCGCGACGGGCGCGTCAGCTTCGAGCAAGCTTGCGCCCCTATCATGCCTCCCATGAAATATCTGTCGCACGGTTTTACGCTCATTGAGCTTCTGGTCACCATGACGGTCGCCGCGATTCTAGTTGGCCTTGCCGTGCCGGCCTTTACCAGTTTTCTGCAAAACGACAGAGATACGGGACAGATCAATTCCTTGGTGGCAAGCCTGAACTATGCGCGAAGCGAAGCCGTCAAGCGCGCCTCGCCGAATGGCATCATTGTCTGCCCGTCAACGGACGGCGTGAATTGCGTCGTCACGGCCTCGTGGATCAACGGCTGGATCGTGAAATACGTGGATCCCCTCGTCCCGGCCAACGATGTCGTGCTTCAAAACGTTCCCGCGCTGAGCGGCACCAATACCGTGAATACGGATGTGGGGCCTGCCGGCGCAATAACGTTTTCCTCCAGCGGAGGCGCGTCGGCAGACATGACCATTCGAGTCTG
Source organism: Steroidobacteraceae bacterium (assembly GCA_036401515.1). GTDB lineage: Bacteria > Pseudomonadota > Gammaproteobacteria > Steroidobacterales > Steroidobacteraceae > Bog-1198. The sequence goes on from DASWUU010000009.1 coordinate 34,748, forward strand.
CGACACCCGCGGCGGCGCTTTCGCACGGCAAGTCGAAATTCTAAAGACCACCGGGCGGATTGCCGCATCCCAAAAACCTGGACAGTCAGTCGCCGGCGCGGCGCTGGCGTGCCCGTAAGGTCATGAGCATGTTTAAACACCCGACGCAACACGACTCTCCGCGCGCTCGCGGCTTCACGCTCGTCGAGGTTCTGGTGTCATTGGTGATATTGAGCATTGGCTTGCTCGGCGTTGCCAAGCTGATGCTGTTTTCCTCGCACGCAAACGACAGCGCATACCTCCGCAGCCAGGCCACCGCCCTGGCGTACGAGATTCTGGACAACATGCGCGCGAACAAGACAGAAGCGATCGCCCACACCTACGACACGACGTTCGCCGCGGGGCCAGTCGCTCCCGGCAATTTGTGCGAAGGCCTCAACGTGTGCACAACCTCGCCGCAGCTCGCGCTCTACGATGTGTATCGGTGGAAGCAGCGGCTGAATGCCACCGCCGGCACGGGGGCGCTTCCCAATGGTCAAGGTTTCGTACAAACAGTATTAACGGCTCCTCAGACCGCTGTCACGATCAAAGTGCAGTGGGACGACAGCGCGGCCCAAAGTGTTTTCCCCCTTAGCGGCGCCGCGCAGCAAGTGGTGGTTTTGGAGACGCTGCTATGATCCGGACGCGCGGATTTTCGTTGGTCGAGCTCATGGTCGCCATCACCCTGGCGCTGGTCGTGACAGCCGGCGTGATCTCGGTGTTCGTCGGATCCCGGTCCGCCTTCGAATCCACGTCCGGCACCGCGGCCTTGACCGACGGCGGCCGGTTCGCTCTCGACTTCATTTCCAATTCCGTGCGCGGCGCCGGCTTCATGTCGTGCACGACCGCCCCCAACATTCAGGGGATTCTCAATACGGGTGTCACGCCCATGCCATACGCCTTCGCCACCGCGCTCGGCGGTTACGAGGCTAACAATACCGGCATCGGCCAAGCCTATGCCGTGCCACTGCCGCCGGTGGCTGGCGATGGAAACAACGGGCATTGGGTCGGCGGGCTGGACGGTGCGCTCACGGGCTTCCCGGTGCAGAACAACGACGTGTTGGTTGTGCGATCGTCGATTAAGAATTCGCAGACGGTATACGTTTCCGCGATTGCGGACGGCACCTCGTCGTTCACTGTCAATACCCAGGGCTCGCTTCTCAACGGGCAAATTGCGGTGATCTCGGACTGCTCCAAAGGCGTTGTCTTTCAGATCAACAATCTATCGCCGGCGGCCCAACCCGTGGTTACTCACAACGCCGGAGGCGCTTCGCCCGGCAACAATAACGCCGTATTCCCTTTATCGTTTTCCGCCGGCGCGCAAGTCACGCCGGTTGATACGCTGGTGTACTTCATCGCGCCCGGCGCCGATGGAGACAGTGCGCTATGGGTCTACGATATCGATGGCTCCAACAGTCCGCCATCCGAACTGGTGCCCGATATCGAAGCCATGCAGATTCTCTACGGGCTCGACTCGGCGCCGCCGACACAGACCGTTAGCAATTATGTCACCGCCAATCAGGTGGCGGATTTCAATACGGTTTTAAGCGTGAAGGTGGCCGTGCTCGCCGCCAGCGCGCCAGGGTCGGCCAACCTGCCGGCCGCCGGCCGCACTTTCAACTTGCTTGGGACCACGGTCACGGCTCCGATCGATACGCGGTCACGTCAAGTGTTCCAGGAAACAATCGCCGTGCGCAATGCGCTGCCTTGAAGGTAATTCAATGTCCAATCATTTCTCATCGGTGAGCAAGCGAACCAAGCAAAGCGGCGTCGTGATGTTTGTCGCGCTGATCCTGTTGTTGATCCTGAGTCTGCTCGGCGTCACTGCCGCGCGCATGCAGACGGTTGAAGAACGCATGGCTCGCAACGAGGATAATCGCCAGTTGGGCGCGCAGAGCGCTGAGGCTGCTCTGCGCAGTGCCGAAACCGGACTTCTTACCGGCATTTACGTGAACTTCGCCGGTAATACCAACGGCTTGTATGCACCGCTTTTTATCAACGGCAGCCCGCTAACAGGCATGGACTGGACTTCCCCGACGGCCGCGCTGCCCTATGCGGGGCCGGCGATGTCGAACCTGCCCCCTTCCGTGCCTATACCCAAATTCGTCATCGAAAGCCTTCCGTCCGTGGCCGTGAAGGGTGATGACATTTCTGTTTCTTCGCTCAATCCGGCATCGCCGCCCGTCACCGTATTTCGGGTGACCGCGCAGGGCGTCGGCGCCGATGGCACCTCCACTACCACATTGCAAACGATTGTTCGTTAGCCAGGTCGCAAGGGAATTAATTTATGAAAAGACCAAACCTTAAATCCACGCAAGGCGGCATTGCGCATACTGTTGCATCGGCCTTCTGCGCGGTGCTTGTGTGTTGGTCCTCCAATGTAATGGCCAACGGCACACCGCCGATCTCCATTTCGCCAGTGCCCTTGACCGTCACCATTCCGGCACACCCTCAGATCCTTCTAGCGTTGGCGAACTCCGAATCCATGGACGGCGATTTGAGCGGTGCCATACGCACGGGCTCGGGCTCGATTCCACACCCGCTGCTCTTCAACTCATCCTCTCCAGTCAATTTCACCATTCCAGTCGGCTTCACGCCGCCGCTTGACAATGGCAATGGAGTCGTCGCGCCTTACACGGTGAATAACGGCGGCCTGCTCACCGACAACTCGCCGAGCCGTTTGAACGTGGCCAAAGCCGGCTTGACGTCGGTACTGAACTCGTACATTGCCAGCGCGGATTTCGGCCTCATCGATTACGCGACCCAAGGATTAGGGGCATACCAGACCTGGGTTTATCAGATGAGCAATCCCGGCGGATTTACCTTCACCAACACTATCCCGCCGGTGGGTCAGGAATACGTGCTGAATCCTTGCTTTGGCGTTCCCCTCTTCGCACCATGGCAGGTTTCCCAGAACTGCGCTCAATTGGACGCGTTCTATCCCACGCAGAGCATTACGACCAAGCAATACATGCTGGTAAGTGTCAGCAGTGATGACCCCTCGGTCAATGACGTGCTCTACGCCGGCGGCCAGGATCCGGTCTGCGTGGTGTACAGCGGCCCTTGGCCCTCGCCAAACCCGTTTCCGCCTCAGTTCACACTGGGAAATTATGAAGGCGGCGGGGTGTACGAATCTTACGGCGCGCAGATCAATAACTGCGCACCATGGACCGGTCCCACCAACGCAGGCTTTGTGCCCTATTCCACCCAGGTCATGTATGAAATGCGCGGATGGGCCTTTTATACATGGAGTGAAACGGCGGACGACGGCAATCCCGTTGTGCCGATGACTTCGTCCGGCGCCGTACCCACGCCAGTTTCGGTTGCCAATGCGATCGCGCAGTTCACGCCCTACCTTGCACCCGAAACGATCTCCGCGGGCACGCAGGAACTCAAAGCCGCGGCCACCCAATCGCCCATGGCCGGGCTGCTTAACCGCGCGCTAACGGTCTACGCGGGCAATCCACCGACCACCAACGGCTGCGTCACACAGCGTTACGTCGTGCTGGTCACGGACGGCTTGCCGACCATGGATTTGAACCATAACAACTGGCCGCCTCTCGGCAGCACCTCGGCTGCGGGCTATGGCGTGACGGCAACTTTCAATACCGACGGTTCACTCGGCACTACCAACGATCAAGCGCTCCTCGACGTCATCAGTAAATTGCAAGCCCTGAACTCCGGCGCGAATCCGATCAAGACCTACATCATCGGTGTGGGCGCCGGCGTCGATCCCAGCAAGAACCCGTCGGCCGCGGCGACATTGACGGCCATGTCCATCGCCGGTGGCACCAATACCTACTTTCCGGCCACTTCGCCTCTGGCGGTCACGGACGCCCTGCAGACCATCATCACCACCATTCTTGAGCAGACTCAATCCACTGCGTCGGCAGCCGTGAATTCCACGGGCCTTAATGTCAATTCAAAGGTGTACCAGTCGCAATTCGTCACCTCCGACACGCCCTACCAGGATTGGACTGGAAATTTGTTCCAATATGGCATCGATCCCAACAGCGGCGTGGTCGATCTGGCCTGCGCACTGTCGCCGTGCTGGTCGGCTCAGACGCAGCTGGATAACAACGTAGCGGCGAACACACCGGCGGCGCGGATCATTGCCACGTGGGACCCGGCGCAAAACAAAGCCATACCATTCGAGTGGCATAATGGGAATGCCCCCCACGACATCACGAACGGCTCTACGCTAGGACAGGCATTGGAGACCTATACGCCGGATACCAATGGACAAGATGTACTGCAGTTCCTGCGCGGATCTGTGGCTCAAGATAAGCACGACGGCGGTACCTTTCGCAATCGCTCACACCTCTTAGGCGACATCGTCGATAGCAACCCGGCTTACATCGGCCCCTCGAACGAAGGCATTCAATCCGCCTCCTACCTGGCGTTCGCAGCTACCACGGCGACTCGCCCGCCGGTGCTATATATCGGCGCAAACGACGGCATGCTGCATGCCTTCGATGTCAACACCGGCGGCGAACGTTTCGCCTACATTCCGAGGGGCGTATACAACAATTTGGTGAACTTGGTATCGCCCTACTACAACGCGCAGCATCAGTTCTTCGTCAACGGTTCACCGAAGGCGGGAGACGTGCAGTTCGGCGACCTGACCTGGCATAGTCTGTTGGTCGGGACCGAGGCGCAGGGCGGCAAGAGCGTCTACGCCTTGGATATCACCAACCCCGCCTCGATTACTTCCGAGACGGCACTCTCAAACGCCGTACTTTGGGATTTCACCGATAGCGATATGGGGCTCGGTTTCAGCGCTCCGGTTATCGCCAATACGGCTGCCGGCTGGACGGTGCTTGTCGGTAACGGCTACAACAGCAACAATGAGAAGCCGTTTCTGTATGCCCTGGATCCGCAACACGGCAGCACCATGGCGAAAGTCGACTTGTGCAACGCCGTTCCGGCTGCATGCGACTTGACTTCTTCCAATGGACTGGCGAGTTTAATCGCCGTCAACAGCGGTGGCCAAGTCGCGGGAGGCGCAAATCTAGTGTATGCGGGCGATTTGCAAGGCAACATGTGGCGCATCGATATCTCCAACGCCAATCCCAATAATTGGGTGGCGACAGTATTGTTCCAGGCGCGCGACGGGTCCGGAAACAAGCAGCCTATTACCACCAGCCCGGTGGCCTCCTTGAATCCCCGATTCCCGCAAGTGCTGGGCACCATGGTGATGTTTGGTACCGGTCAATTTCTGGGTGTTCCGGACATCGCGAATGCCAATGTTCAATCGATCTACGGCGTGTACGACCCGCCAGCGGGCTATGTGTCGCCGCTCACACGGGCGAATTTGTTGGTGCAGAATTTGGCCACGGCAACCATAGGTACTTTGCAAGTACGCACAATTTCAGGCACTGCACCTGTGATACCCACCAACAAGGGCTGGTACATCGATCTCAACTTGCTCAGCGGCGAGCGCGTCATCAATGATCCACGTTTGGAAACCGGCGGCGAGTTGGTGCTGACCACCTATCAGCCCATCCCGCCAGCGGTGGGGTCCTGCACAACGACGGGCAGCTCCTACCTCATGGTGCTCAACTATGCAACCGGGGGCACGTTCACAGCTCCGCAATTCGACGTCACCGGCGATGGTAAAATCAACGCCAACGATACCGTGGTTCCCACCGGCGCGCCCGTGGGAACCCAGCCGGTTGCTCCGGTTGGGATGTCCCTCGGAAACGTCTACGCTTCCGCGCCCACCATTCGGTCCGGGTCGTTCTCTACCGGCACCGGCATTGCTCTGATCACGGAGTCGACGGTTGGAAGTGTCGGCGGTAATCCGACCATTCAGCCCGTCATATTGAAAGGGTCCTCGAAGTCTCGAACAGCCTGGTGGGAGATACGTCAATGAAATTAGCAAAGCTTTGGGTTGTGGTGAGCGCCCTCGCGCTTTCGTTGTCCTTAATGCCTAGCGCAAGCTGGAGCAGCCGGGCTTTGGCACCGGCAGTCACGGGCACGGTCACGGCGACGCCGTCGAGCGGTACGATCGAAGTCGATCGTCGCAGTTATCACGTGAAGCCGAACAGCGCCGCAGCCAAGGTGCTCAGCACCCTACACACAGGTGACGTGGTGGATATGGTCGTCGATGGACCCAGCACCAGCCCCGAGGTCATCTCCATCATGCTGCACCAAGGATCCTGAGGCGGCCACATGAAGAAAAACGGCTTCTCCTTGATCGAGCTCATGATCGCCGTGGGAATCGCGGCCATTCTCGCGGCTATCGCGATTCCCTCGTACTCGGCCTATGTGAAGCGTGCCAATCGGACGGACGCGACCAAAAGCATAAGTGTGATAGCCCAGGCGCTGGAACGCTGCTACACGCAGAACTACACCTACGTCGGATGTCCTGCCGCAGTAAGCCCGGTAGCTTCCACGCAAGGGTATTACACCGTCACCATCACGCTGGCGCCGGGACCCCCATCGGAGACGTACAGCATCAATGCCGTGCCGGCACTGCCGCCGCAAACCACGGATGCGCAATGTACGAGCTTCACCGTCGACAGTGCCGGAACGCAAACCACACTCCCCGCGGGAAATGTGAAAACGTGCTGGGGATCAACTTAGTCGCGGTTTAAAGCATCAAAAAAAAGCCGCGCTTCATAAAGCGCGGCTTTTCTATCAAGCAATTTCAGCTATCGAGCGCTGTACCCCCGCCCCTCGACGCAAGCCACCATCGCCCGGTTATAGTCCGAACCATTCTGGGCCACTTGGCCCGCTTGCTGAGACGCCCAGCTTTGGCATTCAGCCTTGTCGCTCGCTTGCTGCTCGGCGCTCTGGCCATTTTTCGGATACATGAAGATCTGACCGGGTGCCGGGCCGCCCGGGCCAGGACCTTGCTCCTGGGGACCCGCATCGGCGGGCGCAGAAGCGGCGCCGTCAGCTGATCCGCTGCTGTCCGCCACCGGCGGAGGGTCTGTGACTACATAACCCTGGTAATCGGGGTTATAGGTGTAATACACGTCGTTGGCGTAATAGTAGGGGACACCGCTGTACCAATACGTCGCATACGCTAACGGCAGGATGGGCAGGAACCAGGAAAATCCAAGGCCGTAATAAGCGCGGGGCCAGAAGCCGCCGTGCCAGTAGCCGCCACGCCAGCCGCCTCCCCGCCAGCCGCCGCCGTATCCATAGCCGCCGCGATAGCCGCCCGTCGAATAGCCGTGGCCGCCATAGCCATAGCCGCCTCGTCCAGCGTAACCGCTGTGGTAGGCGCCGGCGTAGTGAGCACCACCGCCGCCGGCGTAGTGAGCACCACCCCCGTAATAATGGCCCCCGCCGCCCGCGGCAAAGTGGCCGCCGCCGGAGCTGTGGCCCCCACTGAAGGAATGTCCGCCACCGCCGCTATGGCCGCCGCCCCCACCGCCATGTCCACCACCACCACTGTGCTGCGCCAGCGCAGACCCAGTTCCGGCCAAGATCAATCCCAGCGCGCTTAACGCCAACAGACCGCCTTTGCCCTTGATACTCATTTGTCCTCTCCTGGTACAGCCGCGCGCGGCTGCTTTTAAAACTTCATCAATGATAAGACCCTATAAGCACAACGCGGTTCAAGCCGTTTGGTGTACATAACATCAGCTTAATTCCGCAGGGCCGCATTGAACATTAAATAGGCTGCCCGGCCTGGCGCGGGCTCGAAATACCTCGAATTCGCCTCATTGACGATCACAGAGCCTACATAAGCGCGATTTGCGAGGTTATCAAGGCGCCCAAATAGACTGAGGCGCCAGTGTTTGGTCTCCTGCTCGAAGCCCGCGCGCCAATTGACGACCCAAAAACTTGCAGCCGCATCCGTATTGCGGTCGTCCGAGTATATTTTTGATCTACCCTGTGTTTCGAGCGTAGTGGAAAAGCCCCGCGGGGCGTAATGCCAAGTGAGGCCAAGGTACAACGAATTGCGCGCAATAGCGGGTAGGAAATTTCCCGCAGCCACCCGCAGGTAGTTGGCCGTCGCAGCGCCACTATGCGCGAAGGGATTGCAAGGCGTCCCCACGCAGGTGAAATAGGGCTGCGCCACCAGCGCTCGGATATACGTATACGCCAATCGCGCGTCGAAGCCGCCGGTCAAGTTCGCGTCAGCCTCGAATTCCAAACCGCGCCGCGTGGTCTCGCCGATGTTTTGATCGACAGCGCGGCCGCTCAGATTTTGCAGCACCGCCAGCTCATCCACGGTGTTGATATAGAACGCCGCCAGATTGGCGTGCACATACTCGTTGCCGGCCTTGATGCCGACCTCGTAGTTGTCGCTTCGCGCAGGTTTCAGCGCGAGATTTAAACCGGGCAGGCTCCCATCCACCGATCGATAGGCCAAATCGTTCAGCGTCGGAGTTTCGAATCCCTTGCCAAAGGATCCATAAATATTCACCGCCGAGGTCGCGCGAAACGTCACACCGCCCACTGGATTGACCGCTGAATAACGCACTTCGCTATCCGCTGCATCGAGGACGGCCAAGTGGCCGTGGGAAGTCACGTCGACTAAGTTGTTGCGCAGCCCCGCGACTAGACGCCAACGCTGCCCGGGGTCCCACTGGACCTGCAGGTACTGATCGAAATCGTAGACGTAATTGGCCTCGTCGCGCCTTAATGCCCCCATCACGCCCAGTTCAGAGCCGACGAAGTTCAAATACCCTCTGCGCGCTTCAGCCAAATCGTCGTAACTCACGCCTGCTACGAGCAGCAAAGGCGTGCCGCCCAGCGTGCGTTGGTCGACAATGTGCAAATCTGCGCCCCAATAGGAGCGACTCAAGTCGATTACACCGCCGGGGTACAGCGGCGCCGCCAATTGTGTTGCCTCAGGGATCGCCTGGAACTGCGTGGTGGCGCGATGCCCGGTGTACAGGCTGGCGACAATCTCGTCGGCGGTGCTGACCTTGTCTTCGAGCACCATGCCCAGTTGTTCTTGAGCCAGCGATTTACTCGTGTTGTAAGCGATTGCGTTGATGCCGGCCTGGCGCGGATCCGCTTCCAGCTGCGCGCGCGTCAGCCCCAGGGGATCTTGAACGAACGGCGTTTGTACGGCATTTGCCACGACGGTGAGCTTGGATTCGGCGCTCGGAGTGGCCGTGATCTTGGCGTTAAAAAGATTGCGCTCCGCTTCGCTGTGGACTCGGTATCCGTCGGTCTCAAAGTGGGACGCGTCGAGCACGTAGTTGAGGACATCGTTGGCGCCCGTCGTCTTCAAGGCATACCGGTGCGTGTTGAATGTGCCGTACTCGGCAGTGCCCGCGAGTAGATAGCCGGGCTTTGCATCTTCGGTGAATATGGCAATAACACCGCCCGACGAATTGCCGTACAACGCCGAAAAGGGTCCTCGCAGCACCTCGATGTGGTCGGCCGAGCCTAAATCGAACTGCGAAAATTGGCCTTGGCCATCCGGCATGGTTCCGGGAATTCCATCGGAATACAGCCGCACGCCGCGGACCCCGAAGCTCGAGCGGGCACCGAAGCCACGCACCGATAGCTGCAAGTCCTGGGCATAGTTTTGACGGCTTTGTGCGGAAACACCCGGCACCAACAGCAGCGACTCGGATAAGTTCACTTGCAGCTGACCGCTACGAATGCTTTGCGCCTCTATCCTGTCGATGGAGACCGGCAAATCGCGGCTGTCTTCCTCGACGCGCGTTGCCGTGACGACCACTGAGGGCAAATCCCCGGCGCCATCACTGAGGACCGCAGCGGGCGCGCCGCTACACCACGCCACCAAGATAGGGGGCACCATCGCCAGGAGAATACGCATGATCAGAAAATAACCTTCCGCTTGATTTTACGTTATGTCTGAAGGATAACCGTAGGCATCGCCGCTAAAGTACGGCCGCTTATTGCCGCTATTTAAAGTCTTGAGCAAATTTTCGCACAATCAGGGGTTCAACACGGCGCGTATTGCGCTGATTGTCGCGGCCAGCGTCACGGCGGCCGGTGCACGAGACGTACGCTCTGACCTCGGGGTCAGCGTGATCGTGCGGGCAATGGCTATGATCGAGCGTCAATCAGCACCTGCCGACTTGGCAATTTCCGAGGCGGATTTACGGCGCGGTTTCATCGATGTGGTGCAACCGACAACGTTGACCGTCCGCAGCAACAGTCCGAGCGGCTTCGCGTTGGACGTGCTCACCGTCGCGCCCGTGGTCTCAGCGATCACGGTCGCCGGGTTGAACTCCGATCTTACGTTGGGAGCGCAGGGCGGCACCATCGTGCAGCGATGGCAAAAACCTCAAGCAATGGATCTATCCCTGAAGTTTCGATTCACCTTGGCTCCCGGGCTTCGCGTGGGCGAATATCCTTGGCCGGTGCGCTTCGCGGTGCGCCCACTGGAATAACTAGTAGGTAACGGTGACCGTGATCACGTCGCTATAACTACCTGGGGCCACATCCTGTGATGCAGGAACGAGTCCATACATTGTTCCGGTCGCCAGATTGCTGCCGCCCGCGGACACCGGGAACGGTCCGGCACTTCCTGCAAAGGAGCCGCCGCTCCCGTCGCCCATGATCTGGTTATACGCGGTGCTCCAATAAATGTTGTAGTCGAGAATGTTGGTTCCCGAGAACATTTTTCGCGTCGCGTAGCTGCCGCTCAAGCCCGCGCTCAACGAGACATTCACCGTGACATTGGCTGATCCTGTGCCGCTGCCGTTGCAAACAATGCGCAAGGTCCCGGTCGATGCATTCGCGACGGCGCTTAAGGGATTGTAAATTCCAAATGCTATTCCGCCCGCGGTTACGGTGCAGTTGACCGTGGTGGCGGCGCGGGCGCACGCGGCATGCAAGCCGACGAAACACAGCGCGAAAATTAAACTCCGCGGCTTCACAGCGTGTGCGCCGCATCGCTTTTGTCATGGCACACCACGGTACCCATGTCCGGCAACGGATCATCCGGCGGCGGCGGCTCCAAGCGAAAACTGCAGTGTTTGCCGGCCCAATTGGCCTCTGCAGACATGCCATGATCGAAGCCCGTGACGTACACCGTGCCATTCAGCACCACGGGAAACTGCGTGCCTCGTAAGGTGACGACCGCGCCCACCGGAACGGGCTTGCCATCGTCCAGAACCAACCGAAACGTGCCGCCGCGCACCCGCTCGACAGGGAAACGCGCAATGACACCGCTGCGAAAGGGCGGCGCCATGATGGTGCTGCTGGCGCCGATGGCGGTATCCAATGGAAGATCTTCGGGCGTGATGCTGATTCGGTTGGCTTCATAGGGCCGCAAGTTATAGAGCAGCGCCCTGCCGCTGGCGTCGGTATGCGTTGTCAATTGATTCTCAACATACACCGGCACATCCGAAAGCCCCGCGACGTCCACCATCGCAAAGCTGCCATTGACGGAACGGGTGGCATTTAGCTGGCCATCGAGAAAGGTCATCGCACCCGACAGATAAGCACTGCGCCCATCGATCCCGTGGTTGCGCGCCACCTCCAATTCCAAATCGGCGCTGTGGAACTGCTGGCGCCAATCGGCGTCATAATTGCCGGCGCTGGAGGCGCTCAAGCGGTAGCCGCTGCCCGGCCCTACCGGTGGACTTTCGGCCACCGAGACAATCATCTCGTTGTCCGGCGCTCCGCTGCCGCTACCGCCCACGGCGGCCAGCGTCGCCGCGCGCCTGGAATCCAGTGGCAATACAAAAATTAAATAGGCGCTGGTTGAAGTCTGGGCGCTGCTGGAAAGATCGGATGCGGTGCGGGTGCGAGTCACTGTGAGATTGAGCGAGCCGATTCGGCCGAAGTTGATGCTGTGAGTCAAACCGAGTGTCTGCTGCACGGGTGAATCACGATACGTTTGGCGCACATACGCAAGCGATAGGGATCCGAAGCGGCCGACTCCCATGCCGGTCTGCAGAAGGCTGCGCTGTCGCATCCGCAGCGCCGGATTCACAGGTTCGCCCACTTGCGAGAACTCGTTGGATGCCCACAGGCTGCTGGCGATGAAACTCGTGTTCGTGCCGCGATGTTCGATTCCCACACCGGAGAGCCAGCCGGAACCCGCGGCATCTCCGCCATTCGCGGCCGTGAAATTGATGACACCCATTCGGCCCACGGCAAAGGCAGCGTTGAGGCCGGCAGCGTGCGCTTCGCGCGCCAGATATTCGGCGTGTCCCTCTAAGGTTATGCCGTCGGTTATGCCCCGTCGATAACTCAACTCACCGAGCAGCGGCCCGTATTCATCGCTTTGCAAGCCGTAGTCGTCGCGGATCTTGCCGAGATTGACCGAGTATTGGCTCAAACCCTGGGCCAGGAGGGTGGTGCTCGAATAGAAGGACTGGGTGAGGACTTGCTCGCGACCGAGCGCATCCCGCACCACGACGCTCACATCACCGGTGCCTGAAACGGTGGGCAGTCGATCGATCACGAAGGGGCCTGGCGGCAGCTGGCTGCTGCTCACCAATTGATTGTTCACGAAGACATCCACGGTTGAGGGCACCGTGGCGCTGCCTGAAGTGGCAAGCAGCGGCGTAGTTAACAGATCCGGGCGCAACCCGAAATTTCGGCTCCAGCGCACGCCGGCAAAACGCACCGCGTTACCCCAACTGGCCCCATCACTGATGGCATCGCCGAGATTCAAGGTATCAAGACTCGCGGGGAAGTCCCGCGTGAAAGTGGTGTCCAGCCTGACCATCTCAGGATCCGTGCCGCCATAGCGCGCGACCGCGGTATTCGTCAGCACGCCGGCTGCCGCGAAAACGCCGAGCTCGGCAAAGGCGCCGCCCAAATTCTGACCCTCGATTTGCTGCGCCGAAAGCTGGTAGTTTAAAAATGCCCCGGGGGAAGCCGGGGTGACGTCCGGAGAGCGCCGCTCCGCGGCGCTGAGATGCGTGGTGTCCAACGAGGCCATCGGCACGGTAATGACCGCTCGCTGCAAGCGTTCATCGATTGTTACCGAGCAGCCCTTGATGGCTCTTAGATCGAAAAAGGGCCTGCCCTCAAACAGGAGCGGAGCGATCGTATGGACGCGCAGCCGGAGCCGCTGGAAATCGCCCTCCTCGATGTACAGCTCGTCTCGCGGGCCGCGCAAGACGACCAGCATATCTCCGGTATCGGTACCGCTTAAAGTGACTTCCATAACAGATGGCGTGAGCTGCGCGGAGACCGCAGCGAGGGCGGACTGAACTCCAAGCCAGAGCATCAGCAGAACACCAGAATATGTCTGCAGCGCACTTGCAATCCGGATCAGCCTTGTTGTGGCCACGCGCCAACCCGCGCCTCTTAAAGGTCGCTAGGCGCAACGTCGGCGGAAAAGTCCCCTTTGTCGCTGTGACCGCGAATCGGAACGTCTCCTTGCCGCGTTGAGTCGGCAGGGGGCGTCAAGGTCCAGCTCATGCGGCTGCCGGGCAGCACGTACTTTGAGGTCACTCCCCGGAGCGGCATCAGCGAGCCCGGAAATTGCGCCTCGAAATCGGTAATTTGCAAGTGTCCACTGCCATGGTTTGTCGCTGCGAGTTCGAGTTGGCCGTTTGCAAGCCAGCGCGAAGCCCAAGCGACCTCAGCGTTTGCCTTCCCCTGCGCCGGAGCCACGAATATGGGAATACTGAGTCGCAGTGCGACGCGCAGGCCGGAGAACTCCCGCGGCGCGGCCTGCGGCACTTCCTCGAAAATGATTCGATAGGTCAGTTCCTGCGTCGGATCCGGCGTGCGGCGCAAAGCAACGCGGATGATTTGCTGACTCATTGCCGGTATCTGCAGCACCGGTGGCGTCGCTAATATTTCGCGCGTGTCCTCGAGCTGTTCCGCGCCGTCTTTTTGAGACCAGCTCACCACGCGGATTTGAACCACGACGGGACTGTCTTCCTCGTTCGTGATAGTGAGCGCTTCGGTGCGGTGGCCTAAGGCAAGTTCCGCCCGGATGGGGGAAATATTGAACGTGCTCGCGTTTGCCGAAGCGGCCATCGCACCGAAGATAAGCGTCATTGCCTGGATCTTGCGCATGAACTCTCGCTGCCGCGAGATTCCTTTGATCAATACGTAACCGTGACGGTGATGGTGTCGCTATAAGCGCCGGGCACTGCCGCTTGGTTCGTGGCGTTATCGGGAAGTTGGCCAAAGACCTGCACGCTGTTGGCGGTAGCGACGCCCAGACCCGTGCCGGCCACGGTTCCGGTGCCCGCGGTACCGTCTCCGAATATGGTGGCAAGCGCTGCGGTGGTATACAGGTTGTATTGCAAGCTGTTCGCTCCGGACCCCATCACGCGTTGCGCATAGGCATCGCCCGTAGTCGAGCCCGCGTTAAGCGCCACCGTAAACGGCGTGTTCTTCGTGCACTTGACGCTGATGGTGGTATTACCCGTCTGCGTGCCGCCGCCGGGCGTGTAATTGGGGAATGCCAAGGTAGCCGCCGTCGCGGAACAGGTCGACTGAACGGTTGCAGTCACCGCAAACGTGGTGGTCGTCGTGGCAGCCTGCGCAATGCCCGCAACCATTACTCCGGTTGCCAAGGTTGCGCTGAGAATCTTATGCATGAGAGCTCCTAAAGTAATTAACGTCATTGCGGGTTTCCCCGACAGAGCTATTTTTGCCGGATAGGCCGAAAAGGTTGTGACTGGCCTCGCAGTTTGGGTGGCGAGAGCTCAAGTTTTGGGCCAATGTGCCGGGCCCATCTCATTTGACGGCGGTATTGAATGACGAGCGCGCCGGGAACGCGACGCGCCTCACGACCCGTTGTGTGAACCGCTACACGGTTTCGAGTGCAGCGCTCAAGTCGGCGATGAGGTCGTCAGCATCTTCGATGCCGACCGATATTCGAATTAAGGAATCGGTGATACCGAGCCGGTCGCGCGTTTGTTTGGCCACGCCGGAATGGGTAGTGCTGGCCGGATGCGACATCAAGGTCTCGGTGCCGCCGAGGCTCACCGCCAACTTGATCACTTGCAGCGCATCGAGCAGACGGAACGCCTCAGCCTCGCCGCCCTTGACGGCAAATCCAAAGGTCGAACCGGCGGTTTGGCACTGCCGCTTGAAGACCGCGCTACGCGGGTCATCGGCGGCCAGAAACCCCAGATAATTCACGGCCGCGATCTTCGGATGCTGGCGCAGGAAATTGGCTACCAACGCCGCATTCTCTGCTGACTTGTGCATGCGCAGAGCCAGTGTCTCCATTGAGCGCATGATCATCCAGGCAGTGTTCGGATCGAGCTGAGTGCCGAGAGCGCCGCGCAATTTCTTCACCGGTCCAACCGCATCGCGCGAGCCGACGACGCCGCCCGCTACCAGATCCGAGTGACCACCCACGTACTTGGTCAGCGAATACATCACCAGATCGACGCCGTGCTGCAGAGGTTGCTGAAACACCGGGCCGAGAAAAGTATTGTCGACTGCCACGGGCGGCCGCCCGCCGCTCTGCCGCGCGCCGATCGATTCGGACACTTCGCGCATCAATTTGAGGTCGACCAAGCTGTTGGTTGGGTTGGCCGGCGTTTCGACAAGGATGAGGCAAACCCGGCCTTTGGTTTGCTCCGCTTTCTTGCAAGCTTGCGCAGCCGCTTCCAGCACAGACTGGCGATCGTGCCCCAGATTGAAGCCCACAGCATTCACGCCAAAAGCCGGCAAGGTTTTCTCGATGAGCGTTTCTGTGCCGCCGTAGAGCGGTTGACTCATGAGAACCACATCGCCAGGACGCACGTGCGTCCAAATGACGGTCGAGATGGCGGACATGCCACTGGAGAATACCGCGGCCGCTTCACCCTCCTCCCAAAGTGCCAATCGATCCTCGAGAACTTCCAGATTGGGATTGTTGAAGCGTGAATAGACCAGACCAGAGGATTGTCCCGCTGGCGGCTCCCGTCTGCCCGAGGTGTAGTCGAAAAAGTCCTTCCCGTCTTGCGCGGTTCTAAATACAAAAGTTGATGTCAAAAAAATCGGCGGCTTCAAAGAACCTTCCGACAGGCTCGGATCGTAGCCGTAACCCATCATCTGGGTTTCCGGCTTGAGCACGTGTTTACCTATTTTGCGCTTATGATACGTGTCGTAACTCACGCTGCCCCCAAGAAGTTAAAATCGTGGTCCGCAATATAACACTGTGTTACTGCTAGTCATCGCCGCTGCGGCATTCGTCAGCACGCTGCTGGGCGGCCTGCTGGCCTTGAAATTGCGCGACAAGCTGCACTTGGTGCTGGGATTCAGCGCCGGCGCGGTCATTGGCGTTGCGTTTTTCGATTTGTTGCCCGAAGCGATTAATTTCGGCGCGAAGCTTCACTCTCCGGAAGCGATTCTTGCTTGGACCGGTTTCGGCTTTCTGTCTTACCTGGCATTGGACCGTATTCTGCTTTTTCACGGCGAAGCTGCTCCTCGCGGCCGAATCGCCGCAGGCGTTTTATCCCTGCATAGCTTGCTCGATGGCATCGCCATCGGACTGGCCTTTCAAGCCTCCCATCAAATCGGACTCATTGTTGCGATCGCAGTGTTGAGTCATGATTTTTCGGATGGCATCAACACCATGAACATCGTGCTCAAGAACCAAGGCAGCCGCAAGGCGGCATTGCGCTGGCTGGTGCTAGACGCAGTAGCACCCGGAATTGGAGTGGCCTCGACGCAATTCTTCACCCTCTCTGGGGCATCGTTTGGCGGCGTGCTCGCCTTGCTTGCGGGATTTTTCCTTTATATCGGTGCAAGCGATCTCATCCCCGAAAGCTATCACGCACATCCCAAATTTCTCACCACCGCCATGACTCTAGCCGGGGCGGCGGTACTTTATTTGGCCATAGCACTCATCGGGCAATAATCAGCGTGTGGCGGCGCTGCCGGCGGACGCAGCTACGATGCTGGTAATGGCAGCCCATTGAATGAGCGTCAGGCTCTCGCCCAGGAACATCAGGCCAGAGAGAGCGCCCAATGCTGGATTTAGGCTCATCAGCACGCCGAAGGTGCGAGTCGGTATTCGCGGCATGGCATACATTTCCAGTGAGTAAGGTAAGGCGCTGGAGAGCACCGCCACAGCGACCGCCATCGGCAAAATCGCGGGCGACAGCAACTGCGTGCCGCTGTGCGCAATGCCGATGGGCACGATTACCGCGGCGCCGATCACGGTGCCCAAAGAAGTGATTTGGCCTCCGTGTGCGGCGCCCGCCCTGCGCCCAAAGAGAATGTACAGTGCCCAACAAGCGCCTGCAGCCAGTGCGTAAAGGATGCCAAGCGCCGACAGCGTTTGCCCGCCGAAACCGAGCGGCAGCAACGCTGCCAAACCCAGCACGGCGAGCATAATCCACAGGAAATCGACGGCACGGCGCGACGCGAACAAGGCGACCCCGAGCGGACCGGTGAATTCCAGCGCCATCGTGATTCCAAGCGGGATGTAGCTCAAGGCTAGATAGAAAAACAAATTCATCCAGCCCATGGCCACGCCATACACGATTACGGTACGCAGCTGCGCTGCGGTGAAACGCAGACGCCAAGGACGCCACACCGCCAGCAGGATGATCGAGGCGATCGCCAGACGAAGTGCCGCCGTGCCGCCGGCGCCGACGACAGGAAACAAGCCTTTGGCAAGCGTCGCACCGAGCTGAAAGCATGTCATCGCCACCATCAGCGCGGCGATCGGCACGGCTATCGGCATAGCCTCAAGCGTCGTCCTGCTCGTGTTCCGATAAGCGCAGGTGTTTCATCACGCGATTCAGGTTGCGCCGAATCTCATTCAGATGCCCGAGGCTCACGGCTGTCTTCAACGCCTCCTTCAACGGCTGCAGCGGATAGCCGCCATAGGCGCCCGCTGAGGGTATGTTGTTGGTGACGGAGGATCTCCCAGACAGCACCACGTTGTCGCCGACGGTGATATGTGCTGTCACAACGGAATTACCTCCGGTGACGAACTGACGTCCGATCTTGGTGGACCCTCCCATCATGAATCCGGCCGTAAAAAAACCGTTCTCGCCCAAATCGCAGTTATGGGCGATATGACATATGTTATCGAGCTTGGTGCCGGATCGGATATACGTGGAGGTCAAGGTCGCGCGGTCGATCGCGCAATTGCTGCCGATTTCGACCCCATCGCCGATTTTTACATTCCCCAAGTGGGAAATTTTGCGCGGCTTGCCATCGGGATCAACGGCGTAACCAAAACCATCGCTGCCGATTGTGGTGTGCGGATGAATCTCGCAATCATCGCCGATCTGACAGGCGGCGCCGACAAAAACATGCGGGTGCAGAATGCTTCGCGCCCCGACCTTTGCCGCATTCTCCACCACCGAGTGTGAGCCGATCATGCATCCATCGCCGATGTCGGCCCCGGCGCCGATGACGCAATAAGGGCCGAGAAATACCCCCTTGCCGATAATGGCGTCGCGGTGCACAACTGCCGTCGGATGATGCTCACCCCACTGGGAAAAGCGGCTTTTTTTGCTGTCGAAGTACTTAAGAAGCATCGCCATGCCCATGGAAATGTTCTTCACCGAGAAACAGCAACTCTCTGCGTCAACGGCTGCGCAAATACGATCAGCGACCTTTGCATGCACCACCATAATGGCGGGTTGGTGGCGCCGGGCCTCGGAAAGTTGCGCCGCGTCAGTGACATACACCAAACTCTGGCGCGACGCTTCTTCCGGAACATGGCAATTCATGGCCATGATCTGAAGATTCCCGTGGAGAAACGTAAAGGTCTCCGAGTGGAGATTATTGATGGTCTGACCGCTTAGCATGCTGCTCCGTTAGAAAAACCGCGGATTGTTATAATCATCGTCTATTCACCCGGGAGGTTATCATCGTCCGCAAGGCTTCGGACAACCGCGCAACATCGATCGAGCGCATTTCAGGCCGCGACATGCCTGCTGAGACCGTTGCGCTCGCCCAAGCTTTGCTTGGCAAAGTGCTCGTACGCGACATCGGCGGACTCATCATCGCCGGGCGAATCGTCGAAACCGAGGCTTACTTGCAACATGATCCAGCCTGTCATGCGTTCCGCGGAATGACACCGCGCAATCGCTCGCTTTTTCTCGAACCTGGCCACGCCTATGTATACCTGTGCTACGGAACATCGTACCTTTTGAACGTATCGAGTGAGGCGGGAGGGATCGGCTCCGGCGTGCTGCTGCGCGCGCTCGAGCCTTTGTACGGTACCGGACATATGCAGCGCAACGTCGGCCATGTCAAGTTAAATGACTTGACCAGGGGGCCGGGTCGCCTAACGGCTGCAATGCGGATAGACCGGCGGCACGACGGAATTAATCTGTACACGGATGAGCAACTTTGGATAGGAAGCGATGGTCATCATATCGAGACCATCGGCGAGAGCGTGCGCATCGGTCTTAGCAAGGCCGCAGATGTGCAATTACGCTACTTTGTCCGCGGCAGCCGCTACCTTAGCGGCTCACGAAAGCTCAATCACGCCGCGGAGAAGTAATGCGTGCATCCTCGATTCTCGGCGGCGCGATATTCATCTTGTTTTGCACGCTCGCGCACGGCGCCTGTCCGGCCGGTGTGACGATGGAGCTGCCCGTCAGCGGCTCTCAGATCTGCGTCTTCATTGAGGATGCCGGACTCGCCAAGCAGCAGGCCTTGCTGCGGGCCTGGATCGATCGTTCGGCCCATATCGTGGCGAGCTATTACGCTAGGTTCCCCGCGCCGGTGCTCGTCATCAGGCTGCAAGGTATGGACGGCAGCGGCGTAGGCGGCGGGCGGACAACAAATGATTCCGGCCTGATGATACAAATGCGCGTCGGCCGGGAATCGAGGGCGGATACCTTAGCCGCAGATTGGGTGCTCGTGCATGAGATGGTGCATCTGGCGTTGCCCGAGGTCGGTCGCCGCCATAACTGGCTCGCCGAGGGGCTTGCTACTTACGTAGAAGGCGTGGCAAGAGCCCAATTCGGGAATCGCGACATTGCCGATGTTTGGGCCGAAGATCGCCATTCGATGCCGATGGGGCTGCCTCGCGCCGGTGATGGCGGCATGGATGAATCGCCGAGCTGGGGGCGCACCTATTGGGGCGGCGCCCTGTACTGTCTGCAGGCAGACATAGCCATACGGGAACAAACGGCCAACCGCGTCGGCCTGCAAACCGCCTTGCGTGCCATTTTGAAAGAGACCGGCGGCTACGGGGCGGAACGCGATATCGCAGAGGTTCTTAAGATCGGCGATGCGGCGACGGGCACGCATGTCATGTACGGCTTGTACGAACAAATTAGAGCAATCCCGCAGTCACCTGATCTCGATGTGCTTTGGACCCTGCTCGGCGTGCCCAGCGAGCCGAAAACGCAAGCTTTTGACGATCGCGCGCCTCTTGCGGCGATTCGCATCGCTATCACGGCGCGGCCGGATGGCGAAAGGGCTAATGCTCTGAAAAATTAGGCTCGCGCTTCTCGAAAAAAGCTCGAACGCCTTCTACGCAATCCTGTGTTTCTAGAGTCATCTCTTGCGCGCTGCGTTCCGCGCGCAGTTGCTCTTGCAGCGAGTTATCGAAAGTCGAGGCATGCAAAGTGCGGATTTGACCCAGAACTGCGCAGGGTCCGGTGGCGAGGCGATGCGCCACTGCTTGTGCGCGGGCCATGAGTTCATCGTGTGGGACTACCGCGTAAGCAAGGCCCCACTCCAATGCGGTTTTGGCATCGATTCTCTCGGCAAGCATGAGCGAGGACAACGAGCGGCCGGCGCCGATTCGGCGCGCTAGGTGGAAGGTGATTCCCGCATCCGGTACTAAACCTAAGCGCGCGAACGAGGGCAAGAAGTAAGCGTTATCGGCCGCTATGATGATGTCGCTCGCGAGCGCGAGACTCATACCGGCGCCCACCGCCGCGCCGTTGACCGCCGCAACGATCGGAAAACGAAATCCGCTCAAGCGAAGAATCAATGGATCCATGAAACGGCGCATTTCGAAATGCGCGCGCTGCCGCGCTTCGGCCGTTTTCAAATCGATCGAATGAAGGTCGAGGCCGCTGCAAAACACATCGTTGCTTCCCGTGATAACCACGGCCTTCGCGCCACCCTCACCTTTTTGTATTTGATCGAGCGCCAGGTGCACCGCACGGATAACGGTAATATCGATTGCGTTGCTGCAGGTTGAGCGCTGCAGCGCCAAAGTCGCAACCCCATCGGATACCGTGAACGACAAGGAACCCATTGCCTGTCCTCCTCACTGGCCGCCAACCCTATCTCCCGCCTGCGATCATGCCCCCTAACTAACTGCGACCGCAAGCGCGGCGACCACCCGCGCACCGTGACAAAACACTAGAGGGCTAATGATTGGCGGGCTAATTGCAATGCAGGCGGCTGATTATGTTCCGTCGACGACCCCTCATGCGATGATCCGCAATCAATCGAACCCTTCCTCTGGAGACCAATGATGTCGATATTTTCTCGGCGCTCGGGCGCCCCGGCGCTGTTTGGCAGCACCCTGCTGATGTTGGCCGCCGTCTGGCCCGCCTTGGCCGACGAGCCGCTGCCGAGCGAGACGCCGGGTACATTCGTACCGCATGTCGACAGTTTTGATTACACCAAGCGCGACGTCATGATTCCCATGCGCGACGGAATCAAGCTGAAAACCCTCATTCTTATTCCGCGCGGCGCAAAGCGCGCGCCGATCCTGCTGAGCCGAACCCCCTACGGGGCGAGCTCGCGAATTGCCAAAAACAGCAGCTCGCATCTTGATGCGTTGCTCGACAGTAATGATGTGGCGGACGATGCGGTGCTCCAAGGCGGCTACATTCGCGTGATGCAAGACGTCCGTGGCAAGCACGGCTCGGAGGGAGATTATGTGATGACCAGGCCGTTGCGGGGTCCCCTAAATCCAACAGCCGTGGATCATTCGACCGATACCTACGACACCATCGATTGGCTCGTCAAAAACATTCCTGAGACCAATGGCAAGGTGGGGATTCTCGGGATCTCTTACGACGGGTTTACGTCGTTGATGGCGCTAGTGCACCCGCACCCAGCACTGCGCGCGGCCATTCCGATCAATGCCATGGTGGATGGATGGATGGGCGACGATTGGTTTCACAAGGGCGCGTTCCGGCAGGATAGCCTGACCTACATCCATGATCAGGAAGCCACTCGCGGCAGCGATTTACCCTGGTGGACGGATCATTACGACGACTACGACGCTTGGCTCAGTGCCGGTTCGGCCGGCGACATGGCGCGCTTGCACGGCTTGGAACAACTGGGCTTCGCCGAAAAGATCATGAAGCATCCTGCCTATGATGAGTTCTGGC
>DASWUU010000010.1:0-8096 GCA_036401515.1 Steroidobacteraceae bacterium
TTGGCGCAATTGATGGCGTAGCGACGGTCGTGCCCCGGCCGGTCGCGCACGTGGGTGATCAATTCCAGGGCAGACTTGCCATTGAACCGGGGCGAGTCGGAAAACTGCTTTTTAAGCTCGGGCCGCGCCATAAGGCGCAAATCCACCAGCTCGCATAAGGCACGCACGATCTCGATATTCGCCGTTTCGCTGTTGCCGCCGACGTTGTACACCTCGCCGGCTTTGCCGCGCCTCAAGGCAAGGGAAATCGCCTCGCAATGGTCATCGACATGCAGCCAGTCGCGAATCTGCAGGCCATCGCCATAAACCGGCAATGGCTTGCCGAGCAGGATGTTGACAATGGTGAGCGGAATCAGCTTCTCCGGGAAATGGTACGGGCCGTAGTTGTTCGAGCAGTTGGTCACTGTCGTGCTCAGCCCATAAGTCTCGTGGTAGGCGCGTACCAGATGGTCCGAGGCTGCCTTGCTCGCAGAGTAAGGCGAGTTCGGCGCATAGGCGGTCGCCTCGGTGAAAGCGGGATCGCTAGGTCCTAAGGAGCCGTACACCTCATCGGTCGACACGTGATGAAAGCGGTGCGCGGCAACCATTTTCTTGTCTATCCACAGGGCTTTGGCGGCTTTAAGGAGCGAGTGGGTACCCACCACATTGGTGCGGATAAAGTCGTCCGGACCCAGTATTGAGCGGTCCACATGCGACTCCGCCGCAAAATGCACTACGGTGTCGATTCTGGACTGTTCAAGCAGCGAGCGAATTTTCGCCTCATCGCAAATATCGCCGCGGACAAATTCGTAGCGCGGATTGCGCTCGAGGCCGGACAGATTTTCGATGTTGCCGGCATAGGTGAGCGCGTCGAACACGATCACCCGCCCCTCTTTGGTTTTTGAGAGCCAATGGCGCACAAAATTGGTGCCAATGAAGCCCGCGCCGCCGGTGATAAGCAGACTACGCGGCTCGAAGCTCATCCAACATCCTCCGTAAATTTTCCCGCCAATGTTCCCCCGCCAAGCCGGTAGCCGCTCTGGTCGATTCGCTGTTCAACACGCTGAAAGCCGGCCGCCGTGCGCGCGTCGGATAGTCGCTGCTGGGAATCGGTAAGACCGAGACTGGGCGCGGCAGCAGATTTCTGATTCGAGCCTCCTCGTGGATGGCAACAGCGAAATCGTACCAACTAGCCACCCCAAGATCCGTCCAATGGTAAAGACCGCCGTGCGGTGCCGCCATGATGAGCCCCCAGATGGCTGCAGCAGCGCTCGCGGCCCACGTAGGCGATCCGATTTGATCACAGACTATCTTGAGCTGTTCTCGCTCTTTCATGAGCTTGAGCATGGTCAACACGAAATTCTTGCCGGCGGACGCATAGACCCACGAGGTGCGCAGCACAATGCCATTCTTGTCCGCCAGGACGTGACGTTCGCCGGCCAGTTTGGTTGCTCCGTATATGCTCAAGGGATTGGTCGAGTCGTTTGGAAGATAAGCGCGGCCGGAAGTTCCATCGAAGACAAAGTCCGTGGACAGATGCAGCAATCGCGACTCGGCACGCGCCGCGGCCTTGGCGAGCGAGGCAACCGCGCTGTCATTGACAGCCTTTGCTTGGGCCTTGTTATCCTCGGCGAGGTCGACGGCGGTGTAGGCGGCCGCATTGACCACCCAGGTAGGTTTAAGCTCCGCAAAAGTCTTCGCCACCGCGGCGGGGGCGGAAATATCCAATTGCGCACGCGCCCGTGAAACGACCTCAATTCCGCTTGGAGCTCCTTTCACGACGGCGGTTGCGATTTGACCGCCGCCGAGCACCAGCACCTTCACGGGAACTTCTCAATTTCAGTCAAAGAAGTGCCCTTGGCATCTTTCGCGGAAAGCTTAGGCGAAATCCCGGACGGCAGCGGCCAATTTATACCCAGCGCCGCGTCATCCCAGGCCAATGTTCTTTCGTGCGCGGGACTGTACAGATCCGTGCACTTGTATAGAAAATCCGCGCTCTCGGACGTCACCAAGATGCCGTGCGCCAGACCCTCCGGGACCCACAGCATGCGATGATTCTCCGCGGACAGCTCCACGGCAAACCAGGACCCGAACGTGCTCGAGCTGCGGCGCAAGTCCACCACCACGTCAAAGACGCTGCCGGCGCTGACCCGCACCAGCTTGCCCTGGGTGTGCTCCGTCTGAAAGTGCAATCCGCGCAACGTCCATTGGGCCGAGCGGCTTTGATTGTCCTGCACGAAAGCTGCCGTAATACCTGCAGCGGCGAATTTCTCCGCCTGCCAGGTTTCCATGAAGAAGCCGCGGGCATCGCCGAAAACCTGTGGCTCGATGAGCATCACGTCTTGAATGGGCGTCGTTAAGAATTTCATCGAAACCGTCGAATCACAGTTGACCCTGCTCCTTGACCAGCCGCAGGAGATACTCGCCGTACCCGCTTTTTGCCAACGGCTGCGCCAGTTTGACCAAGTGTTCGGTATCGATGAATCCGGAGCGCCACGCAATTTCTTCGACGCACGCCACTTTCAATCCCTGGCGCTCCTCGATAATGCGTACGAATACGCCGGCATCGAGCAGTGAATTATGCGTGCCGGTGTCGAGCCATGCGGTTCCCCGGCCCAAGCGCTCGACGTGCAGTTCGCCCAGCTTGAGATAAGCGCGATTCAGATCCGTGATTTCCAGTTCTCCGCGGGGAGAAGGCGTCAGTGCCTTGGCGAGCGCGGAGGCCTTAGAATCATAGAAATAGATACCGGTGACGGCGTAGTTCGAGGGGGGCGACTTCGGCTTCTCCAGCAGGTCGATGACCTTGCCATTGGCATCGAATTGCACCACGCCATAACGCTCCGGATCTTGCACGTAATAGCCGAACACGGTGGCGCCCGATTCGCGCTGCGCGGCCGATTGCAGCAGTGCCGTCAGATTCGCGCCGTAGAAAATGTTGTCGCCCAGAATCAGCGCCGAGGGCGCACCGTCGAGGAATTTCTCGCCCAATATGAGCGCCTGGGCAATGCCGTTCGGGGTCGCTTGAACCACGTATTCAAACGACAATCCCCACTGCTCTCCCGTTCCCAACAGGTCCTTGAACGATGCTTGATCGCGCGGGGTCGTGATGATCAAGAATTCACGGATGCCCGCGGACATGAGTGCCGCCAGCGGGTAATAGATCATCGGTTTGTCGTACACCGGCAAAAGTTGCTTCGACAGCGACATGGTAATCGGGTGCAGTCGCGTGCCGGCACCGCCGGCCAAAATAATGCCCTTACGTGATTTCACTGCTCTCGATTCTTGCGATGCGTGGCCACGTAGTTTATCAGGGCGGCGAGCCCCGCAGCGCCAATTCCTTGCGGCGGCTTGGCTTCCGTCATATCGATGCTCGCCGCGAGCTTTTTCCCGAGCTCCACGCCAAATTGGTCGAAGGAATTTATTCCCCACACGCAGCCTTGAACGAACACACTGTGTTCATACAGCGCCAGCAGTTGCCCGAGCGTCCTTGCCGTGGTTTGCGGATACATGAGCAACGAATTCGGGCGGTTGCCTTCGTGCACTCGGTGCGGACCGATGCGCGTGATTTCAGCGGCACTCGTCCCCGCTTTGCGCATCTCCGCCTCCACGTCCACCAGGGTGTGCCCGTAGGCGAACGCCTGCGACTGGGCAAAGCAGTTCTTAAGTGCCAGGTCCTGGGCTTCAGTGCCGCCCCAGGAGCCGCGTAGTGGCGCGATGAAATCCAGCGCTTGCGTCAAGGTCCCTTGGTGCAGCATTTGGAAAAACGAGTGCTGGGCATTTGAACCGGGCTCGCCCCACACAATGGGTGCCGTGGCGAAATTCACATGCTGTCCGTTCAGGGAAACCGACTTGCCGTTGCTTTCCATCTCCAACTGCTGCAGATAGGCGGGTAAGCGTGCGAGGCGCTGATCGTACGGCAGTACGGCGAGGGTGGGCAGATTCAGAAACGTGCGATTCCAAACGCCGATCAATCCTAAGAGCACGGGCAAGTTCTTGTCGAAAGGCGCCGTGGTGAAGTGGCGATCGATGTCGCTGGCGCCTTTTAAAAATTCTTCGAAGCGCGCAGTTCCGATGACGATTTCCGCAACGAGGCCGATGGCCGACCAAACCGAATACCGTCCGCCGACCCAATCCCACATGGTGAAGCGGTGGTCGGCGGCGATGCCGAACTTGTCCATGGCCTCTTGGTTGGTGGAAACCGCGGCGAAATGATTGGCGGGCGATTTTTCCCCCAAGGCGCCGACGATCCAGGCGCGCGCGGCGTTGGCATTGCTTTGTGTTTCTTGGGTGACGAATGTCTTGGAACAGACGATCACCAAGGTCTCGGCCGGGTCGATCGCGCGGGTCAAGTCTTCGAGCTGCGTGCGATCCACATTGGAAACGAAGTGCGGGGTTAAATCACCGCTCCACTCGTGGCGCAGCGCATCGCACACCAACAAGGGGCCAAGGTCCGAGCCGCCGATGCCGACGTTCACGACATGCTTGAAGCGTTTGCCGGTCACGCCGACTTTTTTGCCGTCGCGCACCGAGCCGACGAACGCCGCGAGCTTTTGGCGCGAGGCCTTCACTTCGGCTTGAATGGCTGGGCCGCCCGCAAAATCGGAACGCAACGCCGTATGCAGCACGGCGCGCTGCTCGGTGGTGTTGATTGGATCGCCGCGAAACATGGCCGCCGTGCGCCCGGCGACATCCACGGCATTCGCCAGATCGAGCAGCAGGTTCAAGGTTTGCTGTGTAATGCGTTGGCGGGAGATGTCCAACAACCATCCATCGTGTTCGACGTGAAGCTTCTGCCAGCGTTTCGGATCGGTTGCGGCCAGATCGCGCACGTGTACCTTGAGAAGATCCGTGGCATGCGCAGCCACTGCGCCCCAGGCGGGTAGAGATGAGTTCAGTTGGCTCATGTCGGTTTCAACTCTGAATCGCGGTGATAAAAGCTAAGATACCACTCGACGAACTGCTTCACACCCTGTTCCAGGTCGGTCGCCGGGCGGTAGCCGACATCCCGAGCGAGTGCTTCCACGTCGGCCCAGGTATCGGGCAAGTCCCCGATTTGCATGGGCAAGAGATTTTTCTGCGCCTTTCTTCCCAAGCATTGTTCCAGCACTTCGATGTAGCGCAACAACGACACCGGCGTTTGGTTGCCTAGATTGTAGATCCGAAACGGCGCATTGCTGGTGCTGGGATCGGGATGATCGGAATCCCAGTTCGGATCCGGCGTAGGTACATGATCCAGCGCGGCGGCCACGCCCTGAACAACATCGTCTACATAGGTAAAATCGCGTTGGTGATAGCCGTCATTGAACACCTCGATGGGAAGGCCGGCGAGAATGTTCTTGGTGAACAAAAACAGCGCCATGTCTGGCCGGCCCCACGGGCCGTAGACCGTAAAGAACCGCAATCCCGTGGTGGGCAGCCCGAAGAGCGATGAATAGCTATGCGCCATGAGTTCGTTCGACCGCTTGGTGGCGGCGTACAAGGTAATGGGATGATCGACCCCCTGCGTCTCCGAGAAAGGCATTTGCGTATTGGCCCCGTAGACCGAGCTGGTCGATGCGTAGACCAGATGCTCCACCGCGTTGCGCCGGCATCCTTCGATGACTTGCAGGAAGCCCACGACATTGCTGTGCACGTAGGCATGCGGATTTTCAATTGAGTAACGCACGCCGGCCTGCGCGCCCAAGTGCACCACGCGTTGGAATTTTTCGGCGCGAAACACCGTTTCCATGGCCTCGCGATCCGCTAGGTCGGCCTTCACGAACCGGAAGCGCTCAAAGTCTTTCAACATATCGAGACGCGCCTGTTTAAGAGCCGGGTCGTAATACGCATTAAGATTATCGAGACCGACCACCTCGTCGCCTCGCTCCAGCAGCAGCCGCGCCGTGTGGAAACCGATAAAACCGGCAGCACCGGTCACGAGCAGCTTCACAAGCTTCGCCACACCGTTTTGCCGGACGAGGTCTTGTCGAGCAATGCGAGGATGTGCTCGTGAGCGGCCGTTTCATCCTCATTGGCGTTGATCACCACCACGCGAATGTCGGACAAGGAGCGCTGCGGCAGGGCTGGATGGATGCCGCTGCGGACCGTATCGGACTCGGCGCTTAAGATGAGACTGCCCTGGCCGCCCGTCATCGCCAGATAGACTTCTGCGAGAATGCGCGCGTCGAGCAGTGCTCCGTGATACTCGCGATGTGAATTGTCCACGGAGTATCGCTTGCACAACGCGTCCAAGCTGTTGCGTTGTCCGGGGTGCATTTGTCGGGCGAGTGCGAGCGTATCGAGCACCCGGCACAGGTCCGCCACCCGGTGTGCGGCTTCAATGCGCTTCAGTTCGGCGTCGAGGAAGGCAACGTCGAACGGCGCATTGTGAATGATCAGTTCCGCATCGCGGATGAATTCCAGCAATGCGGGGTGCACGTGCAAAAAGGTGGGCTCGCCTGCCAAGCGGTCGCGTGTCAGACCGTGCACCTGAACGGCGCCTTCGTCGATTTCGCGTTCGGGATTCAAGTACTGATGAAAAGACCGGCCGGTCAGCCGCCGATTGAAGATCTCCACGCAGCCGATTTCAATGACGCGATGGTGCTGCTCAACCTCGAGGCCCGTGGTTTCCGTATCAAGAACGACTTGGCGCATTAAAATTTATCGCACGGCCAACATGCGATCGATGGCATCGTTGGCGAGCCGATCGACGTACTCATTGCCTTCATGTCCAGAATGTCCTCTCACCCAAATCCATTGTATATCCTGATTTGCGACGGCCGCGTCCAATAATTGCCACAAGTCTTGATTTTTGACCGGCTCTCGTGCCGCCGTGCGCCAGCCGCGCGCCTTCCAATTGGGTAACCATTCCGTGATGCCTTGAAGCACGTACTTCGAATCCGTGTACAGCTTGACCGAGCAGCGCCGCTTCAAGGCGCCTAAGCCGCCGATGGCCGCGGCCAATTCCATTCGGTTATTCGTGGTGCTTGCTTCCGAGCCGGAGACTTCTTTGCGTTCCTTGCCACAAACCAGCAGCGCCGCCCAGCCGCCCGGTCCGGGATTGCCGCGGCATGCGCCGTCGGTAAAAATATCGACCGGGGTCACGGCCGGACTTTGTGTGTCGGCTCAGCGGCCCCGACCAGCACTCGCTGCCTGACGCGTCGCCGTGGCCGAATCAACGTCAAAGTGGAGACGCGCTTGCGCGCTTTGAGGAGATATCCGCCGGCCGTCAGAGCGCGCCGCGGATGCGCGTCCGCTACGCGGCCCTTCAGCGGCAGAAAGCCCAAATACCCATGCACGCTGTCGACATCAAAACCCAACAGCGCAACCCAGTCGCGCAAGCGACGCTCCGACAGCATACGCTCGGTGCCAGGCGGGAATGATGGGCGGCCGAAGCGGCGACCGAAAAGCCGCCGCGCGCCCCATCCGCTGAAGGGATTGAAGCCGCAAATCATCAGGCACCCCTCGCCCGTCAGCACGCGCTCCGCTTCCCGCAGCACTGCATAAGGGTCTTCGACCAATTCAAGCGTGTGAGGCAATAGGATGGCATCGATGGAATCGGACTTGAATGGCAGGCTATCGAGCGGCGCACAGAGCGTGACGCCGGGCGCCATTTCCGGCGCCAGCAGCGTGGTGTGCTGGGTGCGCGCGCCATCGAGCAAGTGATGCGAAGGCCCCCAGGCGCCCACCTGCAGCAGCTCGAAGCCGAAAACATTGTCGAGCGCAGCCATCGCCAAGGCTGCCTCCTCGCGAAGCACACTGGCCCCCAAGGGGGTTTTGAACCAGTCAACTACAGGCATGTCAGCCATCGACTCCAACCTTGAGTCTCCTTCGTGAAAACACTAGCGCAGATCTAATGTTACAGGTTAAATACGCCGCCAATGTCAATCCATGCATCGCATCTTAGCGTGCGGCCGGTGCTCGCATTTTCCGACAACTACATCTGGCTCATCGAAACACCGAAGGCGCCGACCCATGTGGTTGCCGTGGACCCGGGCGAGGCTGAGCCGGTGATCTTGGAACTCGAGCGCCGCCACCTTAACCTCGCGGCCATACTACTCACTCACCATCATCCCGATCATATCGGCGGCGTGCCCGAATTGCTGCGCCTCGGCAAAGTCCCGGTCATCGGACCCGAT
>DASWUU010000011.1:0-24918 GCA_036401515.1 Steroidobacteraceae bacterium
CACTCCCCTAGTTTCAATCTCCATGACCAGAATCCATCCCCGCCGCCCGATGGACGCGCCAGGCGATCGAATCAGATCGGCGTAGGAGCTTCGCGCCTTGGTGAACTTCCGGCGTGCGCTCGTCTCCAACATTATGTAGCCTGCAATGCAGCCGACACAACAACCGGGCGGAATATGAGATGAATAGACCCGATCGCCGGAGAACACTGGATCCAACATGACTATAAAAGCATTCGTATCCTGGAGTTCCGGCAAGGACAGCGCGTTTGCTCTTCACGAGGCACGGCGGCTCGGGCTCGTCGAAATCGCGGGCGTTGTGACGACCGTCAACGAACGGTACGACCGGGTCGCGATGCACGGCGTGCGTTCCGAGCTGCTCGACCGCCAAATCGAAGCGTTGAACGTGCCTGCGATCAAGGTCCTGATACCAAGTCCGTGCGCAAACGGCGTCTATGAAGCGCGCATGGGCGAGGCCTGCGCCGCGATCAAGGCGTCCGGCATCCACCACATCGTCTTTGGCGATCTTTTCCTCGAAGACACTCGCGCGTATCGCGAGCGGACTCTTGCAGCGATCGGCATAACGCCGATATTCCCGCTTTGGGGCCGCAACACGCGGCAGTTGGCCGCTCAAATGATCGACGACGGACTCGTCGCGCACCTTGTCTGTGTTGATCCCAAGCGCATGGGCGCGGGCTTTGGCGGACGCCAGTTCGATTTGGCGCTCCTAAATGACATTCCGCCAGATATCGATCCGTGCGGCGAGAATGGTGAGTTTCACACCGTGGTGACCGGATGCCCGATGTTCTCGGCTCCGATCGCCGTGTCCATCGGTGCGACGGTCGAGCGTGACGGGTTCCTCTTCACAGACGTGATACCAGACGCTGCTTCCGATCCGAGGTAGTCATTGACTGGGAAACCCGCAATTCCCACGCGTTCCTACCCCGTTTTACATTTTGCAATCTGAGCGCACCAATGAATCGCTGCGTTTATCGAGCCCACTAAGCCGCGTCGATGTTCTCGACTCGATCCGCCAATTTCACCCGCTCCAAGAGTGTTTTGAAACGGGGGTCGGATCGCAGGTTATCCAATCTGGGCTCCACTTTCAGATAGGTCAACCAGCCGGAGCGCTCCTCGTATGCCTTATATAAGAACTCAAAGGCTTGATCCGACCAACCAAGACCCGCGTAGACAAGACCGATGTCATAGGCCGGCACGTACATGGCTTGGGCTCGTGCACGCAGTGATTGGACGATAGCCGTCGCCTTTGAATCCTCTCCGCGGGCTGCGTACAGATGTCCAAGCCCAGCAGTGACAAAGGTCACGTTACTGGACATCTGGAGGGCTTTCTCGAATTCGCTAATGGCCTCGCCCGTTTTGCCTTGTTGCTCATAGGCGAGAGCGAAGAAATAGGGCAGCCAAAACGAATTCGGATGCAGCTCCTTGGTGCGCCAACACTGCTCGACCGCCTCGTCATATTGCCGCGCGAATTGATGATGCCACGCCATGTGAATATTGATCACTAGATCCAGAGGATCGAGTT
This sequence comes from Steroidobacteraceae bacterium, assembly GCA_036401515.1. Taxonomy (GTDB): domain Bacteria; phylum Pseudomonadota; class Gammaproteobacteria; order Steroidobacterales; family Steroidobacteraceae; genus Bog-1198. The sequence continues at coordinate 1,541 of DASWUU010000011.1, forward strand.
CCAGGCAGCGTTTGCTCGCCGCGAGCGACTCCTCGGCACGTCCCACCGCGGTCAAATAATGTGAGTACCAATGATGGGCTACGGCGTAGTTGGGAGTCAGTTCAAAAGCGCGACGGAATTGTTGCTCGGCGGCCTGCCAGTCCCAATCGTAGTGTGTCGTGCGATACGCAAGCGTGGCATGCGCTTCGCCGAGCCGATCATCGAGCTCGAGCGCCTTGTTGGCTGCTGCCCTGGCCTTACTCATCGCTAAAATGGGCGGTAAAGTACCGTTTTCCCACGATCCGAGCGTCACATAGCAGTCTGCCAGGCCCGCTCGCGCTAACGCATAGTCGGGATCCTTGGCGATAGCCTGATCGAAAAATTCAATCGCCTTATTGATTCCCTGCGGTCTTTGCGCCCAATAGTAACGTCCTTTCAAGTACAGATTGTAAGCGGCGAGGTCATCCTGACGGCGCGGGTTCAAGAGTTCGCGCGTATCGCGTTCCAGGAGCTTGATCTTGAGCTTCTCCACAATAGCGAGTGTGATGTCATCTTGGATCTCGAACAGGTCGGTGATTTGGCGGTCAAAGCGTTCGGACCACAAGTGAAATCCCGTGTCGGCATTGATTAGCTGCGCCGTGATGCGCAGACGTTCCCCCGATTTCCTGACACTCCCTTCCAGGACATGACCAACCTTGAGCGTACGGCAGATTTCGCGCACGTCGATGTCGCGCCCCTTGAAAGCAAAGGCGGATGCGCGAGCCACCACGAACAAGTGTTCGAGTTTGGCGAGGGCGTTGATCAATTCTTCTGACAGTCCATCGCAAAAGTATTCGTTCTCAGGATCGGGACTCAAATTGACGAATGGCAGGACCACGATCGAGGGAGAAAGTCCCGCTGCCGTGGCACCGCCGATTTGGCCGATCGCCGCGGCTTTTGCCTGTTGCGCAGTAAGCGCCAACTGCAGCAAGCGATCTATGGCCGCCGGCTCGTGTTTAAGTCGCAGCGCCGGAATGAATCGTGCTTGGATCGTCGGAATGTTGGGCAGCCGCAGGTTCTGTTCGAGGCGGCTGATTTGCGCGTCACTGTAGCCCACGGCAATCGACAGTTCGGTTTGGGTCATTGCTGCGCGGCGCCGCAGGTAGCGCAAACAGTCACCGAAGGTCCTCATCCTGACCAACATATCGGCTGGAATCGATGCGGCCATCTCCCCTGTCCTCAATGAGCACGCTGATTCTGCGGCCTCAGAAATAACATAAATCTCCCTGGCCTGGAGAATTTTTGGCAGGAAATGTCCGGTTTGCGGGAGGCGTGAGTGCTAGCGTCGATCGGTAGGAAATGTAGGACGGTCAACACATCGAATAAATCGCATGAGAGCTAAGGAGTCATAAAATGGGGAATCACATTATGTCTGGGCAGCGACGACTCGTGGTTGGAAGGAGTGCCGTGGCAGCACTCGTTATAGCGGCCTCGATAATTTTCCCGCAGCACCGCGCCGGTGCAGCGCCGCCGGGCAACATTGTGGAACAATGGAACAAGATTACCGAGGATACAGTTGTCGGCGCCGGAGTCTTTCAAAACGAAGGGCTGATCTACACCGCCTACGTATCGGCGGCAGTCTACAACGCCGCGGTCGCCATTAACGGCCGCTACCAACCCTACGGCGAGGCAATCGTGGCGCCGCGGGGCGCCTCCACCGATGCGGCCGTCGTCGAGGCCGCCTACGACACACTCGTACACTATTTCCCTACTGCGACGGCGACGCTCTATCCGCTCTATGTCCAGGCGCTTGCTCTCATCCCCAACGGATCGGCGAAAGACAACGGACAGATGGTCGGCCTCACCGCGGCCACCAACATTATTATGCAGCGCACCGGCGATGGCCGGCGAACACCGATCGGCGTGAGTTCGGCGTTCCCGACCCGTGTGCCGGGGCCTGGGGTATGGCGACTGACTCCCCCCGCGTATGCGCCGCCGCAAACGCCCTGGGTTGCGAACGTCACACCGTTCGTGCTCCAGAGCGCAGCGCAATTTCTGCCGAGGCCGCCTCCGTCGCTGATGAGCGAGCGATGGGTCGATGCGTTTACGGATATAAAGGCGTTCGGCTCTGCGTCTAGCGCGGTGCGCACTGCTGATGAAACCGCCATCGCGAAGTTCTGGACCGCGAACGTGATTCGCCAGTACAACCGCGTGGTACGCGACATCGCCGATGCCCGTCATTTGAGCGCCTTGAAGACAGCGCGCCTCGCGGCCATGGTCAATGTGATCGGCGCCGATGCGCAAATTTCCGTGATGTATACCAAGTATCACTATCTCTTTTGGCGCCCGGTTACGGCGATTGATCCCACTTCCGTATCGCCTGCCGGCGATGGCTTTGGCCCCGTACCGGGGTATGACGACGGTAATCCGGCAACCGTTGAGCTTGTAGGATGGAGACCTTTGATTGTCACGCCGAATCATCCCGAATATCCCGCAGCCCACGGCTCTCTGACCTCGGCAATGGCCGAGGTCTTCAGTGATTTTCTCGACACCGACCGCATCGATATCGATGTACACGGCTTCGATGCTGCCGGGGCAACCGGCAATCTCGATGCTGTGCGACACTTTGGTCAGCCGAGGGAACTGCGTCAGCAGATCATTGAGGCCCGTTTCTGGGCGGGACTGCACTACCGCTTTTCCAGCGAGGCAGGCGTAACACTGGGCGAAAAGGTCGCGAGGTACGATCTGTCTCACGCCTTCCGCGAGAGGGAGGAATAGATGCTGATCGATTAGCTAATGCGGAGTCCCTGGGCGGGGGGAGGTTGGCAATATCCCCTCGCCTTTACTCCTAGTTGACTTGCCCGCACGCCTGCGGTATCTGGGCCAGACTCATCAGGAGTCGAACCCATGGTCTACCTCGTGCTCGGTCTGGTTCTCTTCCTCGGCGTGCATACGATATCGATCGTCGCACCGGCTTGGCGCGACCGCACCGCTGCCCGCCTGGGCAATATTTGGCGGGGCCTTTATTCCTTGGTATCGATCGCGGGCTTCGTTGTCATCATCTGGGGTTATGGCATCGCGCGCCAGAATCCAGTGATGCTGTACGCGCCACCAGCCTGGACTCAGTACGTTGCTGCCGCTCTCATGCTTCCCGTGTTTCCGCTATTTCTGGCCGCGTATTTTCCGGGTCGCATTAAAAGCGCGCTCCAGCATCCAATGCTCGTCAGCGTCATGCTCTGGTCAGTGGCACATCTGATCGCGACCGGCAAGCTTGCCGACGTCGTGCTTTTCGGCGGATTTCTTGCGTGGGCGGTTGCAGACCGCATCTCCTATAGGTGGCGCACGCAGCGGCCGATTGCCACGGCGCCGCCGAGCAGATTGAATGACGGTATCGCCATCGCGGCCGGCCTGGTGTTTTACGTCGTTTTCGAACACTGGCTGCACGCCCGATGGATCGGGGTCCAACCGCTGCCGATTTAGGCGCGCTGCGGCCGGCTCAGCTTCGATTCTGGAGTGTGAGAAACCCTGCGGCCATGAATTTGGCAATGCGCTTCTTCACGGCCGGAAAATCATCGGAGCGGCACACACCTGCGGAGAGACGGTCGATGCGACCGGTGCGCGCGAGCGTGTTCATCAAAGCGCCGGTCACGAAGTGATAGCCCCAGAAGATGTCTTCTTCCGAATAATCCGGCAAGGCGCGCTTCAAGATGCTGACGAGTTTGAGCACCACCGGATCGAAGTGAACATCCATGAGCGCCGCCCCTTCCGGCGTATTGCTGACGCGGGCGCACAAGGCCGCATAATTCATCCACGCCTCACCCCCCTCATAGTAAAGGTCTAGGTCGGTGTCCAAAAACGCGTGCAGCGCGCCTTCCACGGTTGGGTGATCTTTGGTCTCTCTCTCGTATTGCTCCAACGCAGCGATTCTGCGGTCGCTGGTGACACTCGCGCGGCGGGCGAATACAGCATCAAAGAGGTTGCGCTTGTCCTCGAAATAGTAATGCAGCAGCGTCGTGTGGATGCCGACTTGTTGAGCGACATCGCGCAGCGTCACACCGTAGAGTCCATGTTTGGAGAACAGATACTCGGCTGCATCGAGAATTTGCTCCAAGCTTTCGGCGCGCTGTTGCGCTTTGCTGCGCCGTTGGCGCTTCGAAGCTTCCGGCACCAAGCTAGCCCTTTTTGTCGACAGCGAAGATTGAGAGACTGAAATCCGTCAACGATTTGCTTCAGTCGCCGCTGAGTGTCCCATTTGCGTAGTCAGCGCGCAATTGGTTCTTATCGATCTTCCCGGTTGCGGCGAGAGGCATGGTCTGAACGTTCAGAACCTGGTCGGGAAGCCACCAGCCGGCGACCTTGCCGTGGAGGAACTGGAGCAGCGCCGCGCCCTCGATCGATGCACCGTGCCGCCATTCGACGATCAGAACCGGGCGCTCTCCCCACTTTGCATCGGAGCGCGCAATGACCGCCGCGAGAGCGACTGCGGGGTGCGTGCCGACAATGTCTTCGATTTCGGCAGGATTTATCCATTCGCCCCCCGATTTGATCAGATCCTTCGAGCGCCCGCAGATCGACACATTGCCGGCATCGTCAATGCTGGCCAGATCGCCGGTGTCGAAATAACCCTCGGCATCCAGGGCGCTGGCCTCGGCCTTGAAGTAGCGCTCGATCACGCTTGCGCCCTTGACCTTGAGGTGCCCGACCACGCCGCGCTGCCGAGCCAGAACGACGCCGTCAGCATCGGTGAGCTTGAGGTCAAGTCCCATCGTAGGTCGTCCGGACGCGCGCGCCTCGGTTGCAGGCGCGTCCGGCCACGCCATCGTTCCCACGGGCGAAAGCTCGGTCATGCCCCAACTGGTTTGCACCTTGGCGCCGAGGCGTTCTTCCATCCTGCGGATCAGGGAGTCCGGGCAGCTTGCGCCGCCGATCAGCACTCGTTTCAACGCGGGCAACTCGCCCCCCACGGCGTCGAGATGATCGAGAACCCCCAACCAGAGTGTCTGAATGCCGGCGGCAACGCTCACGGCCTCGTCGCGCATGATCGCGGCGAGGCTCGCACCATCGGTGTGACGGCCGGGCAACACCAATTTGGCACCCACCGCCGTTGCGGCGAATGGCAGGCCCCAGGCATTGGCATGGAACATGGGCACGGCGATCAGCAGTGCATCGCCGCCGGAGAGCGCGATGGCGTCAGCCTGAAGTGCGCGCAGCGTGTGCAAGTAGTTCGAGCGGTGCGTATAGAGAACACCCTTCGGCGCACCGGCCGTACCCGATGTATAGCAAAGTCCCGCCGCCGTCTCTTCATCGAAGCGGCCCCACGCGCTCGCCGCGCCGTGCGTTTCGAGAAGCCCCTCGTAATCCCACAGCTGCGCCGGATGCCCACGCAGCACATCCGGGTGCGGCGTTTCGCCGTCCATGACGATGATGTGCTCGAGGTTCGGACAACGTGGCGCCAACTCCGACAAGAGCGGCAAGAGGCTCGAGGCCACGGCGAGCGCGCGATTTTCGGCTTCATTGATCATCGCGGCAAGCTGCGCAACGGTGAGACGCGGATTCAGCGTGTGACAAACCAAACCGCCGCCCATGAGCGCGTAATACATTTCCAGATGATGCTGAGTGTTCCAGCCGAGGGTCCCGACGCGATCGCCAAAACGAAGCTCAAGTTGCGCGAGCGCGCCCGATAGGCAGTTGCTACGCGCCCTTAAGTCCGCGTAGCACGTGCGCCGCGCCGCGCGACCGGGTACCGCAGTGACAATCTCGCGGTCATGCGCCCATTTGGCGGCGTGATCGAGAAACTTGTCGACAGTGAGGGAATAAGGTTGCATGCGCAGCAAACTAACAGAGGGAAAAGTACCGAAACGCCGTTGACAGCGACGGCGGCCGATTGTTCGCCTCAGAAGCTCGTCAAGAACCGTACCCCGAACTGACGAGGCGCACCTGCGAAGCGCAGGCCAGAGTTGAGCGCACCGACGTAATGTTGGTCCGTCACGTTTGTGCCGTACAACGTCGTCACGTATTTCGCGTGCGCCCAAGCCACTTGCGCACCCAAGATGTCCCGCCCCGACAGATGATCTCCCAGCGCACGATTCTCGAACAGCGTCGCCCACTGCGGAGCCACGTAGCCAAAATTCGCCCGCGGCGTCACGGTATCTTGGGCGCCCAATGCAAATTTGTACTGCGCACCGATGTTGAATGTGAAATTGGGCGCATAGGTTTGCGAATGTCCGGTCAGGTCAACACACGAAGCGCTCGAGGGGCCGGACGCGGGATCGCATGCCGTGAAGCTCGCGATTCTCGGGTCCGTCGCAAAAAATCTTCCTAGCGAACTGTGCATGATGGTCATTCCGGCGTCCGCACCGAACTGCCCGAACACCGCTTGTGTTTGCGCCTCGAAGCCGTACAAGTGAGACGGGTTCGGGTTGTTTAGTTCGAATCCAAACGTCGGAAATTGCGGATAGCCGACAGTGACCTGAAAATTCTTGTAGACGTCGTAGAATCCATCCACCTGAGTGCGCAGATGTCCGTCAAAGCTGCTCACCTTCCAGCCCACTTCGTAATCGGTGAGCTTCTCGGCACCGAAAGCGGCGGGCGTGCCCAAGCCTACCGGCACATTGAGACCCCCGGGCCGAAAACCCGTCGAGACGAAGGCGTAAAGAAAGTTGTTCGGATCGACAGTCCAATTGAGCGAGACCTTACCCGAGGTATTCACATACTTGGCCGATTGCGTGTCAGCGAGCGGCAAGCCGTACTGAAGCACTTGGACATGATTGGTGGTCTTGGCCTCCGTGTAACGCCCTCCAACCTGCAACTGAAACCCGCTCGCCAATTGGAAGCTCAACTGGCCGAAACCGGCAAAGGCCGACTCGGGATTGGTGCCTTGAAGCAGGTACTCGGTGGCCAGATTGCCGGGCGGGACGCCGATCAGGAATTGATAAGGCGGCGGAAACTCGTACTTGTCGCCGTCCGCATAAGCCCCGGCAATCCAGGTGAAAAACCCCGTATCGCGCGAGATGATATTGAACTCCTCTGACCAGAGCGTTTCGTTGACCGAATCTGCGAAGAAGCTGTTTCCAACACTGGTCCCGTCCAAATCGGCTTGGTAGGCAGTGATGCCTTTTTGGTAGCCCGTGACGGAACGGAGTGTGATGCCATCCGGCAATACGTAATCAATCTTCAACACCGACCGACCAAATCGATCCAGCGCTTTTTGCGGAGAATTTGCGCTGATGTTGAACAGGTCGTTGGTCGAGTTATACGGATCGGCCGGATATGCGCCCAAATTAAGGTAATTGAAATCCGTCTTGAACAGCACGGTAAGCGCGTCATTGGGCTTCCATAGGAGGCCGAGGCGTCCGCTCCCGATGCGCAGCTTCCCAGGGTTGCCTGTGTAGGGGCCGCCGTTGGGACCGGTGATATGGTAGAAGCTGTCACGGCTTTCACCGTTGAATGCTAAGCGCGCTGCCAAGGTGTCGCTGATCGGCAGGTTAACGGCGCCCTGCAACGCGAAGTCACTGTAATTCCCGACCTGGGCCTGCAGGTAGCCATGATAGCCGCCGCCGATGACGGGATCGTTCGTGTTCACGAAGACCGCGCCACCGGTCGCGTTTTGACCGCCAAACGTGCCTTGCGGCCCACGCAATATTTCAACACTCGCGACGTCGTAATACGGCTCTTCTTGGAAATACCCCGGGAAGGTCGCGACGCCGTCGCGGTACGTGACCACGCCGACGGTGGTCTGCGAGTTGTGCTCCGCTTTGCCGATTCCGCGGATGTTGAAATCAATTCCCTGACCAAAATTATCGATGGTCGCCCCGGGAGTGGCGAACTGCAGCTGATCGATCGTAGTGACCCCCATGTTCGCGAGGTCGCTCCCAGTCAGGACCGTCGCAGATATCGGCGTATTCTGGAGATCGGTATGCCGCCGTTCTGCGGTGACGACGACCTCTGATAATGTATCCCCGGAAGTCACAGCGGGTGCCGGCGACGTCGTTTGCGCGAAAACTGAGCCGCCCCAACTCAACGCGACCGTGGATACGGCCAGCCCCAATTGTCGGATCGTCATGGTGCCCCCCTTACGTTGTACGTGCGCTCTGCGGCGCTTGCCCCGATTCTTACACTAACTAATTATTTCGTCAATATTCACTCTCACGATAGCGAATATCACGCCGGGGATCAGAAGGAAGTGCACCGCTCCAACAAAAGCCCCCAATGCCACGGGGAATTAGGCAGGTCGCGCATCCCTTGAAATCGCAACCCTGTCTGCTCGGCCCAGAGACGGCACTGCTTGGGCGTCGGTCGTATATCCGGTGGAGGTCCACGAGGCGTATCGATGTCGCGTCGCCAATGAATAATCGACAGGGCTCCCCCGTCCTGCAATATCCGATGCGACTCCTGAAGCAAAGCTATCGGATCTTCTATATGTAGGATGTTGAACAACATTACGAAAGCCACGGACCCGTCAGGGCGACCACTGCCTGCGGACATGAAATCGCGTTGTTGCACGACGATGTTGCGTGCGCCCGCCTGTTGCGCGCGGGTAGTGGTTGCGATCACCATGCCTCGATCCGCGGAAGGGGTTACCGCAACGCTCGCTCATTTAGCGCACAGTGGCAACACGAGGCTGTGCCGTCCTTCGGAAGCGGTGCTGGAATTGCCACCGGTACCTGCTCTGGCGCCTTTCACGAAAGAAGACGGGTGAAGTGGTACACGACCCCGGTGTCCGCCTGAAGGCGGGTTAGTGCACGCCGCCGCGTGAGTGAGACTATCAGGGTGACTTTCGTGTAGAGATCTGCTGCGGCGAGCTGTGCTGTGGCGAGGTTTTCGATGGGGATGTTTGCGCGCGGCGTCGCGGCACCCGCCCGCCGTTCGCCCCGCTACCGCTGTCTTGTTTTTCGTCGAACTGTTTGCGCGATGTGAGAATCTGGCTTACATGCGCTCGCGCCCACGAACCGAGCGGTTCCACGGCCTTCCACAAGGTGCTGCCGAGCTTCGTCAATTCGTAATCCACGCGCGGTGGATTGGTCGGGAGCACTGTGCGCGTCACCAGTCCGTCGCGCTCCAGTCCACGCAACGTGAAGGTGAGCATCCTCTGTGAGATGCCGCCGACCATGCGCTTGATCTCGTTGAATCGCTTACGGCCATCACCGAGCAGAACGACGATCAGCACGGTCCACTTATCGCCCACAAGCGCCAGGATGGAGCTGAGTGCGCGGCAATCTTCGGTGTTTGCGTCGACTAGTCTTGCGGTCATCTCAATGTGCGCTGGTATCAGATTTGTGCCTTCTTGCGAACCATAATATCGCAAGTATATAAAGTAGACCAGGTCGAATTCATATACCGCATCAGTTTGCCATCATAGCGAGGAACGAGGTTATGACCGTCATTTCCGTCATCGTCGGAAGCACCCGCCAGGGCCGCTTCTCGGAGAAACCCGCGCGCTGGATTTTCCAGCATCTGAAGAAGCGCAACAGCGTTGACGCTCGGCTGCTTGATCTACGCGACTTCCCGATGCCGTTCTTCGATCAGCCGGCAACGCCGGCTATGCCAGGCCGCGCAGCTTTTCAGCACGAGGTGGTCGCGAGATGGACTGCCGCGATCGCCCAGTCCGACGGCTTCGTGTTTGTCACACCCGAATACAACTATGGCACTTCTGCGGTGCTCAAAAACGCGGTCGATTGGGTCTACCCGGAGTGGAACCGCAAAGCGGCGGCTTTCGTCAGCTATGGCAGCGCCATGGGCGCGCGCGCCGTGCAGCAACTGCGGGAAACCGCGATCGAGCTTCAGCTCGCCCCTATACGTTCATCCGTCCACATCCCGGTCGCCACCCTGTGGGCTCACTACCAGGGTGGCGATGTCGAGGCTGGACTCGCACAGTTGGAACAGCCTGCCGGGACGATGATCGACGATCTGCTGTGGTGGACAGTTTCATTAAAGGCGGCGCGCGCGAACGCGTCCTGACCTCACACTATTTCATAAGAGGGAACTCAATTGACTCTTGCTCAACTTAAATCACCGCTTGCGCGCTGGGCGCGGCCGATTGCGCGTCGTACCCGCGGACGTAAACACGGTCCGATCACCCGGTTGATGAGTCCGTCCGACTTGGGCGAACTTCTAAAGCCCTTTGTGTTTCTCGATCTGGTCGACTATCAGGGCCCGCCCTTCAGCGGGCCGCTTCATCCCCATTCGGGTATCGCCACCCTCACCTATATCGCGGAAGGCGCGGTCAGCTATATCGACTCCGACGGTGCCCGAGGCACACTGGCGGCCGGCGGCGTTGAGTGGATGCAGGCGGGCCGGGGCATGTGGCACGGCGGCGGTCTCGACAGAGCCGGACGCACACGCGGCTTCCAGCTATGGATCGCGTTGCCGCCGGAACTGGAGCTAGGGCGGACCATTAGCATCTATCAGGCAGCCGAGGATGTGCCACAAGCCGGTCCCGCGCGCGTTCTCCTCGGCGAGTATGGGTCGGCGTCAAGCGTCATCGAATCCCCTTCGCCGATCAACTATCTCGCCGTGCGCTTGAAGGCCAGCGAACGCTGGCGTTACGGGCCCCCTGCTGGCCACACCGTCCTCTGGACGGCGATCGCATCTGGCGCGGTGCTGGTCCCGGAGGAGCTTCGCGACGGCGACTTAGCGGCGTTCGAGCCGTCGAACGAAGCAGTCGAGTTCGAGGCCATCACCGACACCGAATTCGTTCTCGGTTCGGCTGCCCCTCACGAGCACGATCTCGTGCTCGGCTACTACTCGGTGCATACGACGCCCGCGGCATTGCTCGATGGCGAGGCGCACATTTCAGCCGTCCGGACTCGCCTCGTTCAAGAAGGCCGCCTCTGACTGGTTGCCGCGTCCTTCACTCATTGCAGCGCGACCTTGAAGAACGTGCCGTAGCCGCTGGTACCGCCTGCGTAGGTCGATCCATAGAGATTGCCATCACTGCTCTGAATGAGATTTGCCGAGGGATTTCCGCCATCGCTGCTGCCCCCGGCGAAGGCGTGCAAAACGGTCTCCGTCCCGCTCGGTGTGAGCTCGAAGACCGTGCCGAAGCCGCTGGCGCCGCCGAGATAGGTCGCTCCATAGAAATTGCCATCGCTACCCTGGATCACACCGGCCTCCGGATTTGCGCCGTCGCTTAAGCCCCCGGCGAATGAGTACAAAACGGTCTCGGTCCCGCTCGGCGTGACCTTAAAGACCGTGCCGAGGCCGCTGGCGCCCCCTTGATAGGTCGTTCCATAGAAATTGCCGTCGCTGCCCTGGATCACACCGGCATAGGGATGTTCGCCGTCGCTACCTCCGGCGAAGGAGTACAAAACGGTTTCGGTGCCGCTCGGCGTAACCTTAAAGACGGTGCCGAAGGCGCTGCTACCGCCGAAATAGGTCGTTCCATAGAAATTGCCATCGCTGCCCTGGATCAGGCCGGCATAGGGAATTTTGCCGTCGCTGCTGCCGACCTTGGGGAAGGCATGCAAAACGGTCTCGGTGCCGCTCGGTGTGAGCTCGAAAACGGTGCCGTCGTCGCTCGCACCGCCAGCCCCGGTCGTTCCGTAGACGTTGCCATCGCTGCCCTGGATCAGACCGGTATAGGGGTCACTGCTGCCCGCGGGAAAAGAATACAAAAGGGTCTCGGTCCCGCTCGGCGTGATCTTGAAGACCGTGCCGCGGCCGCTGCTCCCTCCGGAGGCAGTCGTTCCGTAGACATTGCCATCGCTGCCCTGGACCAGACCGGCATAAGGGGTGCCGGCGAACGAATACAAAAGGGTCTCGGTCCCGCTCGGCGTGATCTTGAAGATCGTGCCGGCATTGCTCGTGCCTCCCGCCAGTGTCGTTCCATAGAAATCGCCATCGCTGGCCTGGATCAAACTATGGTAAGGATCTGCGCCGTCGCTCAGGCTCCCGGCAAAAGAATACAGAAGGGTGAAGTTCGGCACGCATCCGATGCTGACGCTCGTGACATCGGCTGCGCCCATGATGCCCGTGCCGTTGCTCACTGAGCACACGAGGCCCATCGGAGGTGTCCGAACCGTTACGGTGTAAGCACTCCCGTAAGCAACGCCCGTGTTCATTGTGAACTGCGTGGCGTTGGCGCTGACGGGGATCGCATCGCCGCCGTTGTCCAACAACACCAGGCCGCTCGCCGTGAGCCCAGTGATCGAACCGCCCACGGTGTACATGTTGGCCGAGCAGGTGACTGTGATGTTGGTAACCGCTGCGCTACCCATCGTGCCCGCGCCGTTGCTCACCGAGCAGGTGAGCCCCACCGGTTGAGTTTGCACCGTCACGGCGTAGGCGCTGGTGTAGGCCACAGCGATGGGCATCGTGAAGCTCGGCGCACTTATGTTCACGGCGCGTGTGTCGTTGCCATTGACCAGCACCAGGCCGCTGCTGGTGAGCCCGCTGATCGTGCCGCCCACGGTGTACGACTGATCCGAGCAGGCGATGACGACGCTAGCGACGTTGCCGGCCGGCATGGTCGCGGAGGCATTGCTCGCCGTGCAGGTGAGGCCCGCCGGGGCAGTCTGTACTGCAACTGAGTAGGGGCTGCCGAAAGCCACCGGTGTGGGCATCATGAAGCGGGTGCTGCCGGCGGCTACGCTAAGCGTATCGCTGCCATTGGTGAGCGTGAGTCCCACATTGTTTCCGAGACCGCTGATCGCGCCCCCGAGGCCGAAGGGTTGATCGGTGCAGGTGATGGCAACGTTCGTCACCGCACCGGCCGGCATGGTGCCCGTGCCGTTGCCAACCGCACACGCCAAACCCGCCGGCTGCGTCTGCACTGTGACCACGTAGCTGCTGGTGTAAGCAACCGGTGTGGGCATCGTAAAGCTCGCGGCTCCCGAATTCACGACCAAGGTATCGGTGCCGTTTGCCAGCACCAGGCCCGAGCCATTCAAGCCGCTGATAGGGCCCTCGAGGGAGTAGGCCTGATCCGAGCAGGTCACCACCACATTGGCCGCTTTCGCGGATTGAATCGTGCCGGTACCGCCTGCGACGGTGCACGTTTCGCCCGTTGGTTGCGTCTGAACCGTGACGGCGTAACTGGTGCCCGAAGGCAGCCAGCTGGCAAGCCCCAGCGTGGTTGCCCCCGCGGCCACGCTCATGGCGCTGGCGTTGGCCAGCACGCGCCTGGAGAAGTTGTCTGCGTCGACCGAGATCAATAGAGATGCGCCGCCACGTTGGCGCCCGGCGTTGACCACCAGCACGAGCCCCGAGGAGTTAAGCCCGCTGATCGTGGCGCCGAGGGAATAGGTCCGCGCCGCCACGCTACTGCTACCGCCGATGTTATCGCTATCCATGCAACCGCTTAGGGCTGCCAAGGCGCAGAGGGCTGCCGCACTTGTACCGTGCCTGGTCCGAAAACGCTCGTGCGCAAATTGCAGCATCGATAACCCTACGACGGTGTGCGGTTTGGCGAATAGCGCTGGGTGCCCATTTAGGCCAAAACGTACGCCAAAAGGTAAGGCAAAACCTTAGCGAGCCACCGTGTGTAAGATCTCAGTTATCGTTGTCCGATGAGTTTCGGACCGAGACTTCAGTACCGACCGTGATGCGGTTCACGTGCACGCCGCTCGCTAACGGATTACATCCGGCAGCGGCGGTGCCGCCGCGGGTTTGAAGACGGCAAAGTTCTCTCCGAGCAAGGCCGCGACGGTCGCGGCGATCTGGGACTGAAGCACGTCCGGCACATTGCGGCGCTCGCCCAGCGCCGGCGTATCCGGACCGATCACGCCGATCCAAACCTGGTTGGAGCCGGGCTGCAGCACACCGTGATCCTTCCAATCGACCGGTCCACTGCCGCGCCCGTGATCTGCGGTGATGATGAACGTGGTCTTTCCCTTGTAGGCCGGCATTGACTGCAACTGATTCCATAGATCCGCCAGAAACCGATCGAAGGCATGGGCCGTGTCGAGAAACGCGTCATACCGGCCTAGGTGCTGCCAAAGGTCCGTATCACCATAACCGACGAACAACACCCGCGGGTGATGCTTTTCCAGATGCTCACGCAGCATGATGTGCAACATGGCGTCCGTGGGGTTGTCATCTTCCAGCGGGGTGCTGGTCCGGTAGAGCTCATTCATCAGCGAACCACGTGGACTGTGATCCGTTGCATCCACGAGGGTGTCCCCTGCCCGTATGGGTAAGCCGCTGCGCGTACCATTGAAAATTCGATGGAACGCGCCCCAGGTGCCGAAGATTTCGACCTGACCACGAAACTTCGGTTTGGCGTTCAGCCACTCGAACACGGTGACGTTCGGATTCGGACCAAAGCGGTTGCTTTGGATGGCCGGATCATCGAGACCGCTCGCCATCTCGTTGTAGCCGGGATAGGAAAACCACATGGCATTGGTCACATGGGCGGTACTGCCGATCCACTCGTTGCCGAATAGTTGACCGTTGGCCGCCACCGTCCTCCAGAGGAACGGGAACAGCAATTCGCGCCGCTTCGCGGAATCCTCCGCGCCGTACTTGAGCCGCAGTTCCGACTCAGGCATCCAACTGCCGCCGATAGTCTCGTTCAGCAGCGACGGATCTGCACCGCCGAACACTTCCTGCCAGCGCAATCCGTCGCAAACGATCAGCACGACATTTTGCGTCTGCCCTGCGAACGTGACGCCACCCCACAGCTCAAGGCACGCGAACAGCATCATCCCAATAGCCGTTCTCATGCGTTAAGTGTTAGTTCACGGATGCCGTAAGGGAACCGCGAGATAGCAGCCGAACTCCTTGGGGAAGTCCACCGAGACACGGGCATGCACCCGACCCTGACGATCCAGGAACTCGGCCTCATCATCGAGCGGCACGAAGGCGCCATGCCACACATTCGGATGAATATAGAGCCCTCGACTACCGTCGCACCAGAAGGCGACAAAGTGTTCCGGCGTGACATCATCGCCCGGCAGGGCGAGCGCCACCACAAAGGCCTGCCCGCGCGTGGGATACACGAGTTGCCCCCCGTCCGGGTGATAGTTGGCACGCCAGATCAGTGCCTGAGAACGCGCCTGGGCCGGCCCGGTGCTTCTCGCCTCCTCAGGCCATATGCTCCAGCCAAAAAGATAACTGTCGCCCACGGCATTGTTGCGCGCACAGAGCGTATCGCCTCGCCACCAGAACTCGAACACACCCTCGGTCACACCGCCCTGATCCCCAGAGTTGGTATCTATCTGCCGCCAGCCTTGCGCGGGCCAGCGCACGATCTGGATCTGGAAGCGCTGCGGATCCTCCACCAGACTTCCGTAGCCCTGGAGGCTTTCATTCGTCGCCACCACGAGCGGCGTCTCATGAATCCGGCGCACACCGATCGTGGGCGTGTAAGCTGTTTGTTCGAGATCGAAATCCATAATCATGTCCCCATCAGGGCTCGCGACACACGCCGGCAGCGGCCATCAGCACGGCCTGATCAACTCGTAATTGAACTCGCTCCTGATTCTCCATGCACCTTCGGCCAACTTATCAAGCGGCATCCACCCGCGCAATGAATTGACGAGAAAAACTGCCGGCTCATTCAGAAGTTCATCGACGCTAATTTGCTTCTCCCGGATAACGCCGTTTTCTAACAGGTGCTGGCGAAACACCCCTGGGAGCAAATCACCCTCTACCGCCGGCGTAAACAGCTCTTTACCTTGACCGATTACCACATTCGCAATCGTAGAATCGGTGATAAACCCTCTGTCATCCGATGCAATAATGTCAGTGAGCCCCGGCCGATGCACGAGTTGTTCGTCAAGCAATTCGGAATAGAATTTGCGGTAGGTGGTTTTGTGACGCAGGAAGGGTGAGCGCCCGTGGGCGGTCCTCTTGGCGATACCCACATTGGATCCAACGACAGAATCCAGCGGAAAGGATGCTAAAGAGAGATCTCCACTGCGGGACGCGGTAATTCTGATCTTTTGATTTTCCGGGAGCGCGCCGAGAGAGAATCTTTGTAGCTTCTCCTGCAGCTGCTCCATCGACAATTCGAATTGGAAGTAGGTGGCGGATTCTTGCAACCTGCGTAGGTGATGATCCAGAAGGTAAAACCCGCCGTCTGCAGTCCATAGAATCGTCTCAAGAAGTTCGAAGTCAGGATATCGATGGAATAAAACCCGAGCTTTCGTCTGACACTCTTCATATTCATCATCCGCATCTGAATCCCAGACAATACCTCCGCCTACTCCAAATTCCGCCGAGTGTCGGTCGATATCGATTACCGCAGTACGAATAGCGACGTTGAATTGGCTGTTCCCGTCAGGGAAGATGTAACCGATCGATCCTGTATATACCCCGCGCGGATCCGGCTCCAGCTGTCTTATTATCTGCATCGTCTTAACCTTGGGTGCACCGGTAATCGACGCGCAGGGAAACATCCCGCGAAACACATCCGATATCGGCGCATCTGTTCGCGATGTAACCGTCGAGGTCATTTGCAGAACAGTGGGGTATTTTTCTACGCAGAACAGTTTCTCAACCCGTACGCTACCGGGTCTTGCAATTCTGCCCATATCGTTGCGCACCATATCGACAATCATAATGTGCTCGGCTCGGTTCTTATCGGAGCTGAGGAGCCATTGCTCGCGTTCTCGGTCCTCCGCCGTGGACGAGCCGCGCTGCGCAGTGCCTTTCATAGGCTTGGAAGTGAGTTCGCCCCGCTGCAGCGAGAAAAACAATTCCGGGGATACGGAACAAATGTGATATTGCCCGAGATTTATGTAAGCCGAGTAGTTGCCGCGCTGTGCCTTATATAGTTTGAAGAATAAGGCCCATGGATCTACAGAAAAACTGGCGCGAAGTCGAAAGGTGTAGTTGACTTGATAGGTATCTCCAAGCCTGATTCGCTGCTTCGTCTGCGCGATCGATTCGTGGTACGCCCTTTTAGAAACGGAAGGCTGCCAACTACCCATATCAAATGCTGACGAATCAGCATCGGGCAGCGTTATGACTTCCGGTTGATCATAGAGACCAAACCATATCAGCGGTATATCCCGCGGATGGTGTGTTTCCAAGGCGGGATCCATTGCACAGGAAGCTTCGTAGCTGATGAAACCGGCAGCGTACAATCCCTTACTAGAAAGCCTCTGCACCTCTTCAAGACATTGCATGACTTCCGTAATTCGACAGGAAGTTATCAAAGCAACGGGCCGTCGAAAGATCAGCCAGCGAGAGGCGCCAGTTGAGTGGTCTTGAATGACGACACTGGAGGGAGAGATCGCTGGCCGCATGTGAGAATTGTACGATAATGCGATAGGCTTTCGTGTTCGTCGCCAGGGGGTCGCTATTACGACAAATGCGCGCGGGAACGCCCATCCTGATGGAATACCTGCGGCGCCTGAGACCCGGCTCCGCCGGCAGGCCGCTAGACTTATAGTGTGTTGTTGCGTAACTGTCACTTGGGCATCGCTCGCGATTGTGAAGTCGCTTCATAATTGCCTACAAACGGTCCTGTTAGTCTCGCTTCGTATGCGTAATCCTATGAACCACTTGGCGCGTCTGAAAGCCGAGATCTATATTCAGGAGGCAGCAAAGAAGTTGCTGAGAGAACAGTCGATCCTGGGAAACGCTCGGACAGCGGACCACTTGCACCACCTACTCGACGTGCGAGGAACGCTTGGCAATCTGGTTGCAGTTCTCAAAAAAGACAACGCTCCCGGGCATTGGGGTGTTGCTGGAGTAATCGTGAAGTGCATCGAGGCATTGACCGCAATTTCTAGCCAGAGCGTACGACAAGAGATAATCCACGATCTTACGTCGGCGCATAAGGTGCTTGCAGTCGAGCATGAACGCGAAGGTCTGGAAATACGGGTTTTACCGAAAATCGAGCTCCCCAGCAGCACGCTTGCTAGAGCGAGCAGCCAAGCCCGCAAGGTTGTTCAATCCAAGTAAGCTTGGACTGCACAGCGGGTCGGGGTGGAATTTCACAGACCAAAGATGCATCACAGCTTCGACCGGCCGATCGCGGTATTCTCCCGGCTATGTGTGATCGCTATGCCCTTCCGGACCAATTGGTCGCGGAGCGCGAGTTTTTGCCGGCGCACGCGTGGTGGAAATTCACCGCGAAATTCAACGTCGCGGCGCAGCAGTACGTACCGGCGGTCCGCGTGCACGACGGACAGACAGAAGGGATGATGATGCGGTGGGGCTTGATTCCGTCGTGGTCCGAGGGTCGGCCGGCGGGCGAAGCCACCGCGTGCGTCGATATCGATCGCATTGAGCCTTCGCGTATCTATCGGATGCCCTGGCTCAGCGGCCAGCGTTGCATCCTTCCCGCATCTGGGTTCTATGCATGGAAGCTCACTCGCGCAAATTATCGTCAACCCTACTTCATTCGCTTAGTCAATCGGACGGTTTTCGGCCTGGCTGCGGTGTGGGACCGCTCCGTGGGCGAGGATGACGATGTGATCGAGAGTTGCTCGGTAATCCGTGTGCCCGCCAACGATCTTGTGGCGGGCATAGCTGACTCGGATCCGATGATGCCCGCCATCCTGCGGCGGCGCGACTACGACACCTGGTTGCGAGGGACGCCTGTCCAAGCAAAGGCGGCGCTCCAGCCCTACAATTCCGAGTGGATGCAGGCGTATGCAGTCAGCCCGCGGATCAACTCAACCGAACTGGACGATGCGGGATTGATTCAGCCCATTCACTGACACACGCGGGCTGAATGCGCAGTTCAGCAGTCGAGCGCGCCTATCCCTCTTTCAACCAGCGAGCCGCAGCGTCTGCACTATCTTCCGGCCGAGTATTGAACGCGATAAACGCACTGGGAGCCGACCTGTGTACCGTGTTGATGACTAACTCGAAAAGAAGCAAGCTCTTTGCAGGAATGCGAATGCCGCCACCAATCACCACGCAATCGTAGGTAGCGGTTGCGAGTTGCCGCTCAAGCGCAACATCGGCGGTTCCGTCAGGTCTGATCAGGCAAAGATCCGCCTGCCATCCCCGCTCCGCTATTTGCCGCAAGCCAATTGCAATTCCGGCGTGAATTTTTGCAGCATCAAAGCCCGGCGGCAGCGCGGGATCCGCGAAATCGACAGTTTCCGGCTCTTGGCCGACGAACAACACTCGTCTCACCTTGTATGCTCCGTAATTCACCTTTACGGAAGCTAGCACGACATTCGACACTTGTGAACGGGCGAACCGGATGCCGCTATTCACCTACAGTTTTAGATGCTCGATTTTATTTTGAACAAGCGCGTCTGCCGACGAGAAATCTCCACTTCAGGGCCGTCGCGAAGCTGCGCATGAAGACGTCCATTGACCCCAAGCTCCACATTTTCGATGAAATCCAAATTGATAATCTGCCGCCGATTGGCACGGAAGAACCGATTTGGATCGAGCCGCTGCTCAAGGGCCGCCAGTGCCCGCCCAAGCAGGGGCTGTGTTTTCCCCCACGACAACCGAATGTAATTGCCCTCCGAGCTCAACAAGCGAACTTCTCGAAGCGGCACAAACCAGCACCGCGTGCCGTCGCGGACAAAGATCTGTTCGAGAACCGCAGCAGGGCGCGGCGTACGCCCGGCATGTGCGCTCTTAACTCGACCCAGCGCCTCTGCAAGACGCGCCGGATCGATTGGTTTGAGCAAATAATCAAGCGCGTCAACCTCAAACGCCCGCACCGCATGCTCATCATGCGCAGTTGTGAAGATCACTTCGGGCAAGTGATCTAGGCGGGCAAGCAGATCGAACCCGGAACCGCCTGGCATTTGAATATCGAGGAAGAGCAAATCCGGGGAAAGCGATTCGACCATTCCTGCGGCCTGCTCGACCTCGCCCGCCTCGCCAACAATCTCCACCCAAGAGAAATCGCTCAATAAGCGCCGCAATTCGCGGCGGGCCGGTGGCTCGTCGTCGATAATCATCGCTTTCATTTTTGTTGAGGAATACGCAATCGCGCCGTTGCAACGCCGGGTTCGGACAGATCGAGATCAAGACTGGCATTCGCGCCGAACAGAAGCCTCAATCGATCACGCGCGTTGCGCAAACCGACGCCTTCATGCGCCGTAAAAGCTGGCGCTGGCGGCCGCGGATTCTCTACTTCCAGAATGAGCAACTCGTCTCGCAAAACGGCGTAAATGCGCAGTAACCCACCTGCGGGCAACTCGGCGATGCCGTGCTTGATCGCGTTCTCTACCAAGCTCTGCAGCAGCATCACAGGGATGTGCACGCCCGCGGCGTCAGGAGAAACATGATTCTCGATACGCAGTCTGTTTTCGAATCGCATCGACTCCAGCTCAAGATAGTCCGAAACGATTTCCATTTCTTGCGCAAGCGTGACCAGCTCTTCTTGCCGAGAGCGTAGAGTATACCGCAGCGTATTCGCCAGGCGCGTCACTGCGCTTTGCGCGCGCGAAGGGTTATCGGCGATTAGCGAGCGCACGGTGTTCAGCGCGTTAAACAGAAAATGTGGATTAAGCTGTGATTTTAGCAAACGCAGTTCGGCCAGGTGCAGCGCGCGCGCCAGCTCGGACTGTCTCAGTTTCGCCGAACGGTGCTCCCGCACTCCGATCGCGGCAAAGTAAATCGCCAGCCATATGATGTAAACGAGGGCCCAATTCACGATCAGCAAGGCAATCGAGACCCAGAGCGCTAAATGGAAACTGAGGGCTGGAGCGTATTCCTTAAGCAATGGCCCAGGATCGTGCAAGGCTGCAACGTCGGTGAATTGCGTAACGATACCGAGTGGAATACCCAACAAGAATCCCGCAATGACGATGCGCCAGATTAATTTGCGGAGCCTGAGGCCGCGCCAATGATGGCGGCGCACGAAATCTCGAAGCCAGTGAGAGAGGCCCAATCCCACGCCGTGAAGAAGCAGCAACTCCAGCGCGAGACGGACCCAAGGAAGTTCAAGAATGGTGACGGCGCCGATGAATTGCCCCACAGTCAACATTCCCCAGCCCGTCAATTGGGATGTCCAATAGAGCAGCTGCGACCTGGGCGCGGCGATCGGCGGTTCGGGGTCGTTCATCCGCATCCTTTGACGATCCGGTAATCTAGATTCCACGCAACGCGGCGGCCAACGGCGCTCGCGCGGCGCGGATCGCTGGAAAAGAGGCGCCGACCATGCCGATAATGCAGGCCCAAAACACTCCAATCCCGATCAGATTCAAGTCAACGGAGAAAGGAATAGAGAGCTGCGTCAGTCCGCCGCCGGTCGTACTGACGGCATGCCCGTTGAACATGAGCCAGGCGATGCACCCTCCTAACACTCCGCCCATGATTGCCAGCAGCAACGCTTCAGCGAAAACCGATACGATGACCGCCGAGGCGCCAAATCCCAGCACTCGCAGCGTCGCGATTTCGACTGTGCGCGTGCTGATGGCAGAATACATGGCGTTGAGTGCGCCGAATACAGCCCCGACCGCCATGATACCGCCGATCAAATAGGCTACGACCGACAGCAGGCGAGAAAATGCCTGAGATTGTTGACGGTAGTAGTCGGCCTCGCGCATGGCATCGACAGCCAGCGATGGGTTCTCTGTCAATGCCGCCTTGAACTGCGCAAAAGAATCCGCGGATTCGAGCAGCACCGCAACCGATTGAAACGTGCTCCTTTCGAAGGCCGACTGCAATGTCTGCACGCCCGTTATCATTTCCGCCTCGTGTTGGTCACCGTGACTTTCGAATACGCCGACCACCGTCCATTCAGCACCTCGCAGGGAGACCTGCTTGCCGAGCTCGAGATTTCGAAACTGGCGTTGCAGAGAGCGGCCAACGACCACCTCGCGTACAGCGGGTCCAAATAGGCGGCCCTCGACCAATCGGATTTCCTGACGAACTTCTAGGGCAGCTTGACTGACGCCGCGTAGCGAGACATTGCCGCTATTACTACCCTGCTTAAGCGGCAACCTTACGATAGCTAAGGCTTCGGCCGACGCCAGCGGCTCGCCGTCAATTCCGTGTTTGATGCCTGGGGCATCCGCGATGACCTGGGCCGCTGCGCGCGATAGGTTGCTCAAGGTTTCGTAGCTTGCGCCTGTACTTACAACAATGGCGCGATCCGCGCGCCCTGTGCTGCTCATCATCTGCGATAGACCCGCGACCATGGCAAGAATGCTCACCAGCACGCCGACCACACCGGCAATGCCGATGACAATCACTGCTGAGGCGCCGAGTCGTTGCGGCACGCTCCTGATGTTCATCAGAGTGACCGAGGCGATCTGCTTCAGCACGCTCATAATAACGACCCTTCAGCGCCCCGCCAGTGCATCGACGATGACCAGACGCTGTGCGCGCCAAGCGGGAGGCAGGCCGCTCGCGATCGCCAGCACAACCGCTATCGCTAATCCGGCGGCCACTACTTTGAGCGGCAACGCGGAGCCCCCGAGCCCGAGTGCGGCGGTTACCGGGAAAACGGCCGCAGCGAGGGCGAGGCCAAGCGCCGCAGCCAGCACACAGAGCAGCGCCGACTCGATCAGCACCAATGCCGTCACGGAGCGACCCGAGAAGCCTACCGTCTTAAGGATGGCCAGCTCAGGCGTCCGCTCCCGCACCGATTGCATCATGGTATTGCCAGTGAGAAAAAGAAGTGTGAAAAGCACGGCGGCGACGATGGCATTAGCCATCAAGTTCACATCGCCCAATTGTCTGAGCTGACCTTGGACGTACGCCTTCTCGTCTTGCGTGAGTGTCTCATTGGTCGAGTTTACAAATAGCGCATCCACTGCAGCACAGACTTCCGCCGACCGCGCTGGAGGGTCTACTGCGACCACAAACGCCCAGGCGGTGCCGCGCTCGAGGCGGCGAGCCTCATCGACGTAGTCATAGTTCACGAGGATGCGGTTCGCCTCCGCACGCGAGCTGGGGACATCATAAGTGCCGACAATCTCGAAATCCCAGTCGCCGCTGCCATCTTGCTTCACCATCGAGGTGCGCAGCGGTATTCGATCCCCGATCTTCCAGCCGAAAGCTCGCATGAGCGGTACACCCACGATGGCACCGGCGCGAGTGCGGCTCATGGCCTGAAGCTGCTCAGGGGCTACTCGCCATTCCGGATAGAGAGAAAAGAATGTCGTTACGTCGGTGGCCAAGGCCAGCAAGTTGTTGCTCTTTTCCTGATAAAAGCCGGCAATGCCGGCGATGTACGTTGCCTGGCGGACCCCCGCAATCTGCTTGATCTGACTCAAGTACGCGCTCGGTAAGGGCTGCATTTGGCTTACCCGACTCACGACATACACGCGATTTGCATGGGATCCGCTGCCAAATGAATTCAGCCACGCATTTACACCTTGCAGTAATCCGAACAGCAAGAATGCGATCATGATCGACAGCAGCGTAAAGATCGTGCGCGCCTTCTTTCGCCACAAGCTCGTCCAGATTAAGGGGAAGAACTTCATGCCGCCACCATTGTGTCAGTCTGGATCAGACGACCCTTGTCGAGGTGAAGCTGTCGCGTCGCGCGCTGCGCCGCCTTCGGATCGTGAGTGACCATAACGATGGTCTTGTGCTGCTCGCGA
>DASWUU010000012.1:0-1982 GCA_036401515.1 Steroidobacteraceae bacterium
TGCCTCCGAGATTCGCGCGCTTCAGGAGCGCGTCATGAGGCTAACGGCCGAACTCAACGCTGCGCGCAGTCTGTTGAGCCAAGTGCGTTAGGCCGCGCAGCGGCAGAAGAGGGAGATCGTGAAGGTAGGAGAACGCGGCCGTTGGGGCCGGAACCGGAAGGGCAGGGGGGTGCAGCTCTTCCGTGTGGCCGCGAATAGCTCGCCGAGGAAGCGTGGAATTCCTGCCGAAAACCCGTGTTTTTGCGTGGCTGGGCTAACCCCACCTTCATATCTTCCGTTAGCGCCTACGCTCGTCTCGTCGACAATCAGTTTCTCTAACGCCACAGCCTTTGATCGCTATCGCCCGCTGGCAACTCGCGCTACGAGGCGCGCACCTCATGGGTTCTGTCACGTCTCGTACAAAAGCTTCTGCACGCCGAGCATCACGCAGCGGTACAGCAAATACAGCACCAGGAGGGCGACTGAGGCGCCGAGAACAAACCAACGATGGTGAAATGGCGCCTGCAAAATAAAGCCGAAGAACACGGCGACGAAGAAACACGCGAGAGATAAGCCCCCGAGGGCCACTGCGTGGAACGGCTCGGCGAGTGACATGACAACGAAGAGGGCGAGGGCGGCGGCGCGCAGTGCCAGCAGCAGAATGCCGGCGGCCACGTGAGCCGATACTCGGCCGGCGTCGAACCACGGTTGAGGGGTCATTTTCGCTGTCACTGGCGCACCCAATGCTTCAACGAAATCTTGCTCAACGCGGCCGTTTCCTTGGAACCATCCGCAAACCGCACCGTGGCCTCATTGCAGGGCTGCCCCGGCTCGAAGCTCATGATCCCCGTGCGACCACCCACCTGCACCGCGAGCGCGTTGTAGTCGCGCCGGTGTGGGCGGCGCAGGCGCTGCGGCCCGGCCGCCGGCTCGCATGCATCGACGTCGATTGAATCATTGAATTCGCGCGCGACCTCCAAGCGGCTGAGGAGCGCAGTCCCAGACAGCAGGGCAGTCACTTTTTCGGGGCGTTCTTGAAAGTGGCGAGCCAGCAGGTAGGCGGAGCGGGTGTCGATCCGCGAGCACTGGAGGGCCTCGCGAATCAGCTCCGGAGCGCTGGAGAGTTGGGCAAGCTCCGAGATGAAGGACTTGGATTTGCCGAGCCGCTTCGCAATCACCGTGCGGGAATCACCGGCAGCCTCTCGTCCGGCCACGAATTCAGCAATTTGCAGCGGTGTCAGATCCTCGCGCTGCAAATTCTCGATGGCCTGGCGATAGGGATCAAACGCATTGTCGATCACGGCCGCAATGCTGCTGCGCCCAAGAAGGCGCACCGCTCGCCAACGGCGTTCGCCAAAACTGATCATGTAACAACCCGCCATGTCCGGATGCCTGCGCACCGTGATTGCCTGAAGCAAGCCATCGACCCGAATGGTCTGCGCCAGCTCCGCGATCGCCGCCTCGCTGTACTGGGTGCGGATGTTCTTAGGATCTGGGTAGATCTTGCCGATCGGCAGCTCGCAGGGTTGCCCAGTCGAGCCGCGGGCATTGCGTCTAAGTTCCGCAACGTCGAATTCTTTGAGCCCATCGAGTCCGATCATGCGACCGCGCCTTGCGCATCTTGGGTCACGGTGCCCATGCCCTTGAGCAACGCCTCAAAGGCCTGCAGCACCTCGGTGCTCGCATCCTTTGCCGCTGGCGTGGCGAGCTGCCACACCCCGCGGCCTTCCTCCAGTGCCCGCGGAATAGCCGCGCGCGTCGAGATTTTGAACGGCAGCACGTAGGGCTGATAATTCTCGAGCAACTCGCGCAAGGCCGCCTTTTGCCGCACGGAGTTGTGCATGAAGCGATTGGCAATCATCCCTAAGAACTTCAATCGAGGGTTCCATTGCTCGCGCACGCCGAATACGGTTTGCAGCATGTCCTTCACCGCTTGGGTTGAGTACTCCTCGAGCTCGATGGGCATCGCCACGAAATCGGCGCTGGCGAGAGCCGCCACCATG
>DASWUU010000013.1:0-4574 GCA_036401515.1 Steroidobacteraceae bacterium
GCCTTCGTGACGGCGTCAACCTGGCCCGGCTGCGTGCGTACCATGTACACGTTGGACTCGCCGATCAGGCGATAGGGCGACAACACGGAATTTTCGGCGAACGTGCTGATGTATCCGGTAGCGTTGGTCATAGGGGATTGCAGGCGTTCGACGATACCGATGATGGGCACGGGTTTGTCATGCTCGAGAAAAATGGGTTGCCCCAGCGCACTACCGCCCGGAAACAGCTTCGCGGCCAATGTCTTGGTCACGATGAAACCGGCCGGCGACGCTACCTCGCTGTCGGTCCGATTCGTGATTTCATCAGGGGAAAAATTTCGCCCGGCGATGAGCTTCAATCCCATGGTATGCAAAGCGTGCTCGTCCCCCATGTAGTGGGCAGCAATCGCGGTAGGGATCTTTTGATCAGGGGTCAAACTGACCGACTCAACCCATCCGCCTCCTTCCATGGGATACATGTTGGTCGGATAGGCATCAACCACCCCCGGCAGCGAGCGCAACGCCTCGACGTCCCGGGATTGGCGTGCCGCCAGGTCGCTCGGGTGATCGACCATCTCCGTGTGAATCACAAAAATGTCGCGCTCTTGGATGCCTGAAGGCCTATCGCTCCATGCCATACGCTGCTCGACCAATGTCAGCGCATTGGCCAGAAACGCCAGGGTGACCGCCATCTGTGTGGCGATGAGCAAAGCGCCGAACTTATTACGGCGCATGGCGGAGAGTATCGGGCGCAATTCCATTGTGACTCCTTACTGAGCCTTGAGCTGCCAAGCAGGCTGTACATGGGCCGCCCGCCACGTGGGATACAGCCCGGCAAGCACCGTAGCGCCCAGCGCGAGCAGCAAAGCCACGCCGGTATCCACCCAATCCAGTCGTGCCAACGCGGCGAATTCTTTGGTCAACAGGGAGCGCGCCGCAAGCAGGCCCAGCGCCGTGAGCAGAAGTCCCAAAGCGCCCCCGGCCAGCCCCACGACACCGGTCTCGATGAGACATTGCGCAAATATCGCGCGCCGGCTCGCCCCGAGCGCGCGACGCACGCCAATGTCGCCGGCACGCCCCATTATTTTCGCGAGCATCAGTCCCATCGCGTTCATTAAGCACACCAGCAGAAATCCGAATGACACCAGCACCAAAATCCGCACTTCGTTGGGCACGATATGCCGGTACCGCAGCCATTGATTGACATCTCGCAGTTGGGTGTGCGGCGGCCAGTGAAAGCGGCCTAGGCTCTGCTGTTCCCCGGCATAGCTGTTGAGAAACGCGCGGTATTTTTGTACGTCGGCCTGCGTCGGAAGTTCCACCCAGAATTGCAGCCAAACGCAGTCCGACCGCAACCGCGCCTCCCAACCCCCATCGACATCGCCGTTGCATTGGGTGCTGCCGACGTTTCCCATATGTTTGTCGATGGCGCGGGTGAAGGGCACGAACAAGGCGTCGCCGTCACCAAAGGGCCGGATTGCCAGATCGTAAAAACGCGGCAACGGTCTCCAGTCATCCAGCACCCCGCTGACCGTATAGGGCTCGTTGTCGAGGCGGATGGTCTTGCCGACGCTATTACTGCCGCCGAACAGCTTGTCGTTCATTTCGCGGCTGAGGACCACGACGGCGGCTCGATTATCATCGTCCGATGCGGGCCATGCCTTGCCGAATTTGAATGGCACATCGAACATCGGGAAGAAATCGGTAAAGGTTGCGCGCACAAATATTTTCTTGGGCTTTTGTGCGGGATCCGTGGATCGCAACGGTTGCAGGGTTGCAAACATTCCCGTCTGGCGTTTGGCCGCGTGCGCCCTCATCAATCCCAAGACGTCGATGTAGCTCAACTGGGGTTCCAAACCATCATGAGTTTCCCCCCCGTTGTGCTTGTCGGGGCCCCAGTTGTCAATCTGCGGGGCGAAAAGTTGGCTTGATTTTTGCGGTATGGGGTCGCCCGACATCGCGCGAAACACCGTAAGACTCGTCATGCAGGCGCCGATGCCCACCGCGATGGCCACGATCATCAAGCTCGTCAGCACCACATTGCGCCTGAGACTGCGAAGCCCGAGTCGGAAGTAATAGGCGAACATATATTCGCGGATCCTCGGTTCAAGCGGCGCGCGTAGCCAAGGCCGGCGGAATCGATGCCGCTTTCAATGCCGGCCAAAGCACCGCCGCCTGGCCGAGCAGCAGCACGACGATCGCGCCGATGAGCGCATAGCTCGTGTGCAGCCGCTCCATCGCGAAGGTATTGACCATCCAAAGATTCAGGGAAACCGCAAGGGCGACGCCCAATGCCGCACCGGCACCCGCAATGAGGAGATTCTCGGTTTGGAAATATTGGACGATGGCGTTGCGGGTGGCGCCCAAGGCACGGCGAATGCCGATTTGCCGTCGCCGCTGCGCCACCCAATAACTGGTGAGGCCGACGATGCCGAACGCCGTAACGGCGACTAACGCAGCGCACACGACGCTTAAGATGACCACCAAGCCCTTATCGTCCTTGTAGGCCTCGGCGCGCGCCATGGTGAGCGTCTGCGTCTTTTGAATGACGCGCGCACGGCTGATATCGAAAAGCTTCTTCGGTGCGGCCTGCGACACCGACATCGCTTGGCCCGGCTGGGCATGAACGATGTAATAAGTCGGATAAGAGCTCAAAAAGTGGAACGGCGCGATCAGGGAGCTATCGTTAAATTTGCTGCCCCATCCACCTGCGGACACCCACGGCACTTGCAATCGCTCGACGACTCCGACGATAGGCACCTGACCCTTGAGAGATTCCTCGTAAATGCTCTGACCCACTGCGTTCGCATTGGGAAATAGTTTCTCCGCGAGAACCCGGGTGACGATGATCCCCGTCGGGGGCTTCAAGTCCGTGTAGCCCACCTTGTCCACGACTTCATCCGAATTGAAGTTGCGTCCGGCAATTAATTTGAGGCCCAAACTCGCAATCGCATGTTCATCGCCAAAATAAATGGATGCCAACGCGCTCGCGTTTTTCTGATCGGGCTGCAGGCTAAGACCGGTAGTCGAGCCACCACCGCTCAAGGGATACGTGTTGGTCGCAAAGGCATCCTGCACGCCGGGAAGGGATCGCAAAGCCGCCAGATCTCCCTGCTGGCGCGCCGACAGATCCGGCGGGTTGCCCACCCATTGGTTCCTGATCACGATGACGTTGGCCTCGTCCGCCCCGGTGGGCCGGTTAGTCGAGGCAACCCGCTGCTCGATGATGAACAAGGCGTTGCATAGAATCGCCAAGGTAATTGCCATTTGCACTGCGATCAGGATGGCGCCTACTTTATTCCGGCGCATGGCGGAGATGATGGGACGAAATTGCATAAGCGCTCCTTTATTGAGCTTTGAGCTGCCAGGCCGGTTGGACTTGCGCCGCGCGCCACGTGGGATACAAGCCGGCAAGCGTGGTCGCGACCACCGCCAAAATCACGGCGATGGTAATGTCCGAAGGACTGAAGTGAGCTAGGCGTGTCACATCCTCGGACAGTAAGGAACGCAAGCCCATAAGCCCGAGCGCGGTCAGCGCCAGACCGAGCAGGCCGCCCGCAAGCCCGACCACCCCAGCCTCGATCAGGCACTGTCCAAAAATGGCGCGACGGCTGGCGCCCAGTGCTCTTCGCACCCCGATATCGCCCGCTCGCCCCATGATTTTCGCCAGCATCAATCCCATGGCATTGAGCAGGCACACCAGCAGAAAGCTGAAACTGACCAGCACCAAAATCCGAACCTCATCCGAAACCGCGTGCTGGTAGACGAGCCACTCGCGTGCATCCCGGATTCGCGTGTGCGCGGGCCAGGTAAAGCGGCCTGAACGCTGCTGATCGGAGGCATAGCTATTCAAAAAGGAACGATACCGTTCGACGTCCGCTGCGGTGGGCAATTCCGCCCAAAACTGCAACCACACGCATTCGGAACGCAGCCGGCCCTCCCACCCTGGCGTACCGACACTGCCGTTACAATTGTTGTTGCCCCAGCTCGGCATTTGACGATCTATCGCTTGCGTGAACGGCAGGTAGACTTCTTCTCCCTTTCCATAAGTATCGTTGTTGAGGTCGTAAAATTTCGGGATTGGCTCCCACCGACCCATCACGCCGACGATCCGATATTCATGGTCGTCAAGGCTGATGGTCTTACCGACTGAATTTGCACCGCTGAAAACCTTGTCGTTGAGTTCACGCGAAATCACCGCGACCTCGGCGTGATTTTTATCGTCGGCAGCGCTCCAAGCCCCGCCGAATAGAAAAGGAGTGTCGAACATGGAAAAGAAATCCGTATAAGTCGCGCGAATTTGCACTTGAAAAGGCAGCAGGTCCGGATTCGCAGGAGTCAGTGCCGCGCCGGTGACATACATTGCCGATTGCCTGTGAGCAGCCTGGGCATTCATCAAGCCGGTCGCGTCGATGTAGCTTATCTGCGGCTGAAAGTGTTCCGCATCGCCGGTGACGATGGACTTGCTGGCAGGGCCCCAGTTGTCGATCTGCACTGCAAACAGCTGCCGCGACTTTTGCGGGATGGGATCGCCATCCATGGCGCGAAACACCGTCAAGGTGGTCATGGATGCGCCGATCCCCACGCCGACCGCG
>DASWUU010000014.1:0-3272 GCA_036401515.1 Steroidobacteraceae bacterium
CCGCAAGGACACGGCTCGTTGCGGCCCACTTTGGGCACCGCTCTGACGAACGGCGTGGCCGCGGGCGCGGCCCCACGCGGTTCCAGTTCCATGACGTTGCCGCCGGGTGCGCCCGGCCCTGGCGGCCCCCCCTGCTCATCCATGCCCGGCGGTGCAATCGGCGAAATCGCATCGGCATGCTGCGCCTGCAATGCGCGCGCGAGCCGCTGTTGGCGTTCCAGTTCCTCGCGTTCGATCTCGGCTTGGCTGCGCACCTGAATTTTCGACACCGTCGTGACGGTATCGAATTTGATGCGATCCAGCATGCCGGAGAACAGCTCGAACGCCTCGCGTTTGTATTCCTGCTTGGGATTTTTTTGCGCATAGCTGCGCAGATGAATGCCCTGGCGCATGTAATCCATGGCCGCCAAATGCTCGCGCCAATGCTGATCGAGGGTGCGCAGCATCACTTCCTTTTCGATATAGCGCATCACCTGCGGACCCACATTGATCTCTTTCTGGTTGTAGGCCTCTTCCAGCGCAGCCACGATCTTGTTGCTCAGGCCTTGGGCCGCGAACGACTCTTCCGCCTTGACCCAATCGACGATGGGCAGCGTCGGACCAAAATCGCGCTCGATGGCCTGCGCCAGCCCTTTGGCATCCCACTGCTCCTCCGACGCACCGGCGGGAATGTACTGGTCCACCAACTGCGCAGCCACATCCTCGCGGATGCCCTTGATCGCGTCCGCCACATTCTCCGCGCCCATCAGATCGGTGCGCTGCTGATAAATGACGCGGCGCTGATCATTCGCCACGTCGTCATATTCCAGCAACTGTTTGCGCGCATCGAAATTGTGCTGCTCGACCCGGCGTTGCGCGCGCTCTATCTGACGGGTCAGCATGCCGCTCTCAATCGCTTCGCCGGCCTTCATACCGACCCGCGTCATGAGGGCCTTCATGCGCGTCGGATCGCCGAAAATCCGCATCAAATTATCTTCCAGCGACAAATAGAAGCGACTCGATCCCGGATCACCCTGGCGGCCGGAGCGGCCACGCAGCTGGTTATCGATGCGCCGCGATTCGTGCCGCTCGGTGCCGATGATGTGCAAGCCACCCGCGCTGATCACTTGCTCATGGCGTTCGCGCCAGGCCGCGTGAATCCCCTTCAAGTCGGCCTCGTTGGGATTCTCGATCGCATCGATCTGCGTCTGGGGGCTGCCGCCCAGCACGATATCGGTGCCGCGGCCGGCCATGTTGGTGGCGATGGTGATAGCGCCGGGGCGCCCCGCCTCGGCCACGATATGCGCCTCCCGCTCATGCTGCTTGGCGTTCAGCACCTCGTGAGGGATTTGCACCGTTTGCAACAGCTTGGCGATGCGCTCGGAGGCCTCGATCGAGGTGGTGCCCACCAGCACCGGCTGACCGCGCTTCACGCAGTCCTGGATATCCTCGAGGATGGCCTGGAATTTATCCTGTTCGGAGAGAAATACCAGATCCGACTTGTCGTTGCGGATCATCGGCTTGTGGGTCGGGATGACGACCACCTCGAGCCCATAAATCTGCTGGAACTCGAACGCCTCGGTGTCGGCGGTGCCGGTCATGCCCGACAGTTTCGAATACAGCCGGAAATAGTTCTGGAAAGTGATCGAGGCGACGGTCTGATTTTCCTCGCGCACTTTGACGCCTTCTTTGGCCTCCACCGCCTGGTGCAGTCCGTCGGACCAGCGCCGGCCCTGCATGGTGCGGCCCGTGAACTCATCGACGATGATGACTTCGCCTTGGCGCACGATGTACTCGACATCGCGCTTGTAGAGCGAATGCGCCCGCAGCGCCGCGTTCAAGTGATGCATCAGCCGAATGTTGGTCGCATCGTAAAGGCTGTCGCCTTCGCGCAGCAGTCCGATCTCGGCCATCAATTGCTCGACCTTCTCGTGGCCGTCTTCGGTCAGGGTCGCCTGCTTGGTCTTCTCATCGACCGCATAATCGCCGGGGCCGTTTTCCTCTTTCTGCTTCACCAAGCGCGGAATCAGTGCGTTGATCTTGATGTAGAGCTCGGTGCTCTCTTCGGCGGGACCTGAAATAATCAGAGGCGTTCGCGCCTCGTCGATCAGGATCGAGTCGACTTCATCGATGATCGCAAAGGACAGCTTGCGCTGCACCCGGTCTTCGAGACGAAATGCGAGGTTGTCTCGCAAATAGTCGAATCCGAACTCATTGTTGGTTCCGTAGGTGATGTCGCAGGAATAGGCCGCTCGTTTCTCATCGGGCGACTGCGCGTTCTTGATCACGCCCACTTCCAACCCCAAGAAACGAAACACCGGGCCCATCCACTCCGAATCGCGCTGCGCTAAGTATTCATTGACCGTGACGACATGCACGCCCTCGCCGGTGAGGGCATTTAAGTACGCCGGCAGCGTCGACATCAGCGTCTTGCCCTCGCCGGTGCGCATTTCGGAGATCTTGCCGGCATTCAACGCCAAGCCGCCGATGAGCTGCACGTCGAAGTGGCGCAGCCCCAGCTTGCGGCGCGAGGATTCGCGCACCAGCGCAAACGCTTCGGGAATCAACGCATCGAGCGGCGTGCCTGCGGCGAAGCGGGCTTTGAGTTCCCGGGTCTTCTCGGGGAAATCCTCATCCTGTAGAGCGCTGAGCTTAGGCTCCAGGGCATTGATGGCCGCGACGGTGCGGCTCAGCTCCTTAACGAGGCGCTGATTGCGGCTGCCAAATACTTGCGTCAGAAGCTTCCACACGCTCTTAGGGTCCTTCAAGAAAACTGGGTATTGTACGGATAGACCGGGAGAGCTGGAAATCGTTTCTCCGCCGGCCTTTTTCAAGGGGCTAGGCTAGAAGGCTAACGTTCCTCGCCGATAAAGCGCACGGGATCGACCTGCACGCCATTTTTGAGCACCTCAAAATGTACATGCGGACCGGTCGAATGGCCGGTTGAGCCCATCAGCGCCACATCCTGACCCTTGCGTACCATGTCGCCCTGCTTGACCAGCAGTTTTTCGTTATGGCAGTAGCGGGTCGACAGCCCGTTGCCGTGATTGATTTCGACCATCTCGCCAAACCCGGCCCGGTCGCCGGCGTAAGTGACCACCCCCGCCGCAACCGACATGATTTTGGAGCCTTCGGGACCTGCAAAGTCCAGTCCCTTGTGCATCGCCGAATAACCGGTGAAGGGGTCGGCGCGGCGCCCGAAATACGAGGAGATCCAGCCCTCTTGGACGGGGCGCCCCTCGGGATATACCTGCTTGTTGAGTTCGCGGTTCAAAATCATGTTTTCCAGCACG
>DASWUU010000015.1:0-2810 GCA_036401515.1 Steroidobacteraceae bacterium
GTACAAAGGCGTCGGGGGCATGACGCGGTAAACGAGTTCCGCGGCGTCGTGAAGCTCCTGAAGGTCAAAGGACATAGGGTTGGACATTCGGTTTCTTGGTCTGTTAGTGGCAGCAGCCGCGCTGCTCTTGGATGGGTGGACAGGCGATGTTGCCGTAAGAACAAAAAACACAACAGTCGCCGGGCTTGGGACGGAGCAGCGTCTTGCAGCCGCTGCATTCATAAAACTATTGGCAGGCGTCGGTGGGCATGGTTTCCTCATGCTGATGGCCGCACGCGGGGCAGGTGATGACCGATTGCAACAAGACTCCGCTCACGTTTGGCGCGCCCGAGAAGAAAAGATATTGCTAGACTAACCGCGACCGCGAGGCATTGTCAGGAAACTTCAAGTTTAGGCGTTACATAACCTCCAGATTTAGCAGCAAGGACTCCATGACTATTAATCGCGCCGCGTGCGCGCGAGTGTGGCGGCGGCAGATTGGCGTGTTCGGAGTGAGCAGCGCTGCGGAAGCGCTTTGGTAGCGCACGGCACGATTATGCTGGCTGGAGCGGGGGTGATCGCGGGAGCGATGAACGCGCTCGCCGGCGGCGGATCGTTCGTCACGCTGCCGGCCTTGATCGCCAGCGGCGTTCCTTCGGTGACGGCGAACACCACCAGCACAGTGGCGCTTTTCCCGGGGCAGATCACCAGCGCTTGGAACTATCGCGATGGCCTAGGGCCGATTGGGCCTGTCTCGTTGCGAAGCCTGGTGCTTGCGACATTTCTGGGCGGGGCCATCGGCGCGCTATTGTTATTGCGGACGCCCATCAGCACGTTCGACCTCATCTTACCGTGGCTGCTGGCGGCGGCGACGGTGGCGCTGGCCTTTGGGCGCCGCACGGGGGAGCTGTTGCGGCGCCGGTGGCGATTCAGCGCGGCGCTCGTCCTGGTTGTGCAGTTCGTGCTGGGCGCGTATGGCGGGTACTTCGGCGGCGGCGTGGGGATCATGATGATGGCAGTGTGGAGCTTGCTCGACGACCGGACCCTTAAGAGCTTCAATGCGCCGCGCACCTTGATGGTGTGCGCGGCCAACACGGTCGCGGTCATTATTTTTATGGCGGCTCAGGCTGTGGCATGGCGGCAGGCGTTGGTGATTTTGGTCGGCGCGATAGTCGGCGGCTTCGTTGGCTCGCACGCCGGAAGGCGCGCGCCGGCGGGCATTGTGCGGGCCGGGACCTTGGCGTTCTCGGTGGGCATCACGCTGCTGTTTTTCATTCGAGCGTATGGAGCGTCATTGTTTGGCGAGGGTCATTGAGACACGTTTGACTTCAGATCGCCCGGCCGACGCGTGAAGCGGCTGGCGTTCTCCAGATCGCACTTGGGCGGTGCATACGCTAGGTCAGGCCGCAGCAGCCACCGCGCATCGCCCGCGACGGGTGCGGCCAGGAACTCGGGATCGCTAAGCTCGAAGTGATAGGTGAGGCTCACGCCGTCGGCATCGGGGGTCAGCCGCTCGACCAGGTGCTTACGAGCGCTCGAAGGCAGGCCGTAGGAGTTTCCCATCCAGGAGTATGCAAAATGAGTGGTGTCGATGATCAAGGATCTACCCTCCCAGCGACCCACTGAATAGCCTTGAATTGAGTCCGGCGGGTCCGAGCTTGGGGCAGCCTCCATATGAATCGTGCGCTGCGCTCCGTCAAACTCCCCATCGATAAGCATCACTCCGTCGGCCTTCGTGATTCGCTTAAGGTCGGGGGTGATCATGAAAAAAGGAGCTGGGCTGG
The DNA here is from genome assembly GCA_036401515.1 of Steroidobacteraceae bacterium. Classification (GTDB taxonomy): domain Bacteria; phylum Pseudomonadota; class Gammaproteobacteria; order Steroidobacterales; family Steroidobacteraceae; genus Bog-1198. Next base: position 1,764 of record DASWUU010000015.1, read on the forward strand.
CTATGCATTGTGCGCCCGGATGCATTGTTTTTTCATCGAAGCGCTTGACCGCGGTTTTGCCTTTGGTGGTCAACGCCATTTTGTCAGTGTCCAATGACTTTTCGACCGTGAGCGCCAGCAGGGTGACCCACACGCCCTCGATGCCTGCGTCTTTGACGCCGGGTGTGGGCGTGTGCGCGGGATCGGCGTTCGCCAATTGTGCAGTCTCGCCCTTTCGATCGAACAGAATCGTATCCCCATGCTTGATGGTATTGGGCAGCAAGCCGAACTTACCCTGCTCCCTGGGCGGTCGCCCTATCACGGTTATTGAATCACCGGAATGCAGCGTTTCCCGAGTCCACCCCAAGCGGCCGAGGATCGAGGGCGGACTGCATTCGACTTCCCACTCGATGGGCTGTCCGCCGGCGGTCGGCTGCAGCAGGTAGATGTACACGTGTGGGTTGGACCATTCGAATCGCGTGATGGTCCCGGTGACGGTGACAGTCTTCTTATCATCAAACATGGCCGAGCTGTGATGGGCCAAACACGTGTGGACCATGCTAAAGGCACTAAGGAAAAAGCATACTAACGCCAGTTTGCGGCTCCCCGCTGGAGTGCCCCGCGAAACATCTGCGTTATACCGCTGCTGCATTTCAAGCTCCCGGTCCGATATATTAAAACAGCTTTGCGCGGCAATTCCCGCCATCGTTGGGAATTGCCAAGGCAAATGATTTGGGGGTATCGAGGTTTTGCGAAATCTTCGGGGGTCGATGCCAGGTGGCTTCTGAAGCGCCTACCTTCGGCTGCCCGCTCGAGCCAGAGGCTGGGTAATCTCGCTATTTGGCAATGCGCGTACTTCCACTCCTTCGCGTTCGTGCTCCACTGCAAGGGCGTTGTGAGCTGCCATGAGATCTTCGATCGCCTGACGCACGTTGTTGTTTCGGATGGGTGCCAACGCAGCTATACAATTAACGACGACGGCGGCAACGCTCCAGTGCCCCGGCGCATTGCTCTTCTTTAATATCGTTGTGAGATTGCCGAGCGTCACCCGTACATCGAGCACGTGGT